>NC_020156.1:0-340416 GCF_000332115.1 Nonlabens dokdonensis DSW-6
ATGGCACTGACGGCAGAATCGGTATGGGACAATTGTCTCGCTTTTATAAAAGATAATATTACTCTCCAAGCATACAAAACCTGGTTTGCACCTATTCAACCTGTAAAGCTAACTGATACCGCATTAAGTATTCAAGTACCTAGTCGTTTTTTTTATGAATGGCTGGAAGAACATTACATAAAATTATTGAAAGCAGCTCTTACAAGAGAGCTAGGTGAAGGCGCAAAATTGATTTATGCTATAAGAATGGAAAATCCTACTAAAGGGATGGAAGCTTTTACTGAAAAAATACCAAGTAGTAATCGATCTATAAAAAATTCTCAATCTGTTGATGCTCCTGTAAGAAGTAAAAGTCCTGAACTTAAAAATCCTTTTATAATTCCAGGAATAAGAAATGTAAAAATTGAATCTCAATTAAATCCTTCTTATAACTTTGAAACTTTTTTAGAAGGAGATTCTAATAGACTGGCACGTAGTGCAGGAATGGCTGTAGCAAACAAGCCTGGTGGAACAAGCTTTAATCCGTTACTTATTTTTGGAGGTGTAGGATTAGGTAAAACACACCTAGCTCACGCAATAGGTGTAGGAATTAAAGAAAATTATCCAGATAAGACAGTTCTTTATATCAGTGCTGAAAAATTTACCCAACAATATATAGAATCTGTACGTAAGAATAATAGAAATGATTTCATCCACTTTTATCAGATTGTAGATGTACTGATTGTGGACGACATTCAATTCTTTGCTGGAAAGGCAAGTACTCAAGATGTTTTCTTCCATATTTTTAACCATCTACATCAAAATGGGAAACAAGTAATCTTAACAAGTGATAAGAAACCTGTAGATATGCAGGATATTGAACAACGATTGCTTTCGCGTTTTAAATGGGGACTTAGTGCAGAGTTGAATCATCCAGATTATGAAACGCGTGTTTCTATAATCAAGAATAAATTATACCGTGACGGTGTAGAAATGGAAGATGATGTAGTGCATTATCTTGCCGATAATATTAAAACAAACATACGTGAACTAGAAGGTGCTATCATCTCACTAATTGCACATTCTTCTTTTAATCGCAAAGATATTACTATAGAACTTGCTCGCAAGATTGTTGAGAACTACGTTAAGAACACAAAACGTGAGATTTCAATTGATCAAATACAGCAAGTGGTAAGTGATTATTTCTCAATGGATGTAGAAACCTTACAATCTAAAACACGTAAGCGCCACATTGTGCAGGCTAGACAACTTGCTATGTATTTTTCTAAAAAGTTAACTAAAGCTTCTCTTGCTAGTATAGGAACTCAAATAGGAAAACGTGATCATGCAACTGTTCTTCACGCTTGTAAAACAGTAGACAATCTTGCTTCTACAGATAAACAATTCAACAAATACGTTGAAGATCTACGTAAGAAACTATCGAATTAAGCATTATGAAAACAAACATATTAATGATATGTTTAGGTAATATATGCCGATCGCCTCTTGCTGAAGGTTTAATGAGGTCTAAGCTTAATTTTACCAAATTTACAGTAGACAGCGCAGGAACAAGCGGTGGTCACAAAGGAGAGGCACCAGATAAAAGATCTATCGCCGTTGCTAAGAAAAACAGTCTTGATATTACTAAGCAAAAAAGCCGTAAACTTTTAAAGGAAGATTTTCAGGAGTTTGACTTTTTGTACGTCATGGACGAGTCCAACTATCGAGACGTAGTTTCTATGGCAGCTACTGACGAAGAAAGGAATAAAGTCATTAAAATTCTAGATGAAGTTTTCCCTGGTGAAAATCTTGATGTACCAGATCCTTATTATGGCGGTTCTCAAGGTTTTGAAAACGTTTACAAAATGCTAGATCGAGCTACCGATGCGATTGCTAAGAAATTAGATAGCAAATAGAATGATTAGCTTTAAATAACAATAACCCTATTTAATCAATTGATTTTAATAGGGTTATTCATTTCATTTCTAATAAGATTCTATAATTTATCTATGATCAGAAAAAAGTTTTTCTAGCGTTGTGCGCTTATCAACCTTTCCTGTGTGCGTCCTATCAAAGGAATTTACAAAAAAGATTTCCTTAGGCTTTTCAAATTTTTCAAGTTTTTTGAATGCATCTTGTACATCTCGCTCGTCACCTTCTACGATTAAGACTACCTTTTGACCTAAATCTTCATCTGCTTTTCCGGAGATGAAGAAATTTCCAGTTAAGCGATGAGATAATTTTTCTTCTATTTGAGCAGGATGAACTTTTACAGAACCTGTGTTAATCACATCATCTACTCTACCTAACACTTTGAATTCCTTCTCTCCTACTAGCTCTACTAGGTCATTTGTAACTAATGATGTTTTAGAAAGTAAAGGTGCATGAACAACAAGTTTTCCTTGCTCGTCTTTCTCTATTTTTATATCGTCTAATACCGTGTAGTTTTCGTCATATCTAGGATACAATTGTCTCACTGCAATATGAGAACAAGTCTCTGTCATTCCATAGGTGTGGTAGGCTTTGGTGTGCTTTCTATCTAATCTTTCTATAAGACTTTTTGAAACTGCTCCACCGCCTATAATTACTTTTCTTGTTTTATGAATATCATCCAGTGATTTAGATACTTGTAATGGTGACATTGCTGTAAAGTCGTAGCGCTTTTCTGCTTTCTTTAAAGGCGTTGTACTAGGTGCCACCAAGTCAAGGTGCCATCCTAAAGTCATCGCTCTAACTAACATCATTTTCCCTGCAATATAGCTTAGTGGTAAGCAACACAATGCATCTTTTTCTTCGTCTATATTAAAACGCTTACCTGTCATTATAGCACTATTGATCATGTGCTCTTTAAGTAGTTTGTATTCTTTAGGAACACCAGTAGAACCGCTTGTTCTAACAGTTACAACATCATAGTTATCTAACCAACTTAATAAAAAATCTCCTACTTGTTTTTCCCATTCTTCACCTTCTTTGATATAACTATAAGCTACAATAGCAACACCTTCATTATTTAATGAATGGCCATTGAGTTTAAAATTGGGATGTACCGTTGGTATCATAATACTCGTTTTTTAAAGCTGGCACTTCTATAGCACCAAATAATTTGTGTTTCCAGTTATTCCATTTGTACTTCTTGGCAAATAAAAGAATTAAAGCCGGATAATATATAAACATAGGTATGAAAGTCTGCCAAGTCGCCGTAGGATCTGATGTATCGATTAACAAAGAGTCTGTTTGAAAAGCAGTCCAGTCTGCAGTTACAAGTAACGCAATAAATAAATTATTTGCCGCATGAAAACCTATCGCTAGTTCTGTCCCTTCATCCATTAAAGCCATGGTTCCTAACAAGAAACCTGTTCCTATATACCATATCATAACTATGTAACCCATTTTTGCAATTTCTGGATTGAAAATATGCATCAATCCAAAAACGAGTGAAGTAACAATAAAAGGTACCGCTCGATTGCCGGTAATAATACCTAGACCTTGCATCGCATAACTTCTAAACAGCAGCTCTTCCCAAGTCGTTTGTATCGGGACTAAAATGATCGCTATAATCGCTAGTGTGAAAAAGTTAGTAGAATTAAAGTTCCATACATAAACATCTGGATCTAAGTAATAACTTATCACAGTAGTCGCTATAGAAACAACACCGACAACTGCAAAAGCGAAAAAGGCTCTATTCCAGTCAAAGGTCTTTCTAGAAGTAGTAGCTTCATTCCATGATAATTTATGAATATATTTTATCCAGAGCCACCAAACAATAGTACCTATTACAAAACTAATCATCAAAAGAAAGAATGTCACATTCTTTGAAAAAGTGGTCATCAAAGTAGATTCTGTAATAGAATTGAGTGATTCAGGTCCAGACTCGCTTACTAGTTTATAGAAAACTGCTATTATAAAAGGAATAGCTCCTATTAACTGACACCCTATAAAGATAACAAATGCGCCAATAATCCATTTCCAAGAATCATGAAAACCGTTTGCACCTCTTTTAATAAACATACTTATAAATTTAAATCATTAGTGTTCCAGCCTGTAGATGTGTTACACCATAAATGACCTTTTTTAATCTCTAGTGGCGCATCAATATTATTTGTGTATAGAGAGCCTGTTCCTAGACCTTGTGGCATTTGACTGCCAAGAGTATAGGTAAATTGAGCAATGGCATTCAAGCCTACATTAGATTCCAAAGCACTTGTTATCCACCAGCCACTATTGCGTTGTGTAGCAAGATCTATCCATTCTCTACTACTTTGAAAACCACCTACTAAGGCTGGCTTTAGAATAACATATTGCGGCTTGATAGTGTCTAGACATTTAATTTTGCTTTCTCTATCATACAATCCTATTAACTCTTCATCTAGAGCGATATCAAGTGGTGTTTGCTCACAAAGTGCAGCCATTTCTTGCCATTGACCTTGTTTTATAGGTTGCTCAATACTATGCACTTGATGTTTAGAAATTGCCTCCAGCTTTTGTATTGCATTGTCTGGAGTAAAAGCACCATTTGCATCTACTCTTATGGTGATCTCACTTTCGCGAAAGCGGGAACGTATCAATTTCAATAAACCCATTTCGGCTTCAAAGTCTATGGCGCCTATCTTCATTTTGATGCAATTAAAACCAGCTTTCAGCTTTTCCTCTAGCTGTTGCATCATAAAATCTTGATCGCCCATCCAGACCAGACCGTTTATAGAAATAGAATCCTGACCTTCTGTAAATAAAGACGGGAATAGAGTAAATGGATTGCTAGATTGCAAAGATTGAAGTGCCGTTTCATAACCAAACAATATCGATGGCCATTCTTTTAATTCCTGCATGATTTGTGATGGAGAAAGCGAAATATGATCGCAAATCCATTGTAGTTTCTCTTCAAAATCAGGACGGTCATCCATAGAAAGGCCTTGAAACATATTGATCTCTCCTATTCCCTTTTTCTCGCCGTTATCAAGAATTAAAAACCAGGTGTTTTTAGTTTTTAAAACACCACGAGAAGTACCTGCTGGCTGCTTAAAATTAAGAACATATTTCTGTATCGTTGCTTTCATAGCGTGAAAATAAAGAATTGTTTTAATAGCGATTAGAGAAGTAAGAAAACTTTACAATCTCTAAGATAGAATTAAGGAGATCCTTGATGAAATTGGGAACAGAAAAAAGCAAAATTTTCGAATATTAGTCTGATCGATAGTCGAAGAGGTTTACCTGAGAATAGAGATTGTGCTCGGTAAAAAGGTTTCGACTATCACTCAACCAAGCATGGTGCTGTTTTTCATTATTAGGGAATAAGGGTGAAACATTTTTTTAGATAAAATCAGCCGATCCCTGATAAATTTGGAATAGGTAATGAACTACTTTGAGATATCTCGAGCCAAATTTTCTGGGATGGCTCTGTTCGGTTGACAAACTTGGAGATAGGTTCTAAGAGATTCCAGATAATTTGCTGCGCAAATTTCTGAAATTAAAACTACCCTTTCCTCCTCACCGTCCATTCAAACTGGAACTCACTTACTTGAATTCCATCTTCATTGACACCTTGCGATGTCATCCATACAGTTTGTCCTTCTCCAGTGGCAATAGTTTTCTCGATAGCCTCTTTAATAGCGAGCCCATCATGGCATTTAAAAGTAATAAGTCCCGTAGCTTTTTTAGTAAAAGTAGCTTTATTGTTTGCGACTAGCATAGAAACTTTGGCATCACTTTGTTGAATATAAGACATAACTAATGCACCAGTAGAAAGCTCAGCCGCCATAGCTTGAACGGCAAAATACATACTCTTAAAGGGATTCTGATTGAACCATTTATGCTTCACTGTTACGGTACAGTTTTCAGGATCAATTTCTTGACATCTCACACCAGTCCACCAGCAACTCGGTAGCTTAAAAAAGGTAAAAGCATTGATTTTTTTAGGTGTGATCATAAAATTAGAATTTATTTCAAAAATATTTTCAGGTATACAAAAGTAGTGAAAAGGCTTGTATTTATTACGCTTTCGCGAAAGCGAAACTATTAAAACCAACCTTGAAATTAAAAATATTTAGTACTTTGTATTGCATAATACTATCTTTTAGATATATATTTGCATAAGAAAATAATATGCTATGGAATCAACAAACCAAAATAATCACAATAATATCGCCACTGGTATTCATTTACTGACCTTCGGTAAATGGTTATTTCCCTTGGGTAATTTTGTGCTGCCCATTCTTTTATGGATGATCAATTCTAAAAAATCTGAATTTATAGACAGACATGGAAAGCAAGCGATTAACTTTCAAATAAGTTTGACTCTTTACACGATCGTTCTCGCATTTATAGGCGGCGGAGTTATCATAGGCTCTATGATATCTGGAGGTCCTAGTCTTTGGGAAGCGATGGATCATGGAAGTGACTTTCCTTTCTGGAATGATATGGGAATATTTAGTACCATCATTGCTAGCGGTGTCATTTGCGGTACTGCGATATTTGCTTTAGGTGTTATAGATCTCGTTTGTACTATAAAAGCGGCCATAAAAGCACACGATGGAGAAAATTACGATTATCCACTAACGATTAACTTTATACCTCATCATGATGAAGTAGAGGTTTCAAAAGAAAAATAATATGAAGATAGAAAACACAAAAGCGCAAATGCGTAAAGGAGTACTAGAGTACTGCATTCTATCCATCTTAAAAGAAGAAGATGCCTATGTCGCAGAGATTCTTGACACTTTAAAAGATGCTAAAATGCTAGTAGTAGAAGGTACTATTTACCCTTTACTTACCAGACTAAAAAATGCTGGACTCCTTAATTACAGGTGGGAAGAAAGTACAGGAGGACCGCCACGTAAGTATTACGGACTTACAGAAACAGGTAAAATATTTCTTACAGAACTTACTACTACCTGGGACGATCTCAAAAATGCAGTTAACCTAGTGACCAAATCAAAAACAACGAAATCATGAACAAGACCATCAATATAAACCTAGCTGGGCTGTTCTTCCATATAGATGAAGATGCCTACCAACGACTGCAACGTTATCTAGCGGCAGTACGTAAATCATTTGCCGGCACTAGTGGTGCTGACGAGATCATGAGCGATATAGAATCGCGCATTGCAGAGCTATTTCTTGAAAAAAGAGCTAATGATCAACAGGTCATTTCTATAAATCACGTAGAGGAAGTCATCAGTATTATGGGACAACCTGAAGATTATGAAGTGGATGAAGAAATTTTTGAAGAGCAAACTTCTCGTAGAGCTTATAGACCTTCTGGTAAAAACAAGCAACTATTTAGAGATACACAAAACGGCTACGTAGGTGGTGTTTCTAGTGGTTTAGGTTTTTACTTAGGCATAGATACTATATGGGTACGTGTTATTTGGGTTCTATTAGTCTTTTTTAGTGTAGGATGGGCAATACCTGTTTACATTTTGCTTTGGATTCTTGTACCTGACGCGGTAACCACTAACCAGCGTCTCACGATGATGGGTAAAGAAGTAAATATTTCTAATATAGAAGAGAATTTTAAGCAGGGTTTTGAACCTGTGGTTGATGGGCAGACCGACGCCAGCCACCATATCGTAGGTCAGAAAGGAAAAAGAGGATCCATTAGATTCTTCAGCTTTTTAGGAAGACTAATTAAAGGGTTTTTTAAAGCGATCATAAAGATCATAGGACTAGTGGTATTTCTTGCCGCTATTACCGGATTAATAGGTTTAATCGTATCTATGATTACTGCTAGTGTAGTTAATGTAGATGGTCAGAATTTAATTCATTTGTTTGACCTTGTGATCCCTCATGAGCAAGCTTCTTGGGTATTGATAACTGCAATAATTTTTGCAGCAGGAATACCGTTGTTCATTCTTGCTATCTTAGGTTTAAAGTTATTAGTGAACAACTTGAAATCAATAGGTATGCCGGCCAAAATTGTTCTTGTAGTTCTATGGGTAATTTCTGTTATCGTTATAAGTGTATCAGCGGCGCGTATTGCTGCTAGCCAAGCCTTTGATGCTAATGTGATCAATGTGGAAGAGTACGCTATTGAAAAAGACAAGGTGTTTGAATTAAATTTGTTGAAGAATACTGATTTAGGCAACGAGGTCTACGTCAATAATAATGGATTTAATGTTATTGATTATAATGGTGAAAAGGCGATAAGAGTTAAAGAGGTACATGTAGCTGTTGCACAAAGCAGAGATAGTCTCGTTTATGTAAAGCTTAATTTCAAGGCAAAAGGTGATTCATTTACAAAAGCAAAAACTAATGCCGAATCTTTAGTTTATGAATACAAAATGACTGAAAATTCTTTTACTGCACCTAATTATATTATTGCACCTAAAGGAACTGGACTCTTCGGACAAAAAGTAAATGTAACGATATATTTACCAGAAGGAACGAAGATGAAATTGAATAGGAGGTTCCAGTACAACTATTACAACTGGATAGGAGATGATGTTGTTGACTTGGGTCGCAACAAAGACCAAACTTTTCAAGTTCAAAACGGTAAAGCGATATGTTTAGATTGCCCGATAGAAGAAAATCTAAATTCGGATGATGCGTTAGAATTAGATCAAAGATCAGATTCGAGTACATCTACAGATGGACAATGGAAATACTCAGAAGATGACGAACAAGTAATCAAAACTAAAACAGATACTTTACAAAATGGAAGCGTATCAAAAACAACGATTACAATAGATAAATAATTGCATTAATTTAAGTTGACGTTCTACCCTTGTGATTGAGATGTAGAACACTTGACCGCTCTATTTCACTATGGAGCGGTTTTTGTTTTACATTTGTAAATTAAATAAACAACATGAAAAAATTAGTACTATTCATTTTTGCAATAACAACTTCTATTGTAAATGCCCAAGACCTTGTCAAGGTGAAAGGAAACCGAGAAGTAACTACAGAAATTAGCCCACTTAATTCTTTTGATTATCTAGAAATAAGCGGTGACTATGAAATTGAAATCGTTCCTGGAGTAGCTCCACAAATAGAAATTACTACAGACTCCAACTTACACCAATACCTCGCAGCAAGTGTAGTAGATGGAAAACTAGTGGTGACCACTACTGCTAGAATTCGTTCAAAGAAGGAAATGAAATTTAGAATAATTTACGGACCTGAATTAAATAAAATAACGGTTACCGAGGACGCACAACTCTCTTCTGTTACAAGTTTGACTTTTGATGATCTAGAACTTAATATTAAAGAAGATGCAGAAGTTTATATGACTGCCAATGTTGCTAGACTCAATCTCTATGCAGAAAAAAGCACCAAAGCAGAATTAAACCTTACTGGGAAAACGGCTGTCATTAATCTAGAAGATAATGCAGAAATTAAAGCGCTCATAAAATACAGTGATCTAGAATTAAACGCTAAGGACAGAGTGGACGCTCGTATAGAAGGAGATGTAGATAGTGGTATCATAAACCTAAAGGATCGTTCAAGTATTGAATTTAAAAATCTTGTTTTTGATAAACTGGATCTTAAAATAAAAAATAATACTAATGCTCAAGTAAATGTAAAAGGCAATTTTTATTTAGAATCTACAGATGATGCAGAAGTTTCTCTTTATGGCTCACCGAGTATCAAAATCAATAAATTTACAGGAAAGTCGGTTCTTAAAAAGGAATAGATTGTAAATTGTAAAAAGTCTAAATTTTAAAATCCCCTTTGAAAACTTCGTTTTCAAAGGGGATTTTTTTATTTCCTTTTTGAACTAAAAATTACAGCTCAATATAAAATTACTTCTCTTTTTTATTCTGATTTAGAAACGACAAGGTAATTTATAACTAGCTGATGCTATAATCTCCAGCTTTTACCTCTTCTACAACACCTATGTCTGCAAGATAGCGCTCTGCATCTAGAGCGGCCATACATCCAGTTCCGGCAGCTGTAACGGCTTGCCTGTAAATTTTATCTTGAACGTCACCTGATGCAAATACACCAGGAAGATTAGTTTTTGTAGAACCAGAAACAGTTTTTAAATAACCGTCCTCTCCCATTTCCAGTTGACCTTTAAAAATATCTGTGTTAGGCTTATGTCCTATCGCGATAAAAATTCCTGTGATTTCAATTTCATGCTTTTCTTGCGTTTGATTGTTTACGATACGTAATCCCTCAACAACTTGATCTCCTAAAACTTCATCAACCTCAGAGTTGTATAATACTTTGATGTTCTCAAGACTATTTACTCTGTGTTGCATCGCCTTTGAAGCACGCATGTAGTCCTTACGCACTAACATGGTTACACTTTTACAAATCTTGGCAAGATAAGAAGCCTCTTCTGCAGCAGTATCTCCTGCTCCTACTATGGCTACATCTTGATTTTTATAGAAAAAACCATCACAAACTGCACATGCACTTACTCCACCACCACGTAAACGTTGTTCACTAGGTATATTCAAATATTTTGCTGATGCTCCTGTAGAAATAATCACCGTATTGGCTTCGATCTTAGTTTTTCCATCCACTACTGCGGTATGAATTCCACCTTTTTCTGTAGCAAAGTTCACCTCAGTAATCATTCCTATGCGTACTTGAGTACCAAAACGCTCTGCCTGTTTCTGTAAGTCTACCATCATCGCCGGCCCATCGATTCCATCAGGATAACCTGGAAAATTATCTACCTCTGTAGTAGTAGTAAGTTGTCCACCTGGTTCCATACCTGTATAAACTACTGGTTTCATATCTGCACGAGCAGCATAAATAGCAGCCGTGTATCCAGCAGGACCTGAACCTATGATCAAACACTTAATTCTTTCTATATTTTCTGACATAATCTTAAACTTAAGATTACAAATGTAAGAGTATGAGCTACCATTTCTATCACTCACTTATCATTATTTATTATCCATTTATTAAGGATTTCCATAGCATTGATAATTACCTTTGATCCATGCCACAAGTCTATCTCAATCCTATAACACAAGAAAAAGCGACCATACTTGAGACAAGTAAAGAAACTCATGGCGCTTACACTTTAATTGAAGTAGAGTTGCAGCCAGGTGGTGGTAACCCCATACACTTTCACGAGCGATTTACTGAAGATTTTTATCCGCAGGAAGGTGTTCTAGGAGTTCATTATTTAGGAGAAGAAATTATGTTAGCTCCTGGAGAACATTTTAAAGTACCGCTACTAGATGTGCATCGATTTTATAATCCTAATGAGTATCCCATCGTTTTTCAAGCAAAATTAGAGCCTGGACAACCTGGATTTGAAAATTTTATGGCGGTACTTTTTGGTCTAGTAAATGATGGAAAAACATTCGGCAAGAATCAAATCCCATACAATCCTTTTCACGCCACTCTTTTATTACATTGGGGCGATACTCAAGTAGATCATTTTCTATTTAGATGGATAAAACCCTTGCTTTCTTTGTTAGTTACGCTTTCGCGAAAGCTAGGTTATGAAAAAAAACTTCTCAAAAAATATAAAACCGAATAACATTTCAGACAATTGATAGCTAATCGCTTGCAAGATTTGAGTTGTAATTTCGCTTTCGCGAAAGCGAGATCATCATCACCCATTACCACCATTCCATCAAATCTAGTTTGCAACTCCATTAACAATATCGTAACATTACAGTCCATCAACGAAAACCTATGGAAAGTCAAAATATCAACAACGAAGACGAAAAAATAATTGAAAACAGAGAACTGAGTATTTGGGAAGCACTTGTTCCTGTTATTGCTCTAATTGGGATGCTGGCGTACAACGTTTTTATTTACGGAGACAGTGCGTTAGGAGGAACAAACCAATTTATCCTTATTCTAGGTGGTGCGATTGCCGCTATTGTAGGCTTTAAAAATAAAGTGTCTTATAAAACTATGGTAGAAGAGGTTGCGCAAAACCTAAAATCTACCACTGGAGCTATATTGATCCTACTCATGGTAGGTGCGCTAGCTGGTACGTGGCTGGTGAGCGGCATAATACCGACAATGATATATTATGGACTAGATATATTAAATCCAACTATTTTTCTTGCAGCATGCGTTATCATTTGTGCAGTAATTTCTGTAGCTACGGGAAGCAGCTGGACGACTAGTGCGACTGTAGGTATTGCTTTAATAGGTATTGCTGGCGCGCTAGGAATAAGTCCAGGAATGACCGCTGGAGCGGTATTGAGCGGTGCTTACTTCGGCGATAAATTGAGCCCGTTAAGTGACACGACTAACCTTGCTCCTGCCATGGCTGGAACAGATCTATTTACTCACATTAAATACATGACACTTACTACGGTACCAACAATTGTTGTTACATTAATAGTTTTTGTCATACTAGGTTTTACAAATGATACCAGCGGCGCTGCTGATGTTTCTCAATATCAAAATGCGATAGACGCTACTTTTAATACCACACCATGGTTGTTTCTAGTGCCAGTTGCTGTGATCGCTATGATTATAAAGAAAATTTCTCCTTTGATTGCTTTACTTATAGGAACATTATTGGCGGCTGTTTTTGCATTGATTTTTCAACCAGATATTGTTCTTACCGTATCTGGATTAAAGGAATGGACATTTGAAGCTGCTTACAAAGGAATCATGAATTCAATTACAGTGAAGACATCTGTTAATCCTATCTCTGATAATCCTCAAATAGTTGAGGAGCTTTCTGGTCTTTTTGAAGGAAAAGGAATGGAATCTATGTTAGGAACTATTTGGTTGATTATTTGCGCAATGGTTTTTGGAGGAGTTATGGATGCTATAGGCGCTTTGAGCCGTATTTCTCGCAGTTTACTAGATTTATTCAGTAGTACCTTTGGATTGTTTTTTAGTACCGTTGCCAGTTGTCTTGCGATTAATGTAACCGCTAGTGACCAATATTTAGCGCTGGTAGTACCAGGTAAGATGTATGAAAAAGCATATAGAGAAAAAGGACTGGCTCCTGAAAACTTGTCTCGTACATTAGAAGATTCCGGAACAGTGACATCAGTTCTAATTCCATGGAATACCTGTGGTGCTTATCATAGCAGTACTTTAAGTGTAAGTGTTGCAGATTATGCTTTTTATGCTATTTTCAGCTGGCTATCTCCTATAATGACCTTAATTTTTGCTGCCTTTAGTATTAAAATCAGACAACTTGTGAGCAAAAAACCTACTTTAAGTACTTTAGGAGAAGATCCATCAGAGCTTTAATTAAGGAATGATTTATGACAATAGACTTATAGTTTTACCACTAAATAGAATCTAAAAATGAAAAAATTACTTTTTACGCTGGCTATCATCACCAGCTTCTGGTCACATGGTCAAGACCGATTTAAAGGAGTAGAAATTACCACTACACAAATAACCGATCAGGTTTATATGCTACAAGGTGCCGGCGGCAATATTCTCATACAAGTTTCTGAAAACGAAGTGGTCATGATAGACTCGCAATTTGCACCATTGAGTGAAAAAATAAAAGAAGCTATCAAAAATATCACAGATAGTCCGATACGTTATTTGATCAATACACACCATCATGGCGATCATACTGGAGGAAATGGTAATTTTAATACAGAAGAAACAATTGTTATCGCTCATAAAAATGTATTGACAAGGCTACAAGAAAGTGAAAAAGAAGAGCGTTTCTTTCCAGAGAAAACAATCGAAGAAGACTATGAACTTTCTTTACCAGATGATAACAACTTAATTATTCACGTACACAATGCTCATACTGACGGCGATAGTTTTATTTATTTAACTAAAAGCAACGTAGTGCACATGGGAGATGTATTTTTTAATGGTCGTTATCCTTATATAGATTTAAAATCTGGTGGTTCTATTTCAGGATATATCGCTGCACAGAAAAAAGTGCTGAGTACTATTAATGAAGAAACAAAGATAGTACCTGGGCATGGGCCGCTTGGTTCTTATGATGATCTCGCTGCTTATATTCCTATGCTGGAAGATTTAAAAAAGAATATCAAAAAGGCAATAAGTGATGGCAAGACACGTGCTCAAGTAGAGAAAAACACCTCGCTTACTAGAAAGTATGATGCCGCTGGTTTTGGCGATGGATTTATCAATTCCTCTAAGATCAGAACTACTATCTATGACAGCCTTATCTTAGAGTCTGAAGGGAAATAATATAAATATGAAAGCTCTTGTAATTTCTGGTGGAGGAAGCAAAGGAGCCTTCGGTGGTGGAGTGGCTCAATACCTGCAAGAAGAATTAGGACATACCTACGATCTTTATATAGGAACGTCTACAGGTAGTTTACTTATTGCTCATCTAGCATTAAATAAAATCGATAAGATCAAAGAAGTTTATACGAGCGTTAATCAATCTTCTATCTTTAATCGCAGACCGTTTCTTGTAAAGCGAGACAAATACGGTCAGGATCAAATTAGTATCAATCATTTTAAGGTATTACGTAATTTTCTTAGAGGCTCAAAAACTTTTGGTGAAAGTAGAAATCTTAGAAAGCTGATTAAAAAAACACTTACTCCAGAAGAATTTCAAGAATTACAAAACGGTGCAAAGGATGTAGTAGTTACGGTCTCTAATCTTTCCATGAATGAAACCGAATACAAATCCATCAAGGACTTTAATTATGAAGATTTTATAGACTGGATTTGGATTTCTTGCAACTACATTCCATTTATGAGTCTGGTGAGAAAAAATGGCTGCGAGTATGCTGATGGAGGTTTTGGAAGTATGGTTCCTATTAAAGAGGCTATAGATCGAGGAGCAACAGAAGTAGATGTCATTATCCTAGAAACGGAAGTGATGTACTATAACAATTTACCTTCTAAAAATGTTTTTTCTCTTATTTCTAATTTGCATGGTTTTATGATGGATCGCATTGAAAAGCAAAACATTACCATAGGGAAATACGTTGCAAATAATCATGATGCGATAATTAACCTCTACTACACTCCTACTGTACTTACTACGAATTCCTTAGTCTTCAAAAAAGAAAAAATGAAACTTTGGTGGGAAAGCGGCTATCAATATGCTGCTAGCAAAAATATAGAACTCAATGAAATCAAGCCTGAGGAATAGTGATTAATGATTAGTGATTAGTGATTAATGGTTAATGGTTAATGGTTAATGGTTAATGGTTAATGGTTAATGGTTAAAGTTTAATGATTAATGATTAATGATTAATGATTAATAAAAACTAAAAAAAGTCAGTTCGAGCGCAGTCGAGAACGATTCTACAGCAAGAAGCCTAGAGGTTACAGAGCTATTTAAAATAGTTTAGATAAGATAAAAGGTGTAGTCTTAAGTTAAGAACGGTTAATTTTCGCTTTTTCTTATTCATTAGGGTTTAAGAAAAACAAACACAGCAGACTCTGTTTTCATGTCATATCGGCTATCGTTGTACGCGCTAACCCCTAAATTTTTTTTGCGGGATAAAGTGTACATTTGAGTTGATGTAACAAGTTGTGGTGCATTTGAGAAGAACTCTCGAAACACATCAAATTACGATTGCTGAATAAAAATTATGGATAGAAAAAAGATAATTTATTTGATAATATTCGTGAGTTTTATTTGCTTGATTTTTTCTATAAAAGTAAACATAAATACTTATCAAGATTATATTCAGTCAACTGGAAAAACAAGAGCGTTATTTGGATTATCGGAATTGAAGTTTAGTTATAAATATTATTTCGGAATTATATCTTTAATTGGGTTTATAATTGGTGCCAACTATTTAAGAAAAAAAGAAAATAGATTATTATTATCTTTTGCAATGTTAATTTCAATTCTTGCAACAATTATATCATTTTTTAAAATTTGGAGAATATTTATTTAAAAGATATGAGAAAATTACTGACTTTGATTCTAATAGGATTTAGTTTTTATTCTTTCAGCCAAGAATCGGCTTCTGATAGAGAAAAATTTAGGAATATCGGAAATCTGATTTTTAGTGAGGATGTTGATTGTAATAAAGCTGTCAAATTTGCCGAATCTGATATTAAAAATGGACAACCGATTTTATTACTTGCTGGAGGAATTGCACCTGTGCATATTCTGACTGATGTTGATTTTGAGAAAAAGTTTAATGTTTCGTTTTATGACTATGGCTGTGTCCAACCTTCAGAAATCTGTATGGAAAAATATAATTGGAAAATATTCGACCATCTAACTGAAAAATATGGAAGAAAATGGCAAAAAGAAATTAGAGATGACGTAGTCGGATTTAAAAAATGGAAACAAAAATAAAAACGCACCACAACAAAGAACTGAGGTAAAAAACAACCTTTTTCTTCATTAAATTTAGACACTAATTTTTGAGGCTCAGAAGTCAGTAATTTGATTTATGAGCTCTTTATTTCTATATAATTTCTACAATCTATCCTAATTTTAAAACAAATGTTGGACCTTAAGGTGTACCAGATGTTGAGATGGAAAACATTTTTTAGGCAGCTCATTCCCAATTTGCAAAAGTCCTTACAAATCTTGTATCTGCGATATAATTATTAAATTTAGTGCTTAAATCTGCAACTCATCTTGATACCACAAGTGAGTCATTTAAATAAACCATATTGAGGACCTTATCACTACTTCTATTTTTGACTGTTATTTTTTGTGAAGAATCTAGCTCGCAGGAAGCTAAAGTTGATAATGAACCAAGGGAGACCTCAACTGCAGCAATAAAAACTGCATTAAGTTTTATTAATAAGTATGTGGACTATTGCAATGATTTAAATCCTGAAATCACACTAAAAGACTGGATCGATGAACAGTCCCAGGTTACAGAACAATTCAAAAAAGAACTTAAAAGAACCATTGCTAAAGCTGATCAACAAGAACCTCAATTAGGTATAGGTGCAGACCCCATTTTTGACGCTCAAGATTATCCAGAAAATGGATTTGAAGTAGATACGTCCCATAAAGAATCTGATCTTATAAGAGTACAAGGAAAAGAGTGGAAGGACTTCAAATTGAACATAAAAATGACTTTGAAAAATGGTCAATGGTTTGTAAACGGAATCGGAATGATAAATATGTCAGAAAACGAAAGATTTGAGAGATAAAAAACTATACAAAACAGTGTCTCTGGACGTTTAAAAACCTTATTACTGTTGTTGATCAAAAGACAACTGTAAACATATAACGGTTTGGGTTCTGTTAGAAAAAGATTTACTTTTCAAGTAAGCCAGTAATCTTACATAATAACACCTTTGTAATCATATCATTATATTTTATTGTTTGTGAATTTTTGAAATAAGATAAACCTATTTTAAACAAGTAGAAACTATGTGGTATTTGTTAAGAAATAGATACTATTCCGCTTTCGCGAAAGCGTAGATAAAATTATTGTTATACATCTGATTTAATACATCAGAGAAAACCACCACTCGTAGAAGTGATGGTTTAAGTTTAAGTAAATTGTAATGGGTTTATTCTTTAACGATCTTACCTGAATAACTTTGATTTCCATCATCTGTAATTCTATAAACATAAATTCCTGGTCGTAACGAAGCTTGTGAATATCTCGCAGTAAGGTTTCCTTGCTCGGTAGTCATATTCTGAACATCTACTACTCTACCTGATAGATCAAAGAGCGTTAGGGTAATTTTTTCGCTTTCTTTAGCTAACTGAAAAGTAGTTGTATTCACAAAAGGGTTAGGATAATTACTTACTGCTGCTTGATTTATTGAGCTTGCATTATCTACACTCAAAGTACTATTCAATTGAAATTTCAAATCATTGATGCTCAAATCAAAAGGCTGAAATGTATTGTAATCGCCACTCATAGAAAACACTATGGACCTAAAGTGATCGCTAGCGCTAGAAATACCAGCAGGATTGATAAAATCATCAAAATCAATGGTAACATTTGCAGGCATTGCATGCGCTGGAATCGTATAGCGGTAACGAGCTGACCAAGCTATGGCCTCATCAGTAATCAGAACAATCTCTATAGGTAACGAGTTACTAACTTCAAAAGACATCTGGTCATAATCTGATACGTCAACTAATTGATCACCTGCTTTTAAATGTCTAAACAGGTTGAGCGTTTCTTTAATGTTACCTTGAATCGTTGGATTTCTTTCTACATAATAGGTATCATTAGCAGGAAAAGAACTTGTAGAGGTGATGTCAAAACTGTTGACCATAACTTCTCCATCTATATAATCAGTTCCCCAAGGACCATCTGCCAGATACAAGGCATCAATTTGTTCATTCGGTCCAGTTGAAAGGGAAACACCTGCATCAAATATCCCACCGGTGTTTACTTCTACGGTTTGAATATAATCGCCAGTTAAACTTATGGAGTTAGAATAAGGAATGAGACCAGCTACTTCAGTTTGTTTCAAATTTGCATCTAGTAAGACTGAAGAAAGCCTGTTTAAATTATTAATCTCAAGGTGTAACTTACCATTTTCATAATACCCATTACGCACAAAAACTGGAGGAACTAGATTATTTAAAGTTAGACTGTTCAACGTTTTCTGTGCTGTGTAAGTATCTAATATATGATTCACTATATGAAATACTTGAGCATAAGAACTACCCCAAATTTGATAATTGTTATAATCTCCTGCTGGATAACGGTCAATACTCCAGTAACTGTATAAATCATTTTCTACTGCTCCTAATTTAATTGAAAAGCTTACAGAATATTCTATAGATCCATTATCGCGTATGATTGTAGAAGTTAAGAGCTGGTGACCTCTCGCAGTTACCGTTCTTACATCATCTAATGTAGAATTATTCAATCGGTCACAAATGGCTTTAGAATGATCATAAACTCCATTTTGAGTGTCTGTTGCAAGCACAGCAGCAACACGATTTGCTTGTTGATAATAATCTACGGCAAGGACTTCATTTGCATTTGTAATTCCTAATAAATCTGTAGGTGTAGAATATTGAGGGTTTTCTGTTCCATACTGACCAGTTAATGGTAAATAACCGTCTAGACTATTAATTGTCCCACTTTTTACAAGAAAAGATGATTGAGCAGCTTTTTTAGACATCTGGTTATTATCCTTCAGTCTATTTAAATTGCGCTTAGCAATTAAACTAGCTAGGTCTCCATTACTTTCTAGACCGCCATTATTTCCTGAAGAAACCGTGTTAGAGCCAGAAGCATCTGGACGAGTTAAATTGATTGTTTTTAAAGCAGTATAAGGATTTGCCGTGATGTAAAAGATAGCATCATTAAAATCCTGATCACAAGAGGCATAATCACGACGTATATCTTCAAAACCTAGTATAATTCTCTCATTTACATCATCATTCAAAAGAACATTATGCTTTCTCAAAGAAGGATCATTTTCTGGATTATAGTCCTCATTAGAGTATACTTGCCATTGTCCTGCTGTTACTTGATTGTTTTGAAAACCGTTAGCTAAAAGAACCCAACCTATTCCTGTACCTGCTGGAAACCTGCCTATATGAACCTTATTTCCAGCAAGTAGTCCACCACCACTCCATTGTGCAGAGACATTTGGGAAAATGATTGTTATGTCGCTTGCACTAGGTGCTGGATGATTTGTAATTGAGGTATCATAAGTGTAAAAACCTAATACATTTTTATATCCAGCTCCTTCTGCAACAAAGGTTACCCAGACATCTGCCTGATCTTCTAGTAGAATATCAGTATCATAACCAGAAGAAATGTACTGTGGATTAAAATCTGGCACAGGATAACTTTCTGGAAGAGCATTATTCACCATTTGTAAAAAATCTCCAGTAATCACATCATCTACTGGTTCTAAATAATCTGGTGTCCCGTCAGAACTAAATGTTCCTAGGTATTGATAGTTTTGAGATGGCGCAATAAAGCTTATCAACAACGCGACAATTAAAATAATTTTATTCATGACTTATTTGATTTATAAGCCAAAAGTAAAACGCTATGTCGCCTTAAATTTTAATTTACGATTAGCACCATTTTGGTGTCGTCGAGTGGTAGTTTAACATCGTTGAGTAAAATCAGAGAATTTTAAAGTAAGTTCAACCTACGCATTAATTCTGGTCTGTTAGACCTGCTTATAGGAATCACATTCTTTTCTATCAACACACTATTATCCTCTATATCAATAATTTTATTGATGTTAATTATATAAGAACGGTGTACTTTCAGGAATAAAGATTCTGGTAACTTTTCAACTATTTTTTTGAGAGTAGAATGAACCGTGTAATTTTTGTGTTCTGTTTTTATTAAAACATAATCTCCTTTTGCCTCAATTAAGTAAATATGTTCAAATTCTATTTTGACGAGCCTGCGATCAATATTGACATACATTTCCTTTTCTGGAGCAGAAACACCACTTGAAGACGGCGCTATTTCTTTTTTAAGAGATGGAGTGACCTCTTTCTTTTGTACTTTCTCAATAGATTTTAAAAACCTAGGTAAGGTTATAGGTTTGAGTAGATAATCTACAATACAATCGTATTCAAAAGCCTCAATCGCAAAATTTCTATCTGATGTAGTTAGAACAATCTTAGGTGGATTACGCAGTGTTTCTATAAAGTCAAAACCGCTAAAATCAGGCATATGAAGATCTAAGAATATTAGATCAATATCATTTTTTCTTAGAAACTTCATTGCACTTAGTGCATTAGGAAACTCCTCGATTACATCAAGGTTTTCCACCTGACTGCACAAATGAGTCATGATAGTTCTCGCTGCAGCCTCATCATCAATTATAATACAATTCAAATTGAAATATTTTTGATTATAAAGCAATTTACATATTATAAATCACTTATAAAACGATTACAGGAATCAAGTAAGGAGTCAAATTTTTTTTTGAGCGTACTTTTACCGTTACGCAATTCTTCTTCATAAGCTATGGCGAGCTCATATCCTTGAGATAGTCCTAATATTCCTAGTTTGTGCTTTAATTTGTGTACGTTTTCTGCCGCTTTCGCGAAAGCGGAATCATTAAAATTCTTCTCGTACAACTGTATCTCTTCTGGTAATTCCTTTTTTACAACGTCGAGTAATTTATCGACAAACGTAGGATCTCCACCAGCAATTTCATTAATATAATCTAGATTAGGTTGTTCCATGAACTAGGATTTAGGTAATGTAAAAAATATGGAAGTTCCAACGCCAGGAAGACTTTCAATCCAAATTTCTCCTTTATAAAACATGATAATTTTCTTTACAATGGAGAGTCCGATTCCTGTACTGCTAGAGTCGTTCTCAAGTTTTTGAAAAACTTGAAAAATTTTATCAAAATAAGCAGGTTCAATGCCTTTACCATTATCTTTTATTTCAAACTGATACTTTGATTCTAGATCTCTTGATATAATATCAATGCGGCCATTAGGTTTATCCATATTTTTGACTGCGTTGTCTATTAGGTTTTGAAAAACCTGTTGCAATTTGACTGGATCTCCTTTAATGGTAGGAAGTAAATGCACTACTATTTTTACATGATCCGGTATGTGAAGTAATTTTATATTTTCACGAACCAATGTGTTTAAATCTAGCTCATGCTCTGTTCTTATCTCCTTATCTATCGAAGAATATTCTAAAATCCCAGAAATTAAGGAATCCATTTTTTCCAAATGTGAGACGATTAAGGACAAATGCGTTTTACCTTCATCACCTAGAACTTCTTCATAATCCTCTTTGATCCAACTCACCAGAGCCTCTATACTTCTTAATGGCGATTTCAAGTCATGTGAAACAATATGAGCATAATCATTAAGCTCCTGATTTTGAAGAGCTAGTTCTTCTAGCAGCTTTTCTTGATCTTTGTTTACTTTAATCAATTGCTCTGCCTGCTCACTTATATAGTTAGCTAAGTTTTTCTTATCGGTAAGCTTGATTTCAGTGCCGCCTTTCTTATTATTTTCAAACGGCTTTACTGCATTAATAACCGATTGTAATTTGAGTAACAAATAACGTTGTTGTTTAGTCTCTTCTCTCAGAGCTTTATTTGCCTCAAAAAGTTCATCTGAGCTTATTTTCATAGCCCTTTGCGTCATTTTAAACTGATCATCAAGATTATCATAAGACGCAGAAACCGCTTTAAAAAAAGAATGCATGTCTTCTCGATCTTTAAGATCGTCTGGAAAATACTTGCGGATTTGCCTCTTTAAAAGTGGATTCATTTATTCACTTATTAAAGTTATAGTCATGGTCTGATTGTGTAATTTACAACTGCGTTCTCCATAAAAAGGAGCTATTTCTCCATAAGAATACATTCCAGCAATTATCGTTTCATTTCCTATTATGCCTCTTACTTCTTCTATTTCTTCTTCAATTCTCTGATCTAGAACTAATTTACGTCCTATACAACTTATAAGTAAGGCCAGATGTGGTGGCTCTATACGTCCTTCCATTGCTCTTATGGCTGCAGTTTCTGAAGCCGCCGCGATACTATCCATGTTTGTCATCATAAGTTGCACAGTAGAATTAACAGGCACATCGCCTGCAAGAATCATAGCATTTTTTTCTTCGTCTATATTTAGAATTGTGCGAACAAAGGATTGTTTATTCTCCTGACTCTTAACATTTAAAGGATATATCAAAGCAGATCCTGGTAGTTCCTTTGCTTTATCACCTAAGTATGTTTTGTACAAATCTAAAGCTGGTTTTCCATCAATTTCGTATAATATATTACCATCTGATTTTGTTACTAATCTTTCAGGACCAAAAGGCGTCCAGCCACCGTAAATAGAAAAAGAAGCTTCTAAACTTTCTCCATAAAATCCTATAACAATGATCTCTCCTTCCTTAGGCGTTTCATTGAATGAAGCTAAAGTTTTCTCAAAACGATCATCATCTCCACATAATCCTCCAGTTATAAGAACCTTAGGAAGGTGTTCTTGCATTCCTTTGGTCAAATCTGAGCCATTTACAAAACTTCCTTCAGAAATTACAAATACGTGTTTCAATCCCTCTTGAGTTAGCTGTTTTACAGCTTCTCGACCTGCTTTCTCACTATCTTCTTTTGTATCGTGTACATTATATCGTTGTACTTCATAAGTAGCTCGTTCAAATTCTATTGCAGTAACTGTTATATGTTTATCATTTACTGAACTGCCAACTAGTTCACCACAAGAAGATCCAAAAACCAAATTCCCTTCTGGAAACATACCTCGAACCTCATTAAAAAGACTCTCATCTTCTAATAAAAAACGGTTACCAAAGATCAATACTAAAGGAGTATTTAGATGTTGTTTCTTTCCTAAGTAGTGCCATTCTCCACCTGCTCGTTTTTGTAGCTGTACTGTCTTCATCTCTTTATTTTTCTATGGTAAAATAAAACGTTGTTCCTTCTCCTACTTTACTATCTAACCAGATTTTACCATTATATAAATCAACAATCTTTTTGACGATTGATAGACCTATACCTGTAGAGTTCTCTCTTTTATTTAATGATTGAAATATTTGAAATATTTTATCATGGTACTCCTTATCGATTCCAATACCATTGTCCCTTACAGAGAATTTGTATTCATTCAAATTTTCTTCAAAATTAACCTCGATAATTCCTTGTTCTTTATCGCAATAGGAAATAGCATTGCTTATCAAGTTTTGAAATAATTGTTGAATTTTTACTCGATCTACTTTTAAAGTGGGTAATGTTTTTTTTACGTTAAAATCAATGTGTTCTGGAAAATGAAGTAAGGTTACGATATCATCCATTACCTTATTTAAATCAACTTCAGAAACAGTTTCCTTGTTACTTATTATGCTAGAATATTCTAAAACATCAGAGATGAGCTGCTCCATTTTTTCTAAGGTCGCGTCTATCATTTTAAAATTCTCTAAAGTTTCGGAAGATAATTTACCTTCATTGTCATCCTTTATCCAGCTCATTAACGCACTTATACTGCGCAAAGGGGATTTTAAATCATGAGAAACTACATGTGCATATTCTTGCAACTCTTCGTTACTATTCTCAAGTTTTTTCAGCAGATTTTCCTTTTGAAGCTCGAGACTTTTAAGTTGAGTAATATCTAAGTGGATTCCGATGGAACCAATTACCTGACCGTTAATACTATAATTAGGTGCCCCACTAATAAGCCAATATTTAATTGAACCGTCCTTGGCTTTGATCTTTACTTCATAGGAGTTTGACAATCCCTCTATACGTTTGCTATTTTCTTTTTCTAATATTTTAAGGTCATCCTTTACTAGTAGAACATCCTTACCTCTGCGACCTATTAACTCCTCGCTAGAATATCCAGACATTTGTTCTAGACTCTGGTTGACCATAATAATGTTGTCCTCATTATCCACCTCAATGAGACCCAAGTTCATGTTTGCGATAATGTTGCTATATTTTTGACGCTCTGCTTCAATACTTTCACGGTATTTTCTCCTGAGAGTCACATCTCGATAAGTCCACAAATGACCACGGTATTCATCGTTTTCATAAATAGGAATGAAATCGCGTTCTAACACTCTACCGTCAACTAAGTAAAGTTCATCTGATAAAACTTGTTTTTTTTCATCGGTCAAATGGTTAATTCTTTCTACAAATTCTTCAGGGTTCTTGAAAAGACTTTTGCTTTGCTCAGCTGCATTTGCACAATTAACACCTACCATTTGTTCAGGTGAAACAGGAATTTTAAAAAATTGACAAAATCTTTGATTAGTAACTACCACGTTACGATTTTCATCTTCTAATAGAACTGCACTATGAAGATGGCTGATAAGGGTAGAAAGTCTGTTTTGAGATTCAAGCAATAGCTTCTGAGCGGCATTTTCTTCTGTGATATCTCTGACTATACCTTGTGCTGCAACTGGCTGATTCTTGCCATTAAAAATAATACTGGCATTGATATGAACAAGCCTTACCGCGCCACTAGCTACTTTTATTTTGACTTGAAAATCTGTTATTGACCCATTTTCAGAAAACTCTTTAAAACTGGTAAGAACTTTAACTTGTTCCTCAGGTAGGACGAGAGAAAATAAATTCAACTTTGTATCTGTGGAATAACCTAATAAATCTTGTGCGGCATTGTTCATCCTTATGACAACACCGTTTAGATCCATTACTACATAAGCGTCTACTATGTTCCCAAAAACACCTTTAAGCTCAGATGTTTTAGTTAGTAATAACTCTTCTAATTTTTCATTGGAAACCTTTAACTCTTGAGATTTTAAATAGAGTTCTTTAGATTTTTCTTCAAGTATACGTTCGGCTTCTTTCCTTGCAGCTTTCTCTCGCGCAAGTGCTCGTTCGTAAATTTTGATTTTATCATTATCCATGTGTGGCAATACTGAATTTTACCTCCGTACCGTTTTCCTTAATATTTTCTACTAAAATAGTTGCATTAGTATTGAAATATTCAAAAGTCTTATTCATAAGCCCTTTTCCAAAAGAAGACATGGCTCTACTAGATTTATAGATCATTACTAATGTAGTATCTGTTTTATCTACTACAGTGAAACTCGGTAACTCTGCGTCCGGATAGATTTTACGTACTTCTACATGAATATGATTTTCGATGGAAGATATCATTTCTATAGGATCTTTGTATTGAGTTAAAAAGGAGGAGTAACTTCTCTCTACGACACTAAAAAAATGCTCGCCGTAAAGGAGCAGCAGATCCTCAATCGCTATTCCTGTTTCTTTGTTTAAATTAGTAAGTAAACTTAACATTTCAGAAAAACTGTAAGTTCCTACCGCTGTATAAGAGCCATTAGATGGTAGATTAGAATTATTGATTATGGTATCTACCATTTCAAAACCGAATTTATCTTCTACTAAATCTAAAAACTCTGTAAAGACTATTCCTTTCATTATGCTTTTATTAATTCATTCATCGACCAATAGTCTAAAGTAACCTTTATTTTATTAACGTAATCCTCATATTTAAGGGGCTTTATTATATAGCCTGCTACACCTGTGGAGTAACATGCAAGCACATCTCTACGGTTATTTGAAGTAGTTAAAATGATCGTTGGGATATATTTCAACACTTCATCTTCTTTCAAAATTTTAAGAAACTCTAGCCCATTAATTTTGGGCATATTCAGGTCTAAAAAGATGACATCTGGTATAATATGATCTTGTTTAAGGATTTTTAAGGCCTCTTCTCCATTCTTAGCTTCTATGAGATCGTGATTTAATTCAAGCTTAACAATAGCGCGCTTCAGTTTCATAACTTCGATCGCATCGTCTTCAATAAGTAATACTTTTAACTTGACATTTTTCACACTAATAGCTTTTAAAACTATCAAATATGATTAATAATTCATTACTTTATTTAAAATGTTAGTCGAATGACGCGTTTAGTGTCGATGGATAACCTTTAAGTGTCGACGAATGGAAATTTGGTGTTGATCAAACTACTACGTACCAGACCATCGCAGCATGACTAATACTGCCGCCTAAAACGAACAAGTGCCAGATCACATGATTAAAATAAAGTTTGTTCCAGACGTAAAAAACAATTCCTACAGTAAAAAAAATTCCACCTGCAATAAGCAAATTCATTTGCAATTCTGTGAAAGCAGCGATAAGATTAGTCAAATCAAAAACGATCAACCATCCCATCACTAGATAAAGGATACTTGAAAAAGCTTCAAATTTCCCTGTGAAAAATAATTTCCAAATAATTCCAAATACAGCAATACCCCAAACTGCGGCAAGTATATACCAACCACTACTTTGTTCTAGGGTTATTAAACATATAGGCGTATAAGTTCCTGCTATCGAACCGTAAATAGAAATATGATCAAGTTTGCGCAACTTAAACTTTAAGGTGCCTTCTTTTGCCCTATGATAAGTAGTAGACGCACAATAAAGAATTAATTGAGATAAACAGTAGACTACTAAACCTACTATCATGTAATCCTTAGATAAATCTGCATTAATAAATAGTGCAATAGATATGGCAGCAAATAGCAAGAATCCTAATCCATGTGTAATTACGTTCCACGTCTCCTCTACGACTGTTTGCGCTCTAGCCATGTAACGAAAGGTTAAATAACTCTATTCTTGCCAGTTCGAATTCTTTCACCATATCTTCGACAACTTGTGCCGCAGGAATAATATCATCAATTAATCCAGAAACCTGACCTATTTCTAGTTCGCCATCGTTTAAATCTCCTTCAAACATACCTTTTTTGGCTCTTGCTCTTCCCAATAAAGTTTTTAGGTCTTCTGGTGAAGGTGCTGTCCTATATAACTCTTGAACTTGATCCCAAAATTTATTACGCAGCATTCTTACTGGTGCAAGTTCTTTTAAAGTCAAATGAGTTGCACCTTCTCCAGCCTCGATAACAGCCTTTTTAAAGTTAATATGACTACTTGCTTCGTTAGTTGCCACAAAACGGCTTCCTACTTGCACACCATCTGCTCCGAGAGTCATAGCGGCTAGCATAGCACGACCAGTTGCAATTCCTCCAGCCGCTATTAATGGGATATCAATTGCTTTTGCTACCTGAGGGATTAAAGTCAATGTAGTTGATTCTTCTCTACCGTTATGTCCACCAGCTTCAAAACCTTCAGCGACCACAGCATCTACTCCAGCCTCTTGTGATTTTACTGCAAATTTTACAGAGCTCACTACATGCACAACCGTAATTCCTGCTTCTTTTAATCTTTTAGTATAAGTTTTAGGGTTTCCCGCACTGGTAAAGACAATAGGAACTTTTTCTTCTATTATGATTTGAAGTATCTCCTCCAGATCAGTATACAATAATGGTACGTTCACTCCGTAAGGTTTATCTGTTCCAGCTTTGGTTTTCTGAATATGTTCTCTCAACACCTCTGGATACATAGATCCTGCTCCTATTAAACCTAAGCCACCAGCATTACTTACTGCGGTCACTAATTTACGACCACTTGCCCAAATCATTCCTCCTTGAATGATTGGATATTTGATGTTAAAAAGTTCGGTGATTTTATTTTGAGGCATTTTTAAGCTTTTTTACTTTGTGCAAATTTAAGTAAGAATAGATAGGTAAAAGCATCGAGTCAAACCCTTTTCGTTAGCAGCAAAGAGACTTAAACTTTTCCCCTTCGGTTGAAGAGAATCTTTTTTTACTGAGAATGACTTGAAATTCAGTGTGATTTTTGAAACCCTTGATCATTGGTTAGGTCGAATTCCTGGGATTAGTATTATCGAATCACCAATTTATGACTATCCTCACTTTGATCAACTCTAAAAAAATACAATCCGTTAGAGACTTGATTAAGGTCGATAAAGCCTTCTTGTGTTGTAGCTTGTTCTAAAACCAATTGTCCTTGCAGGTTAAAGAGCTGGAAAGATGTTAGGTTTTCGCCTTGAGCGGTATTAAAATACAAGATTTTATCTTTTACATGATAATTGAAATGGGCTGTAGAATAATTATTAAAACTTAAGGTTTGTTGAGCTGCTCCAAAATCTGGTATACCATAACCCAAAAGATTATCTGGCGTGGTAAATTGTTGCGCACTAGCGCGAACAGCGTCTATAATTTCTTGTGGGGTAAGATTAGGAAAAGCCTGCATTAAACAAGCGATCGCACCAGTAATAGTAGGCGCGCTAAAACTCGTACCACTGCTACTGACCAGATTTCCAGATTCATCTATAGTTGCAGATGCACTGCCTTGCGCAGCTATATCAGGACGTATCCGGCCATCAAAGGTTGGGCCGATACTAGAAAAATTAGATTTCACCTCATTTGCAGTCACAGATCCTATGGAAAACGCTCCAAAAGCATCGGCTGGAGCGGCGTTGTATGGATGTGTAGCGCTGTTTCCAGAATTTCCTGCGCTGGTAACAACCAGCATTCCTTTTTCAAAAGCAACATTTGTCCCTTGCGAGATAAAGGCTGTTGTACCGTTCATGTCTTGATAGCTGAGACTTTCGGCAGCGTTATCAAAACCTAAGTAACCTAAAGAAACATTGATCACATCTACTCCAAGAGAGTCGGCGCGCTCTGCAGCCTGGACCCAATAAGACATTTCGGCTGGTGTTTCTTGTGATGCTTCTTCTGTACGAAATAAGTAATAACGTGCGTCTGGTGCCGTACCTTCAAAGTTACCAGGATCATTACCTGCCATAACGCTCAATACTCGTGATCCATGAAAGTGATCTTCATAAATAGTTGCGTCACGATCTACAAAATCCCAGCCACCAGCAATACCATTATTATTGCGCAATTGGGCAAAACCTGTATTCACATCTACATTAGGAAAACCAGAGTCAGTGACTGCTATGAGCATTCCTGAACCAGTATTACCGGTGTTATGTAAGTCATCAATACCTATCATTTCTATTTGATTTCTAGCTGTCCCATATGCAAGCGGTGTGGTCACCATATTTGCAAACTTATCCTCATTACTTATGGAAGAACTTTTAGTAGGATCTGTAAAATCAATAGTTGAAACAAAAGGTAAACTGGCTAGGGCATTAATATCTGCTGGTGAACCGACTACATGAACACAATTGAACCACTTAGATTGCGCCTTATACGTAATTCCTGGTTGCGTTTTTATTTGTGCGATATAAGACTGATTCATAGGCATGTCCCGATCGTCGATTGGGATGTTGTGCCTTGCTTTGCGGTCTATAGCTCTTTGGGTAAGTATGGTTTGTAAGTTAGTTAATGAAGCTGCCGTATTAGGTTTATCATTAAAAAATACTAATGCATGAAAATCTTGGGCGTGAGAGGTAACAAAACGTAAAATAAATAATATCAACACTAGCTTTTTCATGACCACTAATTTACGTTTTATCTATCACAAAAATATTGGACTGTTCTCAACCTTTTTTAAAATATCGTTATTCATTTATTTAGGCATTCGTAAAACCCTTTTGGTTGCTCTATCGGCTGTGCCGAAATCGTCGCCAACCTGTTTTCCCTTTTGAAAAGGGAAATGCTTTTATCTGTCTTAAAATCGAAGTTTGAGTTCTAAGTAAATTTGTAATTCGAATTCAAATTACAATTCGAGTTCGAGTTCGAGTTCAAGTTCGAATTCAAATTCAAATTCGAATTCGAATTCAGATTCTATTAACTTATCACTCCGCTACCTAAACACTCATTTTCTTGATACCAAGCTACAAATTGTCCAGGAGAAATGGCGCTTTGCTCGTTATCAAAAATAACGTACAATCCATTTTCTGCTCGATGTAGCGTTGCTTTTTCAAGCGTCTGACGGTAACGTATGCGCGCCATTACTTCCATCGTTTCACCTTCTGCTATTTCCAGATCTTCTCTAATCCAGTGCATTTCATCTGCGGTTACAAAAAGTCCTCGACGGTATAAGCCAGGATGTTGTTTTCCTTGCCCCACGTAAATAGTGTTCGTAAGTACATCAGTTTCTATCACAAAAAGTGGCTCAGGTGTTCCTCCTACGGCGAGTCCTTTGCGCTGTCCACGAGTAAAATAATGTGCTCCTTGATGCTGCCCAACTACCTTTCCTTCTGTGGGATGGTATTTCCGCTTTCGCGAAAGCGAGACCAATTCATTCTCATCTCCCATTTCTTCCACTGGAACTAATTCCAACATTTTCTCACGACTAGTTTGTGCGTCTATCTCTACGATATCGCCAGCCTTATGTTGTAATTGCTGTTGTAAAAAATCTGGTAAACGTACTTTACCTATAAAGCACAATCCTTGAGAATCTTTTTTACCAGCGGTAATCAAGTTCTGTGCAGCGGCAATTTCTCTTACTTGAGGCTTTTGAAGATGGCCAATTGGGAAAAGGGTTTTGGCAAGCTGTTTTTGCGATACCTGACATAAAAAATAACTTTGATCTTTATTAGCGTCTGCGCCACCGATTAAATGGTGAACTTCTTGACCGTTTTCTACTGTTGTAGTTTTCTGGCAATAATGTCCTGTTGCGACAAAGTCTGCTCCTAGTTCAAGGGCAATATCCATAAAGACATCAAACTTGATCTCCCGATTACAAAGTACATCTGGATTAGGTGTGCGGCCACGAGCGTACTCGTCAAACATATAATCTACAATACGTTTTTTATATTGATCGCTCAAATCTACCGTCTGAAAAGGAATCCCTAACTTATCTGCGACGAGCATTGCATCGTTAGAGTCTTCTAACCATGGACATTCATCACTTATGGTAACGGTATCATCATGCCAGTTTTTCATAAACAGACCGATCACCTCATGACCTTGCTCTTTTAATAAATATGCGGCAACGCTAGAGTCTACGCCGCCAGAAAGTCCTACTACTACTTTTGCCATATTGCAAAAATACAATAAGCACTCCCGATAATTTTTTTCATAACGTTAGATTTTTCTTATTGTAAAAAGTAATCTAACTATGAAAGAGTCTATTCTATTGATTTGAGCTTATTTTAAACAATTTAAACAGTTTGTTTTCGTTATTTTGCAAGCTGAAAAAGATTAGCAATTAATGAAAATATTAAAAAAATACTCCTTTACTCTTCTGATTTTATTATTAGCCATAACTTCATGCGAAGATGCCGATGATAATGATAACAGAATCGATCCGAATAACTCTGCTTACGATTTAACTGTAAGCAATTCTGATTTAAGTCTTTTTAATGAGGCTCTAATACGCACTAGTCTGGACGCAACTTTAGATAATCAAGGAATTTATACCGTTTTTGCTCCTAACAATGCTGCTTTTATGCAGTTTTTAAGTACCAACGGTTTTGCAGATGTAGCTGCTGTGCCAGTAGACCAGCTTAGAGCTGTATTGCTTTATCATGTCATTACTACAAGATTGGAAACTGATGTTCTTACCAATGGATATTTAAAAACACTTGCTAAGGATGAAGAAATAGAATCCTTAGATCTTTATATCGAAGCTTCTTCACCTATCTTAATTAACGGTAACGCAACAGCTTTACAAGAAGATATTAATGTAACCAATGGTGTAGTTCATATTATAGATGAGGTACTTGATTTACCTACTATAACTACTTTAATTAATGCAAATCCAGATTTTAGCAATCTGGCTAGTGGTTTGGCTGCTAACGGATTAGACTCCACCTTGTCGAGCGATATAGGGACTATGCAAGCTCCTTTTACTGTTTTTGCGCCTGACAATGAAGGTTTTCAAGCATTAGTAGATTTAGACACTATGGATAGTATCGATACTGTTCAAGACATTTTAGATTTGACTAATTTGTCTGATATTTTATTGTATCATGTTTTAGGAAATGATCGTTTGAGAGCAGGAGAAATAAGCAATGGATTGAGTGTAAATACTATTATAGGAAATCCTTTTGTTATCGATACGATGACTGGAATTCAATTCACAGATGGCTCAATGACTATCGCAAACATCACCTCTACTGATGTCACTGCTATTAACGGTATCATTCATACGATAGATATCGTTATACGTCCTATGTAAATTATTAAATCAAACTACAAATTATTAAACAAGAATCTTTTTTTAAAGGTGCTTGTTTTTTATTTAATATTTTGTTTGACCTTTTAAACAATTCTAAATCAATGCGCTAAAATAATGTCATTTTCACATTTTGTTTAATCATTTTAACAATAAGTTAGACATAACACTTAAGAACCTGTTGTTACTTTGATGAAACTAAAAAATCAAAATGATGAAAAAATTAATGAAATTCCCCACGTATTTGTTTTTAGCTTTCTTAGGCTTAGCAGTAATTTCTTGTGAAGATGACGATGATGGAGTTGTAGATCCAGGTAATTCTGCTTACGATCTTACTAAAAGCAACCCTAACTTTTCAACCCTAGGACTTGCCATAGAACGAGCTGGTTTAGTAGATGTGTTAGATGGAAATGGAACTTTTACTGTTTTTGCGCCTACTAATGATGCATTTAATGAGTTCCTAATTGATAACAACTTTGCAACTTTAAATGATGTACCTGTAGACGCTTTACGTACGACACTTTTGTATCACGTGTTAGGAACCTCTGTTAGAAGTGCCCAACTAGCTGATGGTTATGTAAAAACATCTGCTACAAATGCAAATGGTAATGCATATGACGCCTACATTACGGCAGGTTTAGATCCTTCCATTAATGATGCAACTCTTGACTTGTCTCTGATTGATATAAACGTAGATAATGGAATTGTACACGTTATTGATGAAGTGTTAACCTTACCGACCATTGCTGACCTTGCTGTGTACAACCCAAATTTATCTAGTCTTGTTGCAGCTTTGAGTCAAGAAGAATTAGTATCTGTGGTAGATAATGAAAATGCTGCGCTTACTGTTTTTGCACCATTGAATTCTTCATTTGATGCCTTGATTACTGAAGACCCATTAAATGCTGGATGGACTGACCTCAACGATATTCTAGCATTGGGAGATGCAGGAGCATCTGCAACAAGTACATTAGATGGTGTACTAACTTATCACGTTTTAACTACTGGTGCTGTTCGTGCAGGGACAATTACAGATGGATTAATGCCTACTACGGCACAAGGTAGTATGTTCACTATAAACACTACTAACAATGTTACTATTACTGATGCTAATAGTAGAGTAATTACTGTTGTTGCTACAGATATCACAGCAACAAATGGAGTAATTCATGCTATAGGAAACGTATTATTGCCATAATTTGATCATGAAATTATTGATTAACCTCTTATTTCAATTTGAGATAAGAGGTTTTTTAATGCCTTAAATTTCTCAATAAGTTTATATTTACTCACAGATCAATTTATTTATGAATGACAATGACTATCTCAAATTCAAAATTGAGATAAATACCTATTGCTTATCTATTTTAAGCGATCGCTTGAACACTATTAAAAAGAATCTAGATTCTTTAATGGATGCAAAACGCAACGAGACCAAAAGCAGTGCTGGCGATAAGTATGAAACTGGTCGAGCGATGATTCAAAATGAGGAAGAATTATTTAAAAGACAAGGCGCAGAAACTCGTAAAATATTAGATCAAATATTGCGTATAGATCCTGATAAAATATGCAGTAAAGTAGAACCTGGAGCGTTGGTACTATTACCTTCTGGTCACTTTTATATAGGAGCAGGAATGGGTAAAATGCATGTTGCAGGTAAGGATTGTTTTGCCATAAGTCTCTCTTCGCCTATGGGACAAGCTCTCAAAGGTAAAACCGCTGGTTCAACATTTCAATTTCAGGATAAAGAAATCGTAATATTGAACATTTACTAATCAAATTGAAAGAAAACTCAAAGATGATCGAGCGTTTAAAAAATCAACTGAACGAAATAGAATCCTTTATTCACAAAGGAGATATTCATAAAGAAAAAATCTCTCAAAAAGGAACCTACTGGCATATCGATCATAGCTTAAAAGTGCTAGAAGGAATACCAGAAGTACTTAAAAACTCTAATCCTCAAGATTACAAACCAAAATTCTCTTTTATTAAGTTCATGATCATGAACACAGGCTACATGCCTAGAGGTAAAGGTCGCGCACCTAAACAAGTCATCCCAGAAGGTGAACTCTCTAAAAAAGAACTCTTATTGAAGTTTGAAAAAGTGAAGACAAATATTGAAAGTTTAAAAACATTAGAAAAGGATAAAACTTTTAAGCACCCATTATTTGGATGGCTCAATCTCAATGACACCGTAAAGTTTATGGGGATTCATACGCATCATCATATCAAAATCATAAGAGATATTTTGAAATGATCATTCACTTAATTTATTGTAAAATAAATAAACGCCATCTTTAGCTTTATTTCCATAAAGTTGTATTGCAAGCTTCTCAACTATGAATTTAAAGCTCATACCAGCAAAGTTGATTTCGGTCTTTTTACCTTTATAAAATCTATTTAACTTTCTAAAAGGTACTTTCTGTCCATTTACAAAAACTAATGGTTTAGGTTCATAAGCAGAATAAAAGGCACCGCCCAAATAAAAGACTTCGTGTTCTGCAAGAAGTTCCTGTTGATCTAAGAGCTGTTTTCTTGAAATAATTATATCATTTGATTGAAAACTATGACTGTAGTTATAACCATCTTCCTCGGTAGATTCGCTTACACCTTGAAAAGTGTAAGAAAGGAGATTATTTTCTTGAATTAAATTCTCTGGCACGTTTAACGTATAATTACCTTCTTTATCTGTATAAGTAGAAATATAATCAGTTAATCCATAAAAAGTGACCTTTACTTTCGCTAGCTTTTTATTAGTTTGTTTAGACTTTACCGCTCCTTTAATCTTTAAATTTATAATGGGTGCATTTTGAAGCTTTTGTTCTGCGACAGTGCCTGGCTTTTTAATTTTGTTATCCTTGTTACCAGTATTGCTTTTTATATCTTCCACATAACTATTAAAGGTCGGAGAATACGCTTTTGTACTTTCTTGGGCATTTCCCAAAGCAACCGCACCTATACTAGCCGCGATCATTAATTTAGTTGCTGTTTTAGAATAATTAATTGAAATTAAATCCTTTTCTTTATGAAATACAGGTTGTACCAGCTGGTTTGAAGACATTTTACCGCAAGTATTCTTATTCTTTTTCAGATAATCAAGAATTTCATTTGTAGATTTATTTGTAAAGTCTATTACACTTTTTGTGCAAGACTTACAAAATCTGCCTTTGTGATCTGGTAGCATGTCGCTCCAGTTTTCATTACACTCGTTTTCAAATTTGAGATGGTAAGTTTTCATAACGTTTTAAATTTATAAAATAAAAATAAAACAGAATCGGCTCGTTCAAAATTATGAATGAGTAAAACCTACTTTTCATTTAGTGAAATCATTATTCTGACTCCATTCAAGTTAGTACCTGATAAATAAGTGGAAATTTACTCCTCTTCGTCCTTGACTTTTGGAACAAAAAGTGACGCTCGTTCTAACAGTTTCTCAGAAACTTTAAAATTTGCGCTAAATAAATAAGAAGCATCTTCTCGTGCATGCTGAAAGTATGCTGTTTTTGCCCAGCGCAAATCAGTTGCTTTTTTCAAGAACTTTTCATGAGATAAAATGTGTGCAACCTCATCATTTTTCCAAACTAAAATTTTAAAAATTCCTATCCCGTTTTGAGCACATCTTTCAATGACGGTTTTGAAATCCTCGGATGGAAACAAAAATACTTGATCCTCTTTTTGAGTGTAATTAAGATCTTTAAAAACTAGTTTTGTGAAAAATTCTTCAATTTCCATTATGCATATTTTAGAGCGGCAAAGGTACTTCTATCTTAATGGATTTTTACCTTATATGTAATTAAGATTAAGATGGTTTTTATTCCGCTTTCGCGAAAGCGGAACTATTTCAAATAAAGCTTTTCAAAATATCAATTTCCTGAGGAAGAATTAGCGTCAAATTGTGCTTTTACGTGAGGTTTATTCAAATCTAAAAGGGTAAATATCCCAAGTATAATACCTAAAACCCCAGTAATACAATTGATAATAGCAATAGCAAAGACAAAATTATAATTGCGTCGCTCTCTCAAATATTTACTGGCGAGTATAGTGAGAATGCCTAAAACAACTGTGATTACAAATCCAAATCCTCCTATAATAATTATAAAAGTACCTGGGTTAAATGGCATGTCTGATTGATTATCTATGGGAGCAAACATTAATGCCGACCCTACAAAAATGTATAATAGAAAAAACAAGGATAAAAGGATCGTGAGAATACCCTTTACCAGATGCAATGTTGCAAAAGTGTTGATGTTATCTGTAGGCATGTAGTTGTAATATTGCTGCTGGTATTGCTGTTGTTGTTGCTGCTGCTGAGCAGATTGTTGATTTTGGTGGTCTGAGCTTTCCATAAGGCTTGCGTTTCTTTATAGGTAGCTTTATAGACATCTTTGTTACAATCAACAACAAATTGAAATTAAAATTACTAACTCTTATAAACTTAAAACTTCTACCAGAATTACAAAGTCTACTGTCAAAACAAATTGCTAATCAATAAATGTGATGATACAAATAGACCTCAAAATCCTACCTTTGCAACATGTCAGAAACTACAGGAATACGCATTAATAAATATCTGAGTGAACAAGGTTTTTGCTCAAGGCGCGCCGCAGATAAACTTATAGAGCAAGAACGTGTTACCATCAATGGCAAAGTGCCGCAAATGGGTACTAAAGTGATGCCTAAAGATGAAGTAGCTGTGGATGGCGAACTTATCTCAAAAAAGAAAGAGAAGCCAGTTTATCTGGCGTTTAATAAGCCAGTAGGAATTGTTTGTACAACCGATACTCGCGTAGAAAAGGACAATATCATTGATTTTATTAATTATCCTACACGCATATTTCCTATCGGGAGACTAGATAAAATGAGTGAAGGACTTATATTTCTTACTAATGATGGAGACATAGTAAATAAAATATTGCGATCTCGTAATAATCATGGTAAAGAATATATAGTTACTGTAGACCGATCTATAGATGAGCGTTTTATTCAAAGAATGTCGTCTGGAATCCCAATACTTGATACGGTAACAAAGGAATGCGAAGTAGAGCAAATAGGTCGCAAAACATTTAGAATCGTTCTTACACAAGGGCTCAACAGACAAATACGTCGCATGTGCGAATATCTAGATTATCGCGTGACAAAACTTAAGCGTGTACGTATAATGAATGTGAAATTAGATATACCTCATGGAACGTATCGAGATTTAACCAAAGAAGAGCTTTCTGAGCTGGATAGATTGACGAGTAAGAGCGCTAAAACCCTTGACTAAGTGCTAATAAGAGTTAAAACATTAGAGAGGTATTTGTAACGTTTTTATATTTAGTACTTCTTATAAAATAAAAACTTATGAAAAAGATCTTCTTTTTTACATGCTTGCTGCTATCCATTAATTCTCATTCTCAAAATGAGAAAGCACAAAGAATAGATAGTTTGTTCACTGCGATGAATCAAAATAACGAGTTCAACGGTGTAGTACTTTTTGCAGAAGATGGAAAAGTGATTCACAAAAAAGCTTACGGTATTGCTGATTTTGGAACCAATTCACCTCTGACAACTGCATCTGTTTTTGATCTTGCTTCAGTTTCTAAGCAATTTACTGCTATGGGAATTGTTATTTTAATGGAACAAAGAAAACTAGCATTAGAAGATCCGATTTCAAAATATCTCCCAGAATTAGAGTTCTATCCTATCATTTCTATAGAAAATTTACTGACTCACACTTCAGGTTTGCCAGATTACATGGACTTGATGAATGAGCACTGGGATCATAGTAAAATTGCTACAAATAAAGATGTCATCGATATGATGGCACTTAAAAAGCCAGAGTTACTCTTTGAGCCAGATTCTGAATATGAATATTCTAACACAGGTTACCTACTTCTCGCAAGTATTATTGAGAAAGCGTCAGGAATGAGTTATGGTGATTTTTTATCTAAGCATATTTTTAGGCCTTTGGAAATGAACGCAACTGTTGTGAACAGACCGCGATTTGCTCCAAAAGAAATTCCTAACCTTACCAAAGGCCATGTAAATGGTACTGATGGCAATCCAGTCGTAATAGATAGTTATGGCACTGATCAAGTTTCTTACTTTCTTGATGGAATCGTAGGCGATGGAATGGTCAACTCTACGGTAGACGATTTATACAAATGGGATCGCGCATTGTATACAGACCAACTAGTTTCTCCTAGAAGTAAAGACAAAATCTTTACACCACACGTATTAAGCAATGGCAAATTGACCAATTATGGATATGGCTGGCAATTAAAAGATCATGAAAAATACGGTAAAACAATAGGTCACTCTGGCGCTTGGGCAGGTTACTTGACTTATATAGAAAGACATGTAGATAAAGATAAAACTTTCATCTTTTTACAAAACACCTCTTTAATGACTACTGGTAATCCAGTGCTCAACAGTCGTAAAATTTTATACAATGAACCTATTGAAATAATTGAATTTATTGAGAAAGAATATACTGTGAGCGAGTTAAAATCTTATACAGGTATTTATAAAAACGCAGCTATTGCCATGGATATCACTATCGCCATAGATGGTAATCAATTAACTGGACAAGCAACCGGGCAAGGAGCTTTTCCTTTAGATAGTTATGAAGATCATAAGTTCAAATTTGATCCCGCAGGAATTACTATCATCTTTAGTGATGATAAAAATTCTTTTAAAATTAAACAAGGAGGAAACATTACTTTGTTTAGTAAATAAAGTAAAAACGTTTCTAGTATGAAATCTCAAATCCTTGCTCAACGTTATGATGATGTAATTTTTAATGGAAAGCACATAGCTAATACAAATTATCATGCATTTCTTCAAGAGATTGATTATGAAACAGCAATTTCTCGGGATCTTCACGTTAACAGTATTGCGCAGTTAACCAGACACGTTCATTATTACATAAATGGAGTTGCCCAAGCGTTGCAAACCGGTCATTTAAAAATTAAAGATGCGCATAGCTTTGATTTTGAGCCAATACAAAATGAGACCGAATGGAATTATATAAAAAAGATATTTTTCAAAGATGCCTCAACTTTATCGAAGCTTATAAAAGAAACGCCTGAATTTAAACTAGCACTTCCATTTATAGATGAGAAATATGGCTCGTTAGAGAGAAATATCAATATGATGGTAGAACATTGTTATTATCATCTCGGACAGATGGTTCTTTTATCAAAAATCATTAATTAATTTCAAAACCTCCTAAATTCAGATGATCACATCTAGAAACCCTTAAAACAAAGACTATAAATTTTCTGGTACTAATGCCAGACTATTGAAAAGTCTTGCTTTGGAACTAAGCAACTTTACTCCTACTTCAAGTCTTTTAAGACTGGACTCAATTAATTTGTTTTCTCTAGAATTTATTAAAAAGAGTGAGCTGTCACCTAGGTCAAATTTACGTATCTCTGCATTGAGCATTTGTTGAGAGTCTTCTACAATTTCTTGAGTAATTTCATTTTGTAACGTGTAAGAATCAATTTCATTGAAAATTGCCTTCACCTTATTCTCAATAGCTAGTGAAGTAGCCAGAACATCGTATTCTGCATCTTGCAACTTGATTTCGGCTAGTTTAACGTCTCCTCTTTCTTTTCTAAGAAATAGCGGTGTAGAAAACTTTATCCCAGCTTTATAATCGTTAGAATTGTATGCACTAGCGTCATTCCAGTCAGGCGATATAAAATTATAATTTGCTTCTAACTTAGGCAGTAATTTATTTGCCTTTAACTGTCTTTCTACCTCAAGTTGATCCATTTTAAGCCGCAATGCCAAAATCTTTGGATGATTCTCTACTGTGAACAAATCAAGAGATTGCCCCATAATCTCTAGAGCTGCGTCAATTTGGGAGATCAAGTCTTCCTCTGGCACAACATTATCTTGCAACTCAACAGGGACACCATCGATCCAAAGGTAGTTGGAAAGCTCTAATCGCTTCTTGATAAAATCAATTTTAGCTTGCTCAAAACCTAGCAAACGTTTCTTTACAGCAATACGCGCCTCAACAGAATCAATCACTGCTTTATCTCCTACTTCTACACTTCTTTTTATAGCATTAAGTCTTATTTGAGAATTCTCAAGAATTTCAGAAAACAATTCTCTTTCCTGAGCAGCTTGCCACCATTCAAAGTACACCTGCGTAGCATCAAATAATACTGCGTTTACTAGCAAGTCCCGCTCTGACTGAGTTTGCTGTCTAAAAAGTTTTGCCTTTCTCAAGGTAGCCATACGATCGTTAATCCACAATCCTTGTCCTAACTGCACAGTAACTCCGGCACTGTATAAACCATCTTCTGGCACAGTTAATGAAGGGTCTAAAAAGGAACCTTCGTTGCGCTCTGCACCTGCCTTAAATTCTACTCCATACCATGTAGGTATCTTGAATGCACCTCGCAATTCATCGTAGTATTCTGTTCCTTTAAAATCTTTGCGGTCATAATCCACTTCGATTTTAGGGTCAAAACCTCCTCGAGCTTTCAGTAATTGCGCTTGTCCTTGATCGATAATAAGTCCAGCCTGTTTTACAACTGGATGGTGTTTTTTTACATAGCCTAGATATTCTTTTAGGCTCATTACAATCGTTGTATCCTGCAACACGTTTTGAGGAGTTTGTTGTGGCGTTTGCTTTCGCGAAAGCGGTACCGCAACCAGCTTCATTCCTACCATCAACATTAAGATCACAACCAAGTAAGAAACCTTGCTATTTCTTATCATTATTACCTTTTTTAGAAGTTTCTGGAGTGTAGTAATTAGGTGGGAAACCATTTAATTGACGCCATATTTCATACCAAATAGGAACATCTTCCAACAATGCTATGGTATAAGCACCAGAACCAGGTCGAAGAGCATCTGGCCATTTATTGTCTTCCTCATCTGGAGCAAGAAGAATTCGATATTTACCTTTTCCTTCAGTAATAAAAGTTTCTACCGCAATGACCTCAGCACCGTAAGTTCCATAAGAAGCGTTAGGCCATCCTGAAAAGATAATCGCTGGCCATCCATCAAATTGTACTCTTACTTTCTCACCAACATGAATCAATGGTAAATCGATAGGATCTACAAATGTCTCTACTGCAAGGTCATAATTGAGCGGCATGATATTAATGAGAGGTTCACCTTCTTTAAAGGTTTCTCCTTTACCTGCTTTAATGGCTTTGTTAAGATAACCATCTTGAGGAGCAGTTACAAAGTAAAGGTCATTCCTAATTTGATAATTAGTTCTATCGGTTTCTAATTTACTCACCTCAGCCTCAACACCTAACTGGCTGGATTGAGCTGTAAATTGATCGCTACGAGCTTTTTGAATTTTCTCAGCATATTCTTGTCTGATTCTATTCACCTCAATTTCTGCATTGATCAATTCATTTTTACTTTGTAAAAGCTTTTGCTCTTTTTCAGCTCTTTTTGCAAGTGTCGATTGTGCTTTTAAGCTTTTATCTTCTACTTCTGCCGGAGATTTGATTCCAAATTTAAGAAGGCTATCAGTTCGTACGTATTGTTTCTGAGCAATCAATTGATCATTTATAGCTGCGATTAAGGCTGTACTGTCCTGAATGATCTTCATTTCGGCTTGTTTGTACTTGTTTCTTGCCATGTCTAACTTAAGCTCTCTTTCCTGATTCAGCGCTCCTATTTGTCCATCTAAAGCTTTTATTTTTTCTCGATAAGACTGCACGCTAGCTGACTTTGCATCAATTTGTTGACCTGTACGAGCAACAATATTTGGATCCATATATTCACTTTTCACCTCGCTAATTCTTAGAATCGTATCGCCTAGTTTTACACGATCACCTTCTCTAACGTACCACTCTTCTATCTGGCCTGCAATAGGAGATTGCAAAGTGAGAGGTCTTTGTGCTGGTGTAAGCGTTGTTACAAAGCCTTTGCCGTTGATGTTTTGAGTCCATGGAAAGAACAAAAGTATGAAAGCAAAAATGGCAAAACCTCCTAAAAAACGATTAAACAACTTATAGTGCTTTCTTTTATGCACACGTCTACCTGCCTTAAAGTTATTTAAACTCAAGGAATCTACCATAGGGTTGTTAGAAATATTAAGCATAACTACTGATCTAAGATTAATTTACCGTTGTGTAAAGTTACCAATCTACCGCAACGTTTTCTCCATTCTATATTCTGACTTACTACCACTAGCGACCATCCGTTATCTGGATCTGTTAAAAAGTCCATGATTCTTTTTGCTTCATCTTGATCAAATTGATCTAAAGGATCTTTCAAAATTAAAATTTTAGGATTTCTTACTATGCTTCTTGCTAGAATAATCTTTTTGGAAACGGTATAGCTCAACTCTTTACCTTCAGGAAATAAAGTAGTCTCTAATCCATGAGGCAATTTCTTTAAAAATTGGTTTAAACCGACTTTTTCAAGTGCCCAATAAATGCGGCTGTCATCTATCGATTCATCACCAAATGTTATATTATCTCTTAATGTTCCCTCAAAAGGAGTTTCTTCGGTTAAGGATTGTCCTAAGTTTGATCTATAATAATTAAGGTCAAGACCTCTTAAGTCTGAATTATTAATGTAAATACTACCGTTAGTAGGTTCTATGATCCCAGCAATTAGTCTTAATAAAGTGGCTTTACCACTTCCATTTGCACCATTTATCAAGATAGTACATGTCTCTGAAATTTTTAGAGTTACCTCGTCAAGAATAGGTTGTGTTCTATCTGGAACAGAGTACGTTATATTGTCTAATTCTACGGTAAAGTTTTGTTCTATACCAAAAGGCTTCTCTCCAGTTTGAGGTTCTAATTCTCTATCGACTACTTGAGCAATTTTCTCTAAAGAAGTCAACATATCATAAAACGACTCTAGACCAGAAATAATTTTTTCTACGGCGCCTATGATGATTAAGATAATCAACTCTGCAGCTACAAATTGACCTATGTTCATTTCTTGACTTAAAACAAGTAATCCTCCTATAATAAGAAGTCCTGCCGTAATAAGTACTTTAAAACCAATTAACTGAATAGCCTGAACAATTAAAATTTTAAAGTGCTTTTCACGGTAATTTAGGTATCCAGAAACCAGCTCGTCGTTTTTATCGACCGCATGACTAGTCGCACCAGATAATTTGAAACTAACTAAAGATCTTGCTATCTCTTGCAACCAGTGAGCTACTTTATATTTACTTTTAGACTCTAAAAGACTTGTTTCTAAACCTTTCTCTGCTGTGTATTTAAAAAGGAAGTAAGCGAGAACTACCAACAAAACTCCATATATAATAAAGAATGGATGATAAAAAGAAAGCAATAGAAGCCCAAAAATAATTTGCAATATTGCCGTAGGATAATCTACTAGCAATTTGGAAAGACTTTTTTGAATAGTTAGTGTATCAAAGAAACGATTTGCTAATTCTGGCGGATAATACCCTTGTAAAGCACTCATTTTTATCTTAGGAAATCGGTAAGCAAATTCAAACGATGCTCTAGTGAAAATTTTCTGCTGAATGTTCTCTGTAATTCTAATTTGCATGATCTGAAGAACCCCACCAAAACCTACTCCTAAAGTTACAAGAACGACTAGTAAAATCCAAGAGGTACTTATTTGAGCGCCTTGAATGAGATTGATAATTGCCTGTATTCCTAATGGGAGCGACAATCCCACTATTCCCGCAAATATGGCGTAATAAAATATTTGTCTAACGTCTTTTTTATCAGCCTCAAGCATACGAAGCAATCGTTGCCATGAAGTAAGGATATTTTTATTTTTTTCCATTTTTGATAATTAGTTGTTCCACTAGATCTAAAAAGTATAAGGTAGGAGTTGTTTTTTTATTGCAATCTGTAATACCTGAAAAATGCTCCTTCAAAAAATGTTGATGTAGCGCGCCATCTATAATCATACTACTCAATGAAGAAGGAAATTTATAATTGCTATTTACCGCTATAATCAAATTCTTGAGTCTCATGACTAGCCTTTTGTAAATTACAAAATAACCATCCTTATTTTCTTTGTCTACTTCTTTAGTCAGATAAGATTTTGAATACTCTGAAATAACAATTTTATTGAGTATTACTTCATTTATGTGGCTAAAATTAGAATCTTGAGTAACTTCTTGAGTAAGAATCTCTACAGCTTTATTGAGTTTTGCATGAGGAGAAGAAATAACCATGGTTTGAAGTACAAGTTGGTATTCTAACCAGCTCCAGTACCATGAAGTGAGATATAGTAATAGTTTATGCTTATTTTCAAAGTATCTATAAATAGAGCTTTCATTTGATTTGATCGCATTACCTAATTTCTTGAAGGTAAATTGTTCAAAACCCAACTCATAAATCATCTCAATACTATGCTTAACGATTCGTTTACCAAGATCAGAACTCTCCGGATCTTTAACATAGATTTTATCGTTAATCTCGACTTTTAAGTTTTTAAGAAGCGTTTCCATTTGACAAATTATTGAAGTCAAATGTAATAGTATTACTATTAAATAATAGGATAGTTATAATTAATTAACAATAATTTTACTTTTGTGTTTTATGTAGCTCTTGACAATCATTTAATAAGCATAAAAAAACCTCAGTTTTCACTGAGGTTTTTATTGTAGATTTTGATTTACTTTTTAATTAATTTAGTTGTAAAGGATCGATCTCCCGTAGTTAATTTAGCTAGATAGATACCTTGATCTAATTCTGAAATATCAATTTGAAGACTGTTTTGAGTAAGCTTTCGCGAAAGCGTAACACGACCTCTAACATCGTAAAGTGTGAGTCTTCCTTCTTCTATTGCATCACTAAATTTGACTGTAAAGTGGTTACTTGCTGGATTAGGAGTAAGACTGAAAACAGTTTCTTCCACATCTGGATTACTCAACGGCGTGCGGAAAGTACTTGTGAAAGTATTAGTAATAATAGGCGGATTAAAATCAAAGTAAATCTCAGCAGTATTAGGAATTACCGTTCCTTCAGCCCAACCGATTCTAGGTTTGATTTTGAAATAAACATGACCGTTTGCTCCTACAGGATCTGTAGTTGAATCTGGCAGCATGATGTTATCAAATCTCCATACCACCTGATCTTCCATGCGCTCCATCAAATAATTATGACTGCTATTGATCATTTCAATAGTATTCCAATCGAGTTGCGCATCAAGCGTGTCTTCAATTCGTACATTAATAGCACTTGCTGTTCCAGTATTTTCAAATCTAATGGTATAATAAAAATAGTCCTCAGAAGTAAAAGTAGATGGGTTGATAAACTCACCTCTCGATTCCATTTTATCATTAGGATCATAACTACCTATGATTATTTGGGTAGAAGTATTGGTATTATTTGCTGGTGTCAAGTCATTTGCAACTGGGGAAATAGTTGCCACATTTGTCAATACATCACCTAAACTCACTGTAGGAATAACAGGAATTTGCATTTCCACATCAAAAGATCCTATTGCAAATGGTGCTAAGTTAGAATAAGCAAGAGTCACGTCAGTAGGTGACACAACAGCATTAGGATCTGAAACACTTACAATACTTACCGTCTGATCATAGTCAAATATTACTTGCCCTACAGGAACGGTAGCGGTTCCTAGATTTGTATAATAAACCGTTTCTGTGTATGTAAATCCTGGTCGAGGTTGCTCTTGAGGAACTATATAAGTAACCACGTCTTCATAAGATGCTGTAGGAGTAACTAGAAAATCTCTATTCACTACACCACTATTGTTAGGAACAGTCACTCCAGTATAAGTAGCTGGCGATACCGTGTAATTACCTGTATATGCTGGTAAAACATTATAAGCAAGGTCATAAGAATTAGTAGGATCAACATCATAAATATTATAACTTCCTAAAGGAGTTGCTATTTGCATGAGGTTTCCATTACTATTTCTTTCCCATTGAAAAACTCCAAGTGGAAAAGAAGGGTCTGTCGCATCGACTACTCCATTGAGATTGGCATCTAAGAAAGATTGCATTCTTATACCATCACAATTTACCGTTGCAGTACTAGCAGCTCCTATCTCTACTTTTAAAAACCCTGGTTGACTAGAAAAATTTGAAGTCAATATTAAATAAAACTCTCCTGCTTGAGCGTTTGTTATTTCAGCTATCTCTGGCATAACCACAGAAAAACTATGATCGACATAATCTGCTATTGTCAAATTACCACATTGAGAAGTTGGATTAGTAAAAGGACCATAAACAGCAAAATCAATATCTAAGTCTTGCCCCATAAAGTCTGGTTGCGTGTTTTGATAAACTTCCAAAGTAAGATCTCCTGATGTCTCTATAGGAATGTAAAACCAAGTTGGGTTTCTAGGTCCTGTACTGGATGAAAAAGGATAATAATTGCCAGGCTGCGCATTGGATCCATCAAAAACATTGACAAATGGTTGTCCAATGCGCTCACAAAGTGATTGAGCATCAGAACAATTATAGGCATTATTGCAATTTCCTTGAGGTATCAAATCTGCAGCATAAACTATATCACAGTCATTGAGTACCGTTTCCAATACAAAAATACGTTGCCCACCAGTTGTTGTTGCTACATCAAAGTTTGCAGGAGTAGCAATAGCATTTGCGTTATTCTGGGCATCTGCCAGTGTAAGGTGATAGGAAAGTGTATTTACAGTTGAAAGTTGATTTTCAAAATCAGTTAAATCAAACACGACGGTTCCATCTAAATTATCATCGCATTCTGTTAAATCGCTCAAAGTAACGAAGTCAAAAAGACTATTTCTAACAATTAAATCAAATGCTCTTACCTGAAAAGCTCCTGTTGCATTTTCTTCTAATCTAGCAAAAGCGACCGCACTTGATGGCAAGCAGTAAGAAGAAGCATTTGCAATAGCATTTGTTCCTGCCATAGCATCGGCATTAGTAGCATAATAGGTAACTGTAAAATCTGTTGGATTATTAGTATCTAAAATTAGCGCATCGTTTACTGTAAGATCAAAACAAGCTACAGTATTTGGTGTTTGCAAGCATTCTTCTAGCGGATTAGGATTACCTATGATGATACAATTGACATCTTCCACAAGCTGTAATGGAGAAACACTACTACAGTTAGTAGGGAAAAAAGTTGTTCTCACATAAACAGTAGGTGTAATACTAGAAGTTACAAAATTACCTACAAAACCTATTGGGTTTACTTGATTTTCAGCATCTAACTGAGATAAATAATATTCAGTAGAAAAATTTATAACATTATTCGGAACATTTGTGACCTCATTTAAAACACTACTCGAGTCCCATTCTATAAAACCGTCACCATCATCATCACAACCTGTGATAGGTGTAAAAGAATAAGTATCTGGAATAGAATTAACATTAATAAAGAATGATTGTGTCGTGTCTGCATTTCCAGTTGCTATTTCTTCTACTCTAACAAATATTTGCTGACTAGTTGCAGTACAATAAGTAGTAGGAATACTATTGGTATTATTATCAGCATGTGATTGTGATAAGTGATAACTTACTGCATGTGTGTTAGGAGAATTGTTTCCCAATGCAGGAAGCGTATTAATATTCAAATCAAAGCAAGCATTATTATTAACTTGATCTGTACAAGATTCTAGGTTTATTAATTGTGGATTCTGATTACAACTTGTTAGAGTAGCAACCATATTAATAACTTCAAAACAATTAGTAGTAGTCTGTACTCTTATAAATAAATCTACAGGAGTGTTTGCTTGATAAATAAAAGTTGTAGAAAGTGGATTTGAATTTGTTACAGCATCTTGTTGGCTTAAAAAATAAGTAAATAGAAGGTTACTCTGTCCATTGGAAAGAATAGGTTCTACTTCAAATAAATCAACTTGAATTTCTCCAGTTGCAGTGATAGAACCACAATAAGTATAAGTTTGTAAACTATTAACTAATGGTACGGCTTCAACTATTAAATTACTAGTAGTAATATCAAAATTTCCTGTCGCATTTTCACTTACACGAATAAATATTAATTGCGGATTTGTCAAATTTGTATAATTTGATGGAATTAATGGATTAAGATTGTTTACCGCATCAAATTGAGAAGAAAAATATGTAACAGTATGAGCAGCTGGATCCTGATTTCCTAAAGCTGTGGAATTTAAAACAGTTAAGTCAAAAATTTCAAATCCATCATTTGAAAAATCATCACATACAATGTAATCTGGGACTGGACCTGCTGTAACTTGTGCTGTTACTGCTGTGGTAATTAGTAAAAGTACTAAGAGTAAAAATTGTTTCATGATTGCTTGATTTTTGCGTGAAGTTAACTAATTAAGCATTAATAATCATCTATTTCGCTGATTTGCAATATTTAAACGCCAAAATACTTATATAGAAACCGACGAATAAGCTATAAATAACATATGTTTCATTTAATGAACGAAAAGAGAATAAATTGAAATGCTTGTATAACATCCTATCCTCCTTTACTATTTTTACATTATGAAAAACAGTCTCGTAGAACTTCAAAAAGCCGAAGAAAAAGCAGCTCAATTATTTAGAGAAATAGAAAATCGTGAGCTCATTAGTGCAGGTAAATCAGAAAAACAAATCAATACTGAAATCTTTTTACTAGCCGATGAATTATTAGGTATTAAAAAATACTGGCACAAACGCATTGTGAGAGCTGGAGAAAACACCTTATTTCCCTATGATGAAAATCCAAAAGACCTGATTTTAAAAGAAGATGATATTCTGTTTATTGATTTTGGACCTATTCTAGAGGATTGGGAAGCAGATTATGGTAGAACTTATGTCATAGGAAATGATCCCCATAAAGAACAACTTGCTTCAGACACTGAAAAACTATGGCATATAGCAAATAATTATTATAAGAAAGATCCCTCGATAACTGGAGCTAGTTTATACCAGTATTGTGTTGAACTAGCACAAGAATACAACTGGGAATTTGGTGGACCAATTGCTGGACATTTGATCGGGCATTTTCCTCATGAGAAATTAGATGGTGAGGAAAAGACTAATTACATTCATCCAGAAAATCACGTTCCTATGAATACAAAAGATTCGTCAGGAAATACAAGGCACTGGATTCTAGAAATACACTTGGTCGATAAAAAAAAGAAAATCGGAGCTTTTTTTGAGCAACTTGCAGGTTATTAAAGAGTTGCATTCCATAAAACACAAAATGCCTGATTAGATCAGGCATTTATGTTTTTATTCAATGCTGAATAAAAAGGGGAAAGCAAACTTTTTATTGAATCTCTGCTGTTAAACCTGCTTCTAATAAAGCGGTACAACGCGGTTCTAAATCATTATAATCACCTGATTTCACATTACATTTACCTTTGTAATGTACAATCAGAGAACATTGCTCTGCTTGTATAGGTGTATGATCACAAGCTGCGACTAACATGTCGATAACGTGATCAAATGTATTTACTTCGTCATTAAAAAGGACAATTTTATTTTCCTTCTGCTCCAAGACTTCCAACTCCAATTCTGGAAGTACTTGTTCTTGTGTGCTCAACTTCATGGCATAAATTTAATACAATTAATAAAAATATTGTTTAACTATAACGTTAAAGTTCATCCTTTATCATCTTTACAGCAATCCAATTATCCTTATATAAGTGTGAGTCGTAATTAATACTCGATTCATTACACTTCTCTTGAATATGAACAAGATCTTCCTCATAAAAACCGCTGAATAATATGGTGCCGCCACTTTTTAAGCTTTTAGCATATACAGGAATATCTTGAAGCAATATGTTTCTATTAATATTTGCAATAATAAAATCATATAATCTCCCATCTAGCTGTTCTGCTCCACCTAGAATAACATTTACTTTATCGGCATTGTTGCGCTCGACATTTTCTAAAGCATTTTCATAACACCAGGTATCTATGTCTATTGCGTCTACCTTCTTAGCACCTCGCATTTGTGCAAGAATGGCTAGAACACCTGTTCCACTTCCTATATCGAGTACATCTAGATCGTTCAAATCTTCCTTGAGTAAATGTTCTATCATCATATGAGTGGTTTGATGATGTCCTGTCCCAAAACTCATTTTTGGTTCAATAACAATGTCATATTCTACTCCACTAGCCTTATGAAATGGCGCACGTACTTCACAGCGATCGTTAACTATAATGGGATCAAAATTCTTCTCCCATTCTGCGTTCCAGTTAGTTGGTGGTACATCCGCTTTCGCGAAAGCGATATCACAAAGATCATTTTTCATAATACTTACACCTTCCAGTACCTCATCGCTGTCTTGAGATTGTAAAATATAGGCTTTTATACCATGATCTGTTTCTATAAAGCTTTCAAAACCTACCTCACCCAGTTGTGCCATAAGCACATCATTCCAAGGTTGTTGTGGAACTACTTTGAAATCGTACTCCACATATAAAAGATTAGTAGTATTATTTTCCATAACGATAATGTCCTGTGATTTTAAAGCTAAATAAGCAGTCTTCAAAAACTTGTCCTGCACCTATATTGTGAACCATTAAATAACGTTTTTTGTCTTTTGATTTAGTTTTAGAAACCATTCCTATATGAGTAAGTCCATTGCCCAATTTCCAGCTCACGATATCTCCTGGCAGGTATTCTACAGCATTTTGAGACACTGTTAAACTCTCACCATTCCTACTGAAGAAAGTACGCAAATTAGGAACACGTCTGTGATCAATATTAGTATCAGTCTTTTTTAAGCCCCAATTTTTAGGATATTCAGAAAAATGGGCTTTCATATCTTCATGAACCTCTTTTTGAAGGTCTATGCCTAGTTTTCTATAGGTTCTTATCACCAGATCGGTACAAACACCATAAGGTTTAGGGACGTCTCCGTTAGGATAAGGTATTTTGAAATAAGTACCGTTGTAAACGACCTTATCTTTTGTAAGCTCTTCAGCAGCGGTTGCTACTTTGATGCCATAACCTGTCTGTCCTACGACAGATAAACTGGTAATTAAAAAGAGAGATAAAATTATTTTCTTAAAATGCATTTGCTATATCAAGGAAAGATTGAGCGTCTAGTGATGCGCCACCTACTAATCCACCGTCTACGTCTGGTTTTGCAAAAATCTCTGCAGCATTTGCCGGTTTTACACTACCTCCATAAAGTATGCTAGTATTGATTGCTGTATCCTTTCCAAATTTAGATTCTATAAAAGAACGTAAATGTGCATGCATTTCTTGTGCTTGTTCTGGACTTGCAGTTTCTCCAGTTCCTATCGCCCATACAGGCTCATAAGCAACTACTACTTTTTCCATTTCTTTGGCGGTAAGATCAAACAAACCTTTTTCTATTTGTGCAGTAACCGTATCAAAGTGATTACCAGCTTTGCGTTCTTCTAGATGTTCTCCACAACAAAATATGACTTTCATTCCTTTGTCGATAGCCGCTTTGGTTTTTGCAGCAAGTAATTCATCTGTCTCGCCATAAGTATCTCTACGTTCTGAATGACCTATAATTACTGTTTGTATACCTATACTTTGCAACATATCAACAGATATCTCACCTGTATAAGCTCCTTTTTCTGCTTCACAAACATTTTGTGAGACTACTTCAATAACAGTATCGCAAGTGCTGTTAAAAGCGTTATATAAAAACGGATGTGATGGCGCGATCATTAATTCACAATTAAATTCTTTCACTAACCCTGTTTTAAGATCGGTGATTAAAGATTGTGTTTGCGGTAAATCACAATTCATTTTCCAGTTTCCAGCTACTATATTTTTTCTCATGGTATTTCTCTTTTGATACTTATTTAAGCAATAATTTCAAAATTGCTGCTTTTAATTTGGTTATGCAAATGTAGGTTAAGGTATTAAACTTAAATTCAAGAAAATCGATTGAGTTAAACCCATCTATTAAACGAGCATTTCCCCAAGGAGGAAAATTACATCTACCAATGTTTGTTTTAAACAAAAACCAGTGAGCTTGCACTTTTTTAAATTTAAATTGAAACTTAAATCTAAACCTAGGTTTCACATATTTATCAAAACATAAACTTTTTAGAAAGATTCAAAACCTGTGAGGTTGCCTTTTTAAAAATTTAAACTGAAACTTAATTCTAAATTTGATTTTACATCTTCATAAAAAAATAACTGTACGGAAAGATTCAAAACCTGTGAGGTTGCCTTTCAATTATCTCAATGATTTTAACAACTTGCTACGGCGAAACCTCACAGGTTGTTTTGAGATTATTTTTCAAATTCGAATTCGAGTTCGAGTTCGAGTTCGAGTTTAAGTTCATTCCACATACCTAACTTACTCTAATCTCACCCTAGGATCCAGCCACACATAAATAAAGTCGACTAAAATATTTATGAGGATAAACAACGTTGCAATAACTAAAACTGCTCCAGTGATGACCGGTAAATCTTGCGTATTTAACGCCTCCACTATTTCCTTTCCTATACCGTTCCAGTTGAAGATGTATTCTACAAACACGGCACCAGCGAGCAAACTCGCAAACCAGCCGCTTACTGCAGTAATTACTGGATTGAGTGCATTTTTAAAAGCATGTTTTTTTATCACTTGTAAAGTAGTTAGTCCCTTAGCATAAGCTGTAGTAATATATTCTTGCCCCATTACTTCCAGCAAACTGTTTCTCATAAGTTGCGAAATGACAGCTAGTGGTCTTATTCCTAAAACCACCGCTGGCAAAATCAAATTGCGCCATTGCAATTGCATTCCTTCACCATAATCATCCATCTCATAAAGACTACCACTCATTTTAAGACCTGTCCATTCATGCCATGCATATCCAAATACAAAAGCAAAAATAATCGCACTGAAAAAGCTAGGAACACTCATGCCCATGGTACTGATCACTTGTATCAACTGGTCTAACCAACTATTCTTATACAAAGCAGAAACAACACCCAAAATCAAACCTAAAACTAACGCGATACTTATAGCTGCAACGGCTAGGATCATCGTATTAGGCAAGGTCTCTCCTATAATATAACTTACTTTTTTATCTGTTTTTTGAAATGACTCTCTTAGATAGGGCCATTTAAAATAGGTAGAAGTTTCACCTATCTTGAAAAGTGCTACTCCAGTATATTTACCATTATCGTAAGTAAAATCTTCTGGTTGCAAACTGTGAAAAGAGACCGGTGACAAGTCATTTAGAAAATATAAATATTGAGTTCCAATAGATTTATCAAGACCGTACTTTGCTCTTACATTAGCAAGTTGTTCTTCAGATTCGTTTTGACCCAACATCATTTGTGCTGGATCGCCTGGCAATAAATAAAACAGCAAGAATATAACCGTTACCACACCATAAAGTGTGAGCAACGCATATCCTAATTTTTTAAGCACATAGCTTATCATAGAGATAGATCCTCAAAATCGTTCCAATGCGATTTACCGGTAATGACACCTTTTTTAATCGTCATTACGGATGGTGTAGAACGTACTGCTGTTTTTATTTGTGTCCCATCAGTCGTGTAAAAAGGAATAGACACATCATGCATTTTCAACATAGGAGCTAGCTGCTCCTCACTATTGGCACTCAAACCTATTACCTCATATCCAGCTTTTTGAGCTCTAGAAATAAAGGTAGCTAACTTAGACATTCCGCCATCTTCAGCTTTTGTCATGTCGTAGATCAATACAAAAGCTACTTTTTCTTTGTCTAGAATTTCTTGAGTAAAATCTTCTCCATTTCGCTCAATTGCAAAATCATGAATTTTAGGAAGTGCTGCTTCTTGAATCACTCGCGTTTCTACTTTATCATAGTCTGGTCTTCCTTCCGGCGGTAAACCATCGGTCGTGATGATTTCTTCTTCACCGTCTACTGTGTAGTACCAGTCATAACCATACACTTCTTTTTGGTTAGGATCTTCTTGCATAGCAACTTCTATATCTGTTCCTACTTTGTAAGCTCTAAAATCAAGAATAGGCAAATGCATCAGCACGTAATAAGCGATCATAAAACAGATGATGGTAGCAACGAGTATGATTATGGAGGATGTCGCTTTCGCGAAAGCGGTCTTCCATTTATCCATGTTGAAAAACAAAATCAATATCATGACTAAGAGAATCACATCCTTTGCAAAAGATTCCCACGGCACTAGCGGAATCGCATCTCCGAAACAACCGCAATCAGTCACTTTATCAAAAAAAGCCGAATAAAAAGTCAAAAAGGTAAAGAAACCTATCATGAGCAACAACGACCAAATCGTAAATTTCTTCTGAAAACCAATGAGCAACATGATTCCTAAAATCACCTCAAAAATGACCAAGAAAATTGCCATGGGAAGTGCTAAAGTCTGAAGAAACTCGAGATTTAAAACATCTGCACTGAAGTATTCATCGAGCTTATAAGAAAACCCTAGAGGATCATTCAACTTTATTAAACCACTAAAAATGAACAATATACCGACAAACCAACGGCAAAATGTAACTAATGCTTTCATGCTTTTTTCTTTAAAGGTCAAATATAGGAATTAGGCTTGAGTTTGTGAGTTCATGAGCCTGTGAGTTTTGAGGGGAATTATATCAAAAAAAATGTCTGCAAGATTTTATCATAAAAATAAAACTCATTTCCTAAGTATAGGAAAGGTGGGCAAAGCGAGTGATAACGAGTTTTGGTCGATAAGGTTGAAAGGCGCTTTTTATTATCAAGATTACAAATAGTTTTATAAATGAACTAAAGGATCAAAGTTAACCTGCAACCTCATACCTCATCCCAAATACCTCATCCCAAAAACCCAAAAAGCTCCATTCTTAAAATAAGAACAGAGCTTTTCAAATAATTAATTAATAGATAATTACTTCACAGCAACTAGTTCTACATCAAATACTAATGTTGCATTAGGTGGAATCACGCCACCAGCACCAGCACTACCATAAGCGATGTGTGATGGTATTACTAATCTAGCTTTATCACCTACTTGTAATAATTGAATTCCTTCATCCCAGCCAGCGATTACTTGTCTCATTCCTAAAGCAAAATCAATAGGCTGCTTGCGCTCATAACTAGAGTCAAATACTTTACCGTTAGGCAACATACCTTTATAATGTACGCTTACTGTTTTTCCTTTTTCTGCTTTTGCGCCATCACCTTTATTGATGATTTTATAACGCAATCCGCTCTCTGTTTTATCAAAGCCCATCGCGATTTCATCGATCTCTTGATCGGCTTGCTTCCTTGCTTGTTCTTCTCTTGCTTTTGCAGCTCCTTCAAACTGGCGAAATTCTTCTACAGCATTAAAAGACTGTGCAGCATCGCCTTCTCTTACGATCGTTACCGTTTTAATCTCGTCACCTTGAGCAATTGCATCAACTACATCTTGACCTTCTATTACTTTTCCAAAAACAGTATGCTTGTCATCTAACCATGCTGTCTCTATGTGCGTAATAAAAAACTGAGAACCATTTGTTCCAGGTCCAGCATTTGCCATACTCAATACTCCAGGTCCATCGTGACGCAATTCTGGGTGGAATTCATCATCAAATTTATAACCTGGCCCACCAGATCCTGTTCCCTGTGGATCTCCACCTTGAATCATAAAATCTGGTATTACTCTATGAAACTTTAAACCATCATAGTAAGGAGTACCTTGATCTTTAGCAGTATTTTCTAAGTTACCTTCGGCAAGGGCAACAAAGTTACCTACAGTACCAGGTGTTTTATCGTGGTGTAATTTTACTAGGATTTCTCCTTTTGAAGTATCAAATTTTGCGTAAATTCCTTCTTGCATTTTTCTTATTTTTTTTAAAGGTGCAAATATAATTCATTCATTAAGAGTAGTCCATAAGCTATGAATTATTTTAACGATTGGAATCTATGTCTGTAACGATATGCTTTTTACCTACCGTTGGTATTATGATAATTTTGGAAAAACTTTCTCTATTGTTTTGTATTTTCGCTAAGTTATTCATTTAAAGTGATTTAACTTATTACAATAACTTTATTTAGTAACCTCACATTCACAACATTACATACTATATAGCACCTATTTAATGAAGATATATACCAGAACTGGAGATAAAGGAACTACTGCACTATTTGGTGGTACTCGCGTTCCTAAACATAATTTGAGAATTGACAGCTACGGAACGGTAGATGAATTAAACTCTTGGATGGGTTTAATTAGAGACCAAGAGATTTCAAAGCATACGAGCGCAACCATTAATGCCATCCAACACCATTTATTTACCATAGGTGCAGTACTGGCAACGCCTCCAGAAAAAGAAACCTTAAAAAACGGAAAAGAGCGTTTAAACATTTCTAAAATAAGTGATGAAGAAATCACGATGTTAGAGAAAGAAATGGACACCATGAATGAAGAACTTCCAGAAATGACTCACTTTATTCTTCCTGGAGGACATCCTTCTGTGTCATATTGTCACATTACAAGAACTGTTTGTCGCCGTGCAGAGCGCCTTGCATCAGAACTTAATGAGCATACACCTATCGATCCACAAGTTTTGAAGTACTTGAACCGACTTTCTGACTACCTATTTGTATTGGCACGTAAATTGTCTAAAGCTTTACAAGCCGAAGAGATAAAATGGATCCCAGAAAAACATTGATTTCATTTTAGTTAGAAGTTGTTTTCAAGTGCCTAAACAGCACATTTACAGTCATATCTAACTTAAAAGAATTAAAAAGTGGGGCAACTGATGAGCATTTTCAGCAAACATTTTGATTTTCAAAAGCTTATACGCTCTTGCAAATCTTGAAATCAAAGTAAAATTAACTTGCAAAATTCGACGATAAGTTTATTTTTGCAAAAAACTTAACGAGTAAAAACTATGTATTGGACACTAGAACTCGCATCCTATTTAAGTGATGCACCTTGGCCTGCTGAGAAAGACGAATTGATAGATTATGCAATTCGTACCGGAGCACCGTTAGAGGTAGTGGAAAATTTACAAGCCATTGAAGATGAAGGAGACTTATATGAGTCCATTCAGGAAATATGGCCCGATTATCCTACAGACGACGATTACCTCTGGAATGAGGATGAATATTAACGATGTAAAATCATATAAAAAGTCTCGTATAGAGACTTTTTTTTTGCTTTAATTTTAGATATTAGCAACAGCAATGAACATATTATAAATTGCTATAAATCAAATAAATAAAAATCCATGGGACTATTAGATTCCGTTTTAAAAATATTCGTAGGCGATAAGTCTAAGAAAGATATCAAAGAAATTCAACCTATAGTTGATAAAATCCTCAAGTTTGAGCCCGAGTTAGAAAAGCTTTCTCTCGATGAATTGCGTCATAAAACGGTAGAGTTTAAAGATTTTATCGCTTCCGCGAAAGCGGATACCATGTCCCAAATTGCTACATTACAAAAAAATGCCGAGGAAGAACAAGACATCGATAAGCGCGAAGAAATCTATAATGAAATAGATCAATTAGAAGATGTTGCTTATCAACAAGGTGAAGATGCGCTGAATGAGATCATGCCCGAAGCATTTGCAGTAATGAAAGAAACTGCAAAGCGTTTTTACCACAATGCAGAACTACAAGTTGGAGCAACGCCTAGAGATAGAGAATTATCTGCAGCAGTTGATTACGTGACTTTAGATGGAGATCACGCAGTATGGAAAAACTCTTGGGATGCGGCTGGAAAACCTATCGTATGGGACATGATTCATTATGATGTACAATTAATAGGTGGTGCTACGTTACACAGCGGTAAAATTGCTGAAATGCAAACTGGAGAAGGAAAAACACTTGTTGCTACCTTACCTGTTTACTTAAATGCATTGACCGGTAATGGTGTTCACGTAGTAACGGTAAACGATTACCTAGCAAAACGTGATGGTGCATGGATAGGACCTTTATTTGAATTTCATGGTCTTACTATAGACTGTATCGATTACCACAAACCTAATTCTGAAGAAAGAAGACAAGCTTACTTAGCTGATATCACTTATGGAACCAATAATGAATTTGGTTTTGATTACCTACGTGATAACATGGCTCACGCCCCTAAAGATCTAGTACAACGCAAGCATAATTATGCCATTATTGATGAAACCGATTCGGTTCTTATTGATGATGCACGTACACCTTTGATTATTTCTGGACCTGTTCCACAAGGAGATCGACAAGAATTTGACGTTTTAAAACAACCAGTTGCAAATATTGTTGAAGTTCAAAGAAAGGAACTGATTAAGACTCTTGCGCAAGCAAAGAAACTCATTGCAGATGGTGATCTAAAAGAAGGTGGAAAACAGTTACTACGTGTTTATCGTGGTCTTCCTAAAAACAAAGCATTAATTAAGTTCTTGAGTGAAGAAGGAATTAAAACCTTACTACAAAAAACAGAGAACTTCTACATGCAAGATAACAATCGTGAAATGCCTAAAGTAGATGAGGCACTTTATTTTGTTATCGATGAAAAAAACAATCAAGTAGAATTAAGTGATAAAGGAATAGAATTCCTTTCTGGTGAAGACCAGCCAGACTTCTTCGTGATGCCAGAAGTAGGTATGGAAATAAGCCGTATCGAGAGCGCTGGACTTTCTAAAGAAGAAGAAGCTGAGAAAAAAGAAGAACTGTTCCGTGAATTCTCTGTAAAATCAGAACGTATTCACACTTTGAACCAGTTATTGAAAGCTTATACCCTATTTGAAAAAGATACGGAGTACATCGTTGACGCTCAAGAAAAGAAAGTTCCTAATGGTGCTGGAGGTTTTAGAGTAGAAACAGAGATGATCGTTAAGATCGTAGACGAGCAAACTGGTCGTGCTATGGATGGACGTCGTTATAGCGATGGTTTGCACCAAGCAATTGAGGCAAAAGAGAACTTAACGATCCAAGACGCAACACAAACTTTTGCTACCATTACATTACAGAATTACTTCCGTATGTATAAGAAGTTAGCTGGTATGACTGGTACTGCGGTAACAGAAGCTGGAGAATTCTGGGAGATCTATAAACTAGACGTTATAGAAATTCCTACTAACAGACCTATCGCGCGAGATGATAGACAAGATTTAGTTTATAAAACAAAGCGCGAGAAGTACAACGCAGTAATTCAAGAAGTAATAAAATTAAAAGAAGCTGGTCGTCCAGTGTTGATAGGTACGACTTCGGTTGATATATCTGAATTATTAAGTAGGACATTACAACGTGCAGGGATCGAGCACAATGTCCTGAACGCAAAACAACATAAACGCGAGGCAGATATCGTTGCTGAAGCTGGAAATCCAGGACAAATTACGATTGCCACAAACATGGCTGGTCGTGGTACAGATATCAAATTATCAAACGAAGTAAAAGCCGCTGGTGGACTTGCCATTATCGGTACAGAACGTCACGACTCTCGTCGAGTAGATAGACAGCTGCGTGGTCGTGCTGGTCGTCAAGGAGATCCAGGAAGCTCACAATTTTATGTATCTCTAGAAGATAACTTAATGAGACTTTTCGGTTCTGAGCGTATGGCTAAAACTATGGACAGACTAGGAATGAAAGAAGGCGAGGTAATCCAGCATTCTATGATTTCAAAGTCTATAGAACGTGCGCAGACTAAAGTAGAAGAAAACGCATTCGGTGTTCGTAAGAGATTACTAGAATATGATGATGTGATGAACGCGCAACGTGAAGTGATTTACAAGCGACGTCATAATGCGTTATTTGGTGATCGTCTTGCTGTGGATATCGCAAACATGATTTATGATATCTCAGAAAATGTAACCGAAGGAAATAAGCTGGCTCAAGACTATAAGAATTTTGAATTTGAATTGATTCGTTTCTTCTCTATGAGCAGCCCTATTTCTAAAGAAGAGTTTGAGTCTAAGGACGATAAAACCATCACCGACATTGTTTACAAAGCGGCTTACGAGCATTATAAACAAAAGATGGAGCGCACCGCTTCTGAGGTATATCCTGTGATTAAGAATGTAATGGAAAATGACGAGCGTAATTATGAGCGTATCGCTGTTCCATTTACAGACGGAATTAAAACCTTAAACGTAGCAACTAACTTACAAGAGGCTTACGATTCTGAAGGACGTTCCTTAGTGACTGATTTTGAAAAGAACATCACTTTAGCAATTATTGACGATGCTTGGAAAACACACCTGCGTAAAATGGATGAATTAAAGCAAAGTGTCCAACTGGCCGTACACGAGCAAAAAGACCCTTTATTGATCTATAAATTTGAAGCTTTTGAGTTGTTCAAATCTATGATCGACAAGGTTAACAAAGATGTTATTGGTTTCATGTTTAAAGGAGACCTTCCTTCCAGAGATGCCGCTGCAATTAGTGAAGCGAGACAACGTCAGGCTGTAAAAACGAGTACTCAAAAAGAAGAAGTTTTAAATAGCGACGAGCAAGCAGCACAAGCAAGAGCAGTAGGCGCAGGCGCGAGTCGCCAGCAACAAAGACCGCAGGTGACTGAAACCATTGTACGCGACCAGCCTAAAATAGGTCGTAACGATCGAGTTATTATCAAGAACATCATGAACGGTGAGACTAAAGAGGTAAAGTATAAAGCGGCACTTCCTTTAATTAATAATGGACAATGGGTTTTAGATAAGAAAGCTTAATTTATTTCTGAGAATTATAATTATTCCGCTTTCCGTCTTTTTAATGGAAGTTTATCCTGAGGTAGCTCAGGGCGAAAGCGAGAACATCAAAAATGCCTTACTGAAAAGTGAGGCATTTTGCATATATTTGATTATGAAACATTTGTCTTTTTATCCTTATTTAATAATAGTCTTTATTTTACTCCATCAAAATTTGTTAGGACAAGAAAACGAAACCACAAAAGCAAATAATAAAATATCTAAAGAATTAAAACTAAATGCAAACGAATGTTTTCTAGTAAATGCCATACTTAAACTTGATTCTCAAAAAGTAACGGCAAATCGTTGGAAACCTACTAAAGAACAAGTGAAACAAATGAGAACTCTGTATGATACAGCTGTAAAGAATGGAGTTTTTGATGGGATTAAAACCGCAAATTTTCAATCCAACTACTTTTTTCAATACATTCCTTACATTAATAATTATGGTGAAAAGATGATATTAATTAATGCGGTGATCTATAATAGTGAAACTTACAACACTTCGACTGATGATGCTGGTATCAATTTTTGTGAAGATTTAATAGAGATCCATCATAACAATCAATGGCAACTTTTTTTGAATTTAGATGACAATAGCTATGGTAATCTTTATATACTGTAGTATCATTTCGCTTTGAGAGTCGCAAACCCAAACGCTTTTAAAACCTAAGGAGTTAGGCGTTAAAATTATCTCATTTCAAAAGTCCTTAACAGCTGGAGCTGTAAAAAGATTCTATCTTAAAAGAAAAAATTATGAGCGATAGAACCAAAGACGAAACTTACGACGAATTTTATAACGTAGTCAACATGACACCTAGCGAGTTAGAGGATTGGCTCGATACCGATAAATCAAAAAGTGTTGGGAAAGACAGCGGTGACGGCGAATCCATAGGTCATAAATCTGGACGCAAAATCATCAAGATCAAAAGAAAAAAGAAAGACGAGCTTACTGACACTAATTACAATCACATGAATGAAGTAATAGGTTATGTGCATAGACATAGCGCGCAAAAGCCAAAAAGCGATATCAAAGAAAGTAACTGGAGATACAGTTTAAAAAATTGGGGACACGACCCATGTAAAGAAATGGACTGTTAATTAAAATAAACTCTGATTTACCAAGAAATAATATAGCTAACCTCAAAGTTTTTTTGAAATCTTTGGGGTTTAGCATTATAGAAAATTTTCCATTTAAAATCCAACCTCACAGGTTTTGGAAACCTGTGAGGTTTGGCTGTAGTAACAACTATTATTAGTATTTTTAAATCCTAAACCCAACCCTTATGAACCCTATTGTTAGAAATATTATCGCTGTTGTTGCAGGCTGGATTGTAGGAAGCGTAGTGAACATGCTGTTGATCAATGCTGGTCATAGCTTTTTCCCTGTTCCTGGAATCGACATTAATGATATGGATGCCTACGCAGGAGTTATGCCCGATTTAGAACCTAAGTATTTCTTATTTCCGTTTTTAGCCCATGCCGTGGGAACACTAGTAGGTGCTTTGATCGCCGCAAAAGTTGCTGTATCACATCATATGAAAATGGCGTTGATCGTAGGTGGATTGTTTTTGCTAGGTGGCATTGCTGTTAACTACATGTTACCAGGTCCTACTTGGTTTACGGCTTTGGACGTGCTTGTCGCATACATTCCTATGGCTTGGTTAGGTGGTAGAATCGGTATGAAGAAAAACCCAACAGCTTAATTGGCTACCAACTCACATATAAATCCTAACGCTAGACGCAGGAAAGAAAAGCTTGACGTAAATGAATTATTTAACGAGCTGCATTCTGGTCAAGTTAGCGCGTTGAGTAGAGCGATCACTTTAGTGGAGAGTACTGCTGGTGGTGATTCCGCTTTCGCGAAAGCAATAATAAAACAAGCCTTACCAGAGTCTGGAAAATCCTTTAGATTAGGAATAACCGGCGTGCCAGGCGTGGGAAAATCTACCTTCATAGAATCGCTAGGAAGACAGCTGATAGAACGTGGTAAAAAGGTCGCTGTACTCGCCATAGACCCATCCAGTAACATTTCACGAGGCAGTATATTAGGCGACAAAACCAGAATGGAAGAACTGGTTAAAAGCGACCAAGCCTTTATAAGACCAAGTCCAGCAGGAACCACATTAGGTGGCGTAGCTCGCAAAACACGCGAGGCTATCATTTTATGCGAGGCCGCAGGATATGATTTTATCATTGTAGAAACCGTAGGCGTAGGACAAAGCGAGACTGCAGTACATTCCATGACCGATTTCTTCTTACTACTCAAACTCGCAGGCGCTGGAGATGATTTACAAGGCATCAAACGCGGCATCATGGAAATGGCAGACGCTATCATCATTAACAAAGCCGATGGCGAGAATCAAACCGCCGCAAAACATGCCCGACGGGAATTTAAAAACGCGATACACCTCATGCCGCAAAAAGACCACGGCTGGCCTACACAGGTACTGACTTGTAGCGGATTGAACAACATAGGGATCACAGAAGTAATAGAAGAAATCAATAATTACCAAACTCACGCGACCGCAAACAGCAGCTTTACTAATAAACGCAACGCGCAAGAACTCTACTGGTTCCATCAGACAATAGAAGACGCCATTAAAACCAACTTCTACAACCGTCCAGAAGTCATCGCAAAACTGGCAGTTCTAGAACAAAAAGTATTGAGCAAAAAGAAAAGCCCTTTTGACGCGGCTGGGGAATTGTTGGCGTTGTGATAATTTGAAGAAATAATGCTAGTCATTTATAAAAAAACATTGAAAATAACTACCGATTCCATAAAATATTACTTTAAAATAAAAGAACTCCTAACATGTGATTTTGATGTAAATTGGACACCTGAATGGATTTATTGCGAAATGACGTCAGTACCAATTGAAGGACACTCTTGGACTTTATTAGTTAGAAACGGATCAGAAAATTTCAAACTAATTTATAGATCTAGTAAGCCTTCACAACAAAACGAAATGAATAATTTAGGTGTTTTTAATTTTGATACCATAAAAATAAACGAAAAAGTCGTACATATTTCTCATAATGATATTTCTGAAATTGAACATCTATTAGAATCTAACTTGACTGTAAACAAAACAAATAGGATAATTCTGGACGGTAATGATAATGAATTAACCGATTTTGAAAACCAAAACAATTATAGCTGGAAATTAGATGAAGAAATTAGTTCCAATCTGAAAGAACTAGTTCAGACAATTAAAAGAATTAATTAAATTTTTAAAAAAGAACTAGAACCAAAAGGAAGTAATAATGAATCTATCAAATTTATTAAGTCTTGTAGCGGTAATAACCATCTTCCTAGCGGTTTTACTATCCTTTTTTTTAGTTTCTGTAAAGACTCAAAATAAGTTGAGCAATAGGCTTTTTGCACTATTTTTAATTTGGACAGCGATTGATATAAGTGGTGTTGTGATCGACTCATTCCTTACTGAAGTTGGTAACCTTCAAATGTTGCGACCATTATTCATTTTTTTACAATTACCTACATTTTATCTCTATGTAAAATCGGCGTGTTATTCAGATTTTAAACTGAAGTGGATTCACTTGTTACACATCATTCCTTTTTTACTGGTGAATACAATCTTGATTCCGCGTTATTATGCTGTGGACTTGCTAGGTAAAGTAGATTTCTTGAGCAACATTCAATCCATGTGGGAAATACAGTTTAATTTTATATTAATTCATATTCAGATAGCTGTTTATTTGATTCTTGCTTTTTTAAACATAAAAAAAGCTAAGAGATTATACTTAGAAAATTATGCTGGAGAAAGTATAGAAACTTTTAATTGGTTGTTTCAATTTACCGTGGCTTTGTCTATTTTTTACGGAATTGCTTTATTGAAAAATATTTTCAAATTCTCAGAATATCAAGAATGGAGTGACTCTTTAACGGTAGGATTATTTGTATTTGAGTTATTAATTATAAGTTGGTATTTATTAAAAGCTCTGACGCATCCTAATTTGTTCAGAAGCTTAGATTCTAAGCTACAATTGGTAGAGCATATTATCTCTGAAGATGAACAGGAAGAAGATAACGACACCAACGAAACAAGCGAAGAGCTCATCGCTTTAAAAAAGTACATGGAAGAAGAGCAACCTTATTTGAATCCTGGGCTAACTATTCAAGATATTTCTGATGCCATTGAGATTCCTGTGCGCGAATTATCTCTGCTCATTAACCATCAATTGAATCAGCATTTTTATGATTTTGTGAATAGCTATCGCATAGAACACGCTAAGAAAATGCTTAAAGATCCCTCAAAAAATAAGTGGACGGTACTTGAAATTCTCTATGAATCTGGCTTTAATTCAAAATCTTCTTTTAATACTGCTTTTAAAAAGCATACGGGAACTACACCTACTTCCTATCGTAAGAGCTTGTAATAAAGCTGTTTGTAACTATTCGTACTTATACTTAAAACTACTCATACTCATTTTATTAGAAGAATTCGTTCGACTACTTGCATTCGGTCGCATAGGATGATGTCTTGCCACATATTTGTATCATTAAAATAATAATCTTAAAAAATGATACTATGAAAAATTCCATTCCAATGTTTACATTCTTCCTATTACTAAATACAATTTGTTATGCACAGGACATTACTCAAAAAATAGATTCTATTGTGCAAGAGGTGCATTTGAAATATCCTGAAGTTGGCATAAGTCTAGGTTTTATTCAAAACGATCAAGAGTTTTACACCGCTTATGGTAAGAACCATAAAGAAAGTACGGTTGATATTAATAAAAATTCGGTTTTTGAAATTGCTTCTATCACAAAACTGGTTACCGCAAACTTATTAGCACAAGCGGTTCTGGAGAATAAAATTAAATTAGAGGACTATATAGACGATTATTTACCAGAGGTATATGTCTTACAAGACGCCATTAAAAACAAAATTAAAATATCAGATCTGGCGTCACATCAATCGGGACTGGAAGATCTGGATTTTGGCAAACTAATCGCTGCAAATTCACAACAACCTATTGATGGAGTTACTCAAGAAGATATCAGCGCGATCATAAATAATTGCACAGAATTAATCGACTATGGAAGCTATCGCTACTCTACTATCGGTTATGTGTTGCTAGGAGACATTCTAGAAAAGGTTTATGGGAAAAGCTACGATCAGATCATCACAGAAAAACTAATCACGCCTTATCAATTAACTAACACGCTAACAAAAGAATTTGATGTTCCTAACCTTACCAAAGGTTATAATCAAGATGGTGGCGAACAAGAATTTTTTAACTGGCACACAACTGCACCAGCCGGATTGTTGAAATCAAGCACAGCAGATATGGTTACGTTTTTAAAAGCCATATTAAATAATAAAACAAAAGCTGGAAAAGCAGCTCAACTTTGTGAAACTACCTACTACAACAAGGATGATCGACAATTAGGATTAGGAACCAATATCCTTATAGACATCCAGAATACAATCTATGCAAAAACTGGTGATTCCATGGGACAGTCTTCCATACTTTGTTACAACAGAGGTAAAAACTGGGGAATTGTGATCTTTATTACTCAACGTAATTTCAAAATACGTTCAGAATTGTTTAATGGGATTTATGAGGTGGTTTTGAAGTGAGATGATCAAATATCATTCTAACGATATTGTGTAATAATTGCAAGAAACTGGAATTGACAGATAAATGATTTAGTATATTTATATCTTACTCAAAATCTCCCAACTTAGTTAGTTTAACTTGTTGTTCTAGAACAACAAGTCTTGAGTAAAGAGAAAAGCCCTTTTGACGCAGCTGGAGAATTGTTGGGGTTGTGATTTGTAGTAAAACTTTGACTGATATTATTGCTAATGAGAAATGTGATTTTGTATATATGGTATTGGAAAATACTCTGGACTCATAGGAATAAACTTCCTGAAAAATTAGAAATAAAAAATCCCAAATTACAATATGAAGGTATGTCCGGCGCATTTTTTTGGGAAGATGAAAATTTGTGGGAATTACGCTATCCTTTGACAGAGCCTTTTAAATCAGTATTATGTCACAGAACGAAATTAGTTTTAGGTACACAAAGTCAAATAGAAAACTTTTCTTCTAGTAAATTTGATAAAAGTATTTTTCAGTTAGCTAAAAATTACTTTCCTGATTGGATTGGTTTTGAAGAATCTAGATGTACTTATCATCCAAAATCAGCAAATAGAATGATAAGAATATTGAAAGTTGCTGATTGGAGAATGGAGAAATTAATGAATGAGGATTACGATTGAATTGACGCTATTAAAACCAACTTCTACAACCGTCCAGAAGTGATCGCAAAACTGGCTGTTTTAGAAAAAGAAGTATTGAGCAAAAAGAAAAGCCCTTTTGACGCGGCTGGGGAATTGTTGGGGTTGTGATAATTTTTAATTTTATAGAGTTTTCGAATTTAGTACTTGAAAATTTATAAGAAAAAGGATAAATTTTATTTATTGAATGAAACCCTTATTAAATCGAAAATAAAAACATTGAAATCGAATAAAATAATGTCACCTGAAAAAAAATTAGCTCAAATAGGATATTCTGGATTAAAGAAATTATTTGTGGTATTAATGGCTTTTATTGGATACTGGCAGGCTTATGAATTTATCAATGAGACTTCAGATTTAACAATTTACTTAGAAGAATCAAATAAAATATATAACAAATATGAAAGTATGATATCGATTAAAAATGGTTCCGAATCAATAATAGAAGGAGACATTGTTGAACCATTAACGATAAATTTAAATATTCATATAGATAGTTTAACTACTTCAAATAACTCAACCAAACTATTATTTGAAATTCAAGATAAAACTATTACCATTTCTTTTGACTTACTAAACCAAAATGAGAAAATAGACTTTAGAATTTATTCTAAAAAGAGACCTAAGATTAATTCAATTAACTTTAGAATCAAAAACATTACTTCAACTGATTTTTACGATTATGAAATTAAAAAGTCGCCATTTAATAGAATATTTAATTTCTGGCTAATAATTTCAATAGTTTCAATTATATTATTCATCGATGCTTTATTAGTGGTTGCGAAAGACAAAGAACTACAAGATATCAAGAATTTTGTAAATAACTTCCCACTGACCTCTAGTAACAGAAAAAAATTTACAAAAGGATATAAAAAAGTTTACAAAAGTTATAAAGTAAGAATAAAACCTAGTCACAAATTTATGACACAAATAATTAAAAATTTATTTAGGTCCTTCCCTATCCATACAGATACTGATAAGTTATTCATAAAGTCGATGGCTAATTTCAAAACTGAATTTTATATTTTTTATAGATTCAGAACAGCTTTTCTTATTATCTCTCCTATCGCTTTGCTTGCATCAATTCTTGCACTTACATTTAATTATTTTTATTATGAGATTGAAATTTTAAATAAGAACTTATCTATAAATTTTTTAAATAAAACCTCATTAACAATTATTTTAATGTTTTCATTATTAATAATTATCTTTCCGAGAAGAGCAATGAACATCGCTTTTTTGAAAAAAGGATTTAGAAAAGGTTTTTAAATTATTGTACAAATGGCATATCAAAGTTGGAGTACGAACAATTTACAGTGATAATTTTAGACAATAATTCTAATTTATTAGAATTCAGAACTTCGATTAAAATGCAGTTACACAATTAATCACTTTGCTTGCATTTATAACTTTTGATACATACTCAGCAAATACAATGCTGCATTCACGATTTAGAGCATAAGACATGATTTTAACACTATCAATACAATGTACATGAAAAACACAATTTTTCTAATTCTTACTAGCATATTGGCACTCACAAGCTGCCAAGAAAACAAACAAACACAACCAGCTGAAGAGAATGCAAAAACCTACCTACAAGAACCTCATTCCTACGCACAACCTAATGATGCTGTGATCACTCATTTAGATCTAGACATCAATGTAGATTTTAAAAGCCAAGTCATTAGTGGAACGGCAACTTATGATATTGAGAATAACGGTAGCAATAAAATCATTCTAGACAGTAAATATTTAGAAATTGAAAGCGTTACTCAAAATGGTGAAACAACTGATTTTAAGTTAGGAGGTTTTGATGAATCCTTAGGTCAACCGTTAACCGTTGCCATTAAAGAAGACACTAAGCAAATAGCCATCACCTACTCTACCACGGCAAAAACAGAAGCCTTACAATGGCTTACCGCTCAACAAACAGCTGATAAGACTAATCCATTTTTATTTACACAAGGTCAGGCGATTCTAACACGCACCTGGATTCCAATTCAAGACAGTCCACAAGTGCGTATTACTTATGAGGCAACAGTAAAAGTTCCTCAAGAATTGATGGCTGTTATGAGCGCCGAGAATCCTAAGGAAAAGAACGAAAATGGCGTTTATCATTTTAAAATGGAACAACCTATTCCGGCTTATTTAATTGCACTTGCTATAGGTGATATTGAGTATAAAGCAATAAGTAATAGAACTGGAGTTTATGCAGAGAAATCCATGCTCGATAAAGTCCAAGAAGAGTTCTCAGACATGGAAAAAATGGTTGTCGCGGCAGAGAATCTATATGGCGATTATGATTGGGAGCAATTTGATGTGATTGTATTGCCGCCTAGTTTTCCTTTTGGCGGTATGGAGAATCCGCGATTGACCTTTGCGACTCCTACGGTTATTGCAGGCGATAAAAGTTTGACATCGCTGGTCGCGCATGAGTTGGCGCATTCTTGGTCTGGGAATTTGGTGACCAATGCCACTTGGAACGACTTCTGGCTTAATGAAGGTTTTACCGTTTATTTTGAGATTAGAATCATGGAAGCATTGTACGGAAAAGACCGTGCTAATATGCTCGCCTTAATAGGTAGACAAGATCTTGAAGATGAACTAGAAGCTCTAAAAGAATCACCTAATGACACGAAGTTAAAACTAGATTTAAAAGGTCGTAATCCAGATGATGGAATGAACAGTATTGCTTATGATAAAGGTTATCTCTTTTTACGCACGCTAGAAGAAAAAGTAGGTCGTGAAAACATGGATGCTTTCTTAAAATCATATTTTAAAAAGAATGCTTTTTCCACCACAAATACTGAAGATTTCATCACTTACCTCAACGAGAATTTACTAGATAAAAACAACATCACCTTCAATACTGAGGAATGGATTTACCAGCCTGGTATTCCAGCAAACGCCGCTGTTATAGAGTCTGATGCTTTTTCTAACGTAGAGAAAACGCTAGAAGAGTTCTTAAAAACAAACAGAATAGACGTTACTAAAACTGAAAACTGGACACCACAAGAATGGGTGCACTTCGTCCGTAATTTCCCAAAGGATATTTCTGTAGAACAAATGCAGCAATTGGATAATACCTTTGACTTTACTCATTCCACTAACTCCTACATCACCATGGTTTGGTATGAGCAATCTATTTTGAACGGCTATCATGGTAATAACGTAGACGCTAAAATCGCTGAGTTTTTAAATACCGTTGGTCGTCGCTGGTATGTGACTACTTTATTTTCCGCTTTCGCGAAAGCGGAACGAATAGAAGAAGCAAAAGAAATTTACAAAACGGCAAGAGGCAACTATCATAGTGTCACTGCCAATACGGTGGATGAGATGTTGGGAATGGATTAGAGATTTTTCTCAAAACTAGCATCTTTCAACCACTCTTGGTTTGCAGCAAAGCTGCTGAACCTGTCTTGTGCATTCCTCTCGCTGAAAAAGCTCGTCGGATGCAGATTCTCAGGCGAGGAGTTTTATTCAATCTCTATATCAAAAAAACTCCTTTCCTTGGAAAAGGAAAGGTGGGCAAAATGAGCGAGAGCGAATTTTGGTCGGAAAGGATCGATTCGGTGCATAAAATTATCTAAGTAAATTTGATTAAATTCCTAACATGAAACGCAGGAAACCTATTCATGATTTGCCACATCTTAGAAATCATCGAAAATCCCTACGTAAAAACTTAACACCTGCCGAAGCCTTTTTATGGAATGAATTAAAAACCCAAAAGTTTCATGGATTGAAATTTCGCAGGCAGCATTCTATTAAAAATTACATAGTTGATTTTTACTGTGCACGATATAAATTGATCATTGAATTGGATGGAGATTATCATGATAGGCCTGGTCAATTTAAAAAAAGATGAATTGCGAGATCACGATTTGAAAAGTATGGGATTTACGGTTTTAAGATATGAGAATAAATATGTTTTTAGTGAGTTGGGGCATGCTTTAGAGGATATTAAAAAGTATTGTGAGATAGAATAATCTTCACTCTTTCATTCTAACATCTTTCAACCACTCCGAGATTTCTGCGAAATCCCACCTCGCCTTTTCTAAGGCGAGGAGTTTTATTCAATCTCGATTCTTTAAAACTCCTTTCCTTGGAAAAGGAAAGGTGGGCAAAATGAGCGAGAGCGAGTTTTGGTCGGAAAGGATCGATGCGATGCTTTTTATTATCTAAATTTATTTCATTAATTTCCAATCATGAAACGCAGGAAACCCATTCATGACTTACCTCATCTAACAAAAAACCGTAAATCCCTCCGTAAAAACTTAACACCTTCCGAAGCCTTTTTATGGAATGAATTAAAAACTCAAAAGTTTCATGGATTGAAATTTCGCAGGCAACATTCTATTAAAAATTACATAGTTGATTTTTATTGTGCACGATATAAATTGATCATTGAATTGGATGGAGATTATCATGATAGGCCTGGTCAATTTAAAAAAAGATGAATTGCGAGATCAGGATTTGAAAAGTATGGGATTTACGGTTTTGAGGTATGAGAATCAGTATGTTTTTGGTGAGTTGGAGCATTTGTTAGAGGATATAAAAAAGTATTGTAATGTTGAATGAGTTTGGTGCGATTTTCAGGCATCTTTCAACCACTCCTGATTGCGTCTCGGCGTTGCCGAGAAGTCAATCTGTCCTCGCCTGTTCTCAGGCGAGGAGTTTCTTCAAACCTCTGTTTTTTGAAACTCCTTTCCTTGGTCCCTGATAATTTGCTAAGGCAAATTTCTGGGATGGGAAGGTGGGCAAAGCGAGCGAGAGCGAATTTTGGTCGGAAAGGATCGATGCGGTGCTATTTAACATCTACTAACAGTTTTAAGATTTTATAAGGCTTATAATAGATAATTCAAAACTATCTTACTAGCAGTTTAAAAGCGATTCACAAATTAAGTATTTATGAAAACATCTATATCCATTCCAGATTCTTTATTGCCTTTTATTCCGTTACTATATATCGCTTGGGCAGATGATGTTTTGGAAGAGCATGAGATCGCTTACATTAAAAAACAGATTGACCAAAACAAAACTATAAAGGAAGAAACTAAATTAATAGTTTACAAATGGTTGAATCCAGAAAATCCGCCATCTGCAAGAGAATTGGCCTACTGGAAAAGTTATATAAAAGATCATGCAGATGTTCTAGATCCAGCTGCAAAAATGGATTTATTTACTCTAGGTAAAAGATTAGCAAAGAATCCAAATTCTGAAGAATGGGTGAATGATCAAACCAAACAATCTCTATCGCATATTGAGAATTATTTGGGTATTGCCAGTCATGAAGCCATACGATCTGTTTATGAAACAAATCCCGTTCAAGGCTATCAAACCTTCACCATTAATAAACCTAAAAAGGGTTATTCAGTACAATTAAAAACTTTATTACAACACTACAATGCAGATTTAAAAACGCGTGTACAAAATATTCTAGATAAACATAAAGAAGCTATAGAAAGTTATGATGACGACTTAATTACTCGCAAAGAGAAAGTTTTTAAATGGACTAAAGAACTTGCCGATGCTGGATTAGGAAAACTAGCCTATCCCAGTGCTTATGGCGGATCTGATTCTATGGTGCAATATGCAGCTGTTTTTGAAGAACTGGCTAAGTATGACTTAAGTCTTACCATAAAATTTGGAGTTCATTTTGGGTTGTTCGGTGGTAGTGTAGAATCTCTTGGAACAACTTATCATCACGATAAGTATTTAAAAGATATAGGTACTATGGCTTTACCAGGTTGCTTTGCCATGACAGAAATGTATCATGGTAGTAATGTAAAAGCATTACAAACTACGGCCATTTATCAGCCCGAAACTAATAGCTTTATCATCAACACGCCATCCCAGCACGATAGAAAAACCTACATAGGTAATGCTGGATTGCATGCACAAATGGCTACCGTTTTTGCACAGTTAATAGTTGATGGTGAAGAACATGGTATTCATGCCTTTCTAGTTCCTATAAGAAATGAGCAAGGCGATGCTATGCCCGGAATTACCATAGGAGATAACGGTCACAAAATGGGTTTAAATGGCGTAGATAACGGAACCTTACATTTCAATTCTGTACGTATTCCTAAAGAGAACCTGCTTAATAAATTTGGTGATATTGATGAAGACGGACAATATTTTAGCCCCATAATAAGTCCGTCAAGAAGATTCTTTACTATGTTGGGTACTTTAGTAGGTGGACGTTTATGTGTTCCTATTGCGGGAAATATGGCTAGTAAAAAAGCATTAAATATGGCGGTTTATTTTGCTTTAGACCGTAAACAATTCGGTCCACCAGGAGAACCAGAACAATCCATTATGGATTATCCTACGCATCAAAAAAAGTTAATGCCTTTAATTGCAAATGCTTATGCCTATGATTTTGCTCATGATCATTTACTGAAAGAATATACTAGCGATGCAGACCATGATGCTCAGGAAATGGAAGCTCTTGCCGCTGGATTAAAAGCGTTGAGTACTTGGAATACAACTACGACCATACAAACCTGTCGAGAAGCTTGTGGTGGAAAAGGGTATTTAAGTGAGATGTACTTTGATTTACTAAAGGCAGATTCTGATATCTTCACCACATTTGAAGGTGATAATACAGTCTTGTTACAACTTACTGCAAAAAGTAGGTTGACCTATTTCAGAAAGCAATTTGGTAAAATGGATTGGTGGGATACCTTAAAATATATTTCGAGCATTGCTTCTACTAATCTCAGTGAATTGAATCCGCTAGTGACGAGAGACACGTCAGAAGAGCATTTATTAAGCAACGATTTTCAACTAGCAGCCTTTACCTATCGTGAAGAATATTCATTGCGCTCGCTAGCCATGCGATTGAGTAAAAAGATAAAAGAAGGCATGGACAGCTATGATGCTTTTTTACATGTTCAAGTTCATTTGATAGATATGGCAAGCGCTTATATTGATCGCATTGTTTTAGAACGATTTATTGCCACAATTGATGAACAAGAAGATGCAAGTCTTAAAGAAATACTCACCTCTTTAAAGAATCTATATGCTTTACATCGTATAGAAGAAAACAAAGGTTGGTATCTGGAACACGACTATATTTCTGGCTCTAAATCTTTATCTATTAATAAATTGGTGCAAAAACTTTGTAAAGAACTCAAAGAAGAAAGTCAGCACCTAGTTGATGCTTTTGATATACCAAAACACATGACGGAAACAGCTTTGAAGTTTTATTAAAAAATACCTCAAAAAAAATTGCACAAGGTTTCTTTTAATTACTTTTGCGCGCTGAAAATTAGAGCCTAAACTGCTCTTTTTAAATCAAGTGATTTTAAGAATCTAGATTCATGAATGAAATAATGACATTTGCGTTATCAGTGTTCACTGGCTTTTTTGCCATCATGAACCCTATTTCTAATATGCCTATTTTTCTATCATTAACTGATGGTGCTGATAAAGAAACCAAACAAAGAATCAATCTAAAAGCAGTAATAGTCGCATTTATTATTGTGTCGGTTTTTGTATTACTCGGTAATTACATTTTTGATCTTTTCGGTATAACAATTCCTGCCTTTAAAATCACTGGTGGAATATTAATATTTTTCGTTGGTTTTCAAATGTTACAATCTAAAAAGTCAAATATTAAACGTCTCAAAACGGTTAATTATGATGAAAATATTGCAATATCTCCACTTGCCATTCCTATTCTCGCAGGTCCTGGAACCATAGTAACGGCAACTAACTTTGTAGCCAACACTACTTCTTACATTAACATTGCGGTCATTATTGTGGTATTTGCCTTGATGTGTCTTTTGAACTATATCGCCTTTTCCTTAAGTGACGTTATTGCAAAAAAGATAGGTGACAATGTGATTTCAGTAATTGGTAAATTGATGGGATTGATCATCGCTATTATAGGAACTAGCATGGTTATCTCTGGACTTAAGTTGTCGTTTGATGTTTTAAATTAATAAAAAGTCGACCACTATTAATTAGCAAACTGTAAAATCCAATAAAATAGTTAGTGGACTATTCTAGGAATTATTTTTATCGGGAAGTTGACAGAGTTGGCTATAAAACAAAGTTGGTGTGCTTTTTCATGAAGTTGCAAAGCGAGTTCCTGTTGAGAAGCATCTTTTAAAGTTACTATAGGATGCAATACCACTTGTGTAAAACCGCCGCTAGAATCCTCTTTCAACTCCAAAGTTCCTTTTGCGTTATCGTGATAATCTAATATTTCTATTCGGTTTTGACGGCACACGTAGAAATAAGACATCATGTGGCAGGAAGATAATGCGCTGAGCTGTAAATCTTCCGGATTGTGCAATGATGCATCGCCTTTAAACTCTGATGCTGCAGATATTTCTAATTCAGATTTTCCAGCAATTTTAGAGGTATGGGATTTAGCGTTCTGGAAAACTCCTGCTTTCCATTCCGTGAGCACTTGAAACTGAAATTGCTTTCTCATAAAGCTTTAAATTATGGTGGTGGATGTTCCATATCTCGCTTTCGCGAAAGCGTAAACCCAAGCAAAAAACAGTCCTAAAAGCAAGCCCATAAAACTGCCCATAAGCACATCGCCAAAATAATGTACACCCAAATAGACACGACTGTAAGCCACCAAAGCAGCCCAAATCATCATCACAAATCCTAAGGTTTTATGGTTGCGCCTCAATATAAACCACAGAAAAGTTGCCAAAGCAACCGCACTGCTCGCATGGCCACTGTAGAATCCATAAGTACCACCACTCTTCCCTACTTTAGAAATCAAACCTTCTAAGGCTGGTTCTCTAAATGGACGCAATCGCTCTAAACTATCTTTGAATAAATTTGCCAGCTGATCACTTAAAGCAATTAGTAAAGCAATAGAAATCAGCGCAATAACCAGATTACGAGTTCCTATTTTCTTGTATAAAACATATAGAACAAAAAGATACAATGGGATCGCATAGAATTTATGAGTGACCACATTAAAAAACAGGTCTACCGCATCATTTCCCCAATCGTTGAGAAATAAACTGATGTCCCAATCTAATTGTTTAACGTCTTCCATTACTGCTCGTACAATTCCATTTGCTCATCGTAAAAGCGGCTTGCTTCTTCAATGAGGTTTTTAGTTTCTTCTTCGAGCTCTTCTTTGTCAGTTTTAGTTACTTCTTCAAGAAATTCTACGCTGTCGTCTTTGAGATTAATGATAAAACGTGGATAATCTAAGTGAATGACAAAAATATCTTCAGGATAATGAACGTTATCGCCCATAAGAAATCTAGGAAGTTCCATAATTAGGTTGTTGAATTTCAATTAGGAATGCAATTTAGTAATTAGTGTAGAGTAAGAACTCATTAGGAGTGTAAAAATTGATTTCAAAACCATTAAATTTGTTTCATGCAAAAGAAATTAAGAGCAGATAACTTACAGAAATCATATAAAGGGCGTCCCGTAGTAAAAGGCGTTTCTTATGAAGTGAATCAAGGAGAAATAGTTGGCCTATTAGGACCTAACGGTGCTGGTAAAACCACTTCTTTTTACATGACGGTAGGACTCGTAAAACCTACTGGAGGCGATGTATGGCTGGATGATACAAAGATTACTCAATATCCTATGTACAAGCGTGCTCAAAGTGGGATAGGCTATTTAGCTCAAGAAGCTTCTATTTTTAGAAAACTGACCGTTGAAGAAAATATTCTAGGTGTTTTACAACTGACTAAACTCTCTAAAAAGGAGCAAAAAGAACGTTGTGAAAAACTGCTAGAAGAATTTAGTTTGCAAGACCGACGTAACAGAAACGGAGATTTATTGAGCGGTGGAGAACGACGTCGTACAGAAATCGCACGAGCGCTTGCTACAGATCCTACATTTATTTTACTTGATGAACCGTTTGCTGGAGTAGATCCTGTTGCAGTAGAAGATATTCAGCGAATCGTAGCGCAGCTAACTAAAAAAGACATCGGTATTCTGATTACCGATCATAACGTACAAGAAACACTAGCCATAACAGATCGTACTTACCTTATGTTTGAAGGAAAGATTTTAAAACACGGTTCTCCAGAAGAACTGGCTGAAGATGAAGTGGTGCGTAGAGTTTACCTAGGACAAAACTTTGAATTGAGAAAGAAAAAGATTTTTGATTGATTTTATAATGCATATTATAATTTAAAATATTAAAACACAATTATTTTATTAATTATAATTTTTCGGTATTTTTGATTTATGGATATTCACACAGTAAAACTAGATCTTATTAACTGGCTCGTCAACTTACAAGATGAGGCTGTAATAAACATTTTACAATCCATTAAAAATAATAAGCAAGATTCTATCGACGCCCTTATTTCTGAAAATAAAGAACTTCAACGACTTCTTAGTCATCGCTTAGAAGAAAAAACTTCGGACTTTACGGATGCTAGAAGTTCATTAAAAAAGTTGAAGCATCAATATGGGCTTTAAGCTTACCATTTCTCCTTTAGCAAATTTAGATCTAGCTAATGCATACAAATATTATTCTGAGATATCTATAAAAATTCTTGAAGATTTTGATACAGAGATTGAAATTGCTTATCAGTTGCTAGAAACAAATCCCTTCTTTCAAGTTCGATATAAAAACGTAAGAGGTCTACCGCTAAAAAAGTTTCCTTTCATCATATTTTATACGCTAGACGAAAAATCTCAAACTGTCGAAATTAGAAGTGTTTTTAATACACATCAAGATCCTTCAAAGTACCGATAGAATATAAAAATAAACTTGAGTTGTATTGCAAAAGTTTCGCACATTAAATACGCTGTGAAATTGCACTCGATATACTATAATAGATCGTATTTATCTTTTTTTGAAGGTAAAATCTTAAAACATGGTTCGCCAGAAGAGCTAGCCGAAGATGAAGCGGTGCGTAGAGTTTATTTAGGGCAAAACTTTGAATTGAGGAAGAGGAAGATTTTTGATTGATTAAAAAGTTATCGATACCATGGCTTATTTGGGATAAACGATCTTCTTAGCTTATCTAAAACGACATGTAACCTCAAATCCGTTTTTGAGTCCGTGATGGATGAATATTCAAAATCGACACCACTAGTCCCTACTATTCTAGATCTTTTCAATCTACCTTTTTTATCTAGAAGTTTTTTTATCCACTTGTTTTTTTCCGTTGGATGGTAATTTACCAAAGAGTTAATAGCTTTTATAGATACTATAGAAATATCATTATGAATAGTATTACAAATTGCCTCATAAACTTGATCATTTTGATTTGCATATTTTGATAGCTCTTCAACTGCTTTTATTCTGATATTGAAATCTTTATACACCAACCCTAAAAGCAGCAAATCAAGGTCTGCATTTTTTGATGCCTTTTCAATTACTTCTAGAGTGATTTTTAAAAAGCCTTTACTATATAAGAGTTTGAGAATCTTTTTCACTGTCATATTAATATAAATGGAATATGTTAGAAACCAGATTCTACTTTATTTTAATGAATCTAATTACATTTTAACTCTTTCCTATTGCATTGTTGTTTTGTAATTCATGAGCGTGACGCTTTTGCCAACAATATAGAACCCTGTTGACCTAAATTTACAATTTTCTTTATCAAAAAATGAACCTTTTTGAAATATAGCTGTCTTTAGATTGTAACCTATCTTTATTTAAGATTTAAAAAACAATCATTGACAGACTCCATTCTTATAGAAAAGATTGCCGCAGGAGAGAAAAAGCTTCTTCCTATCTTAGTTAGAAGATGGCATACTACATTCTGTAAAAAGGCATATTGGATTCTTAAAGATGCAGATCTTGCTAAAGATATAGCACAAGAATCATGGATTACTATTATAGATAAATTGCATACTCTAGATGACCCAGCAAAATTTAAATATTGGGCTTTACGAATAGTTTACAACAAGTCTATAACTGTCATTCAGCGCAACAGTCTTGAACAAAAAAGGAATAAAGGACTACATGTAGAGCAATCTGATAATGATGATGCTGTAAGTACCGAAAATGAAGAGAAGAAGCGTCACCTTCTAGAAGCAATCAAAAAGTTGTCGATAGAGAAACAAAATGTCATCAGGTTGTTTTATCTAGAAAACTATACTTTAAAAGAAATTGGCGATTTATTGAAAATATCAATCGGAACGGTCAAGTCCAGATTGTTCAACGCCAGAGAAGAATTAAAAAAACGATTAAAAAATAACAATTATGAAAACTAAAATGGAAGACATCGATCACTTAATCAAAGAAACATTATCTGAGGAAGAAGCAAAATTCTATGACGGCCTTGAAGAACAGAACTTATTAGGAATGGTTAAGGGTTTGTATAAAGGCAAAAACAGCTGGTTAGTACTTGCTATGAATATTTTTAACTTGGTTGTTTTTGGATTCCTAATTTACTTTATAATACAAAGCTTTGATGAAGAAAACACAAATAACCTCATCATTTACTTAGGTGTCATCTTATTATGCTTTATAACCATGAGTGTTATCAAAATACATATGTGGATGCACATGCATAGAAATGTTGTGACTCGCGAAATCAAAAGGCTCGAACTTCAGGTATCTTCTTTAGCCATTAAGTTATCAGAAAAAGAAGATTTTTGAGTAGGAATTAATTACGAAGGTTTTCTTTTAAATAAGTTTTTAAAATCCTGTAGTATTGCTTTCTTAATTCGCTCTTAGACAAGTTCTGTTTTACCCTAGCACTGTGAACAATTATTTTGGTTTTATTCTTTTTAAGTTTTAGCAATGAGAACTGTAATTCATTTATAGTATCCTCACCTACGATTAATTGGTCAATTTTATAATGAGCCGAATGGATATCGGCTTTCTTATACTCTTCGACTCTTTGTTTGTAGCCGCTATAAATGGACTCCTTATTGAAAATATCTGCCTGATATTTAGATGAGTCAGCCTCAATTAACTTGATGTACTCTTGCTCTGCTTCGTATCGCAAGTAAGTGTTATGATTCATTAATAATGTGTCTTGATAGGCATGCCATCCTTGTTCTGATAGTTTGCTTAGAATCTCACTTTTACTCAGTCGTACGTTTCTAGATTTATTTAGATATAAATTACCTGTAGATGCTTGATAATTATAAGCGTAGTAAGGTGGTGATGTTGCCATGAATGCAAAGGAACAAAGCACTAATGCAGGTATGGTCAATTTCCTTGAACTGAAATTTATACTACATGTCTCTTCTTTCTTTTTGATAAGGTAGTAGGAGAAGAAAAGAATTACCAAAGCCATGTAATCCGTATAATCAATTACTCTATAAATTTGGATGAAGGCTATTTCATTATATACATCTATAAACGGTTGTGAAAATGGCGTTTTCCAAAACATAAATAATAATCCAGAAAGCAAGACAGATTTAAGTGGTTTTCCATTAAAAAAGAAAGCGAAAACTAATGCTAATAATATCAGACCTACAACATCAGATAATTTACCTGTAAACCAATTATGAAATTGAAACTTTAGAAAGTGGTCATTAATAATTAAAACAAACAATGAAAACCAAAAAACAGGATGATTTATAAATCGACTTCTATTTCTACTCTTCATTTGTACTATATTATTGGCGTTTTATCATCAAATTATTTATAACACTCATCAGTATATAAATAATGATAATGCAAGGAACTGCATAAATCTGGAGTGTGATAAGTAATACTAGTGAAATGAGCAAAAACAAATACCTGATCACGTTTCCTTTAATTCCCCATTGTTTAAATTTTAGGGCAAACAAAGGCAATTCTGCATTGAGTAAATAAACGCTTATCAATGTAATTACAATAAGAATGTACGGATTTGTCAGAAAGTAAGTCAACTCATTATTATAATCTTGAGCAATTATTCCTAAAGAAATAATAAGAATCGCGTTTGCTGGCGTCGGTACTCCTATAAAAGAATCGGTCTGTCTGGTATCAATATTGAACTTTGCCAGTCTGTAGCAACTTCCTAAAGTTATTAGAAAACCTATAACAGGTGTGTACGGATGCGTGATCCAGTATAAATCTTCACCTAAAAAGAAGTTTATGGATTCCGTTGTTGTCAAATTCATGTGAATTGCTTCACTTAACATTTGATACATCACAATTCCAGGAACGAGGCCGCTGGTTACCATATCTGCCAGTGAGTCCAGCTGTTTTCCTAGCTCGCTAGATACATTTAGTAGTCTTGCTGCGAGACCATCAAAAAAGTCAAAAAATATTCCTGCGCCTACAAATATTCCCGCCAAAACCAACTGGTCGTTAAATGCGTAAATAGCAGCAATACAACCGCATAATAAATTTGATAACGTGATAATATTTGGAACCCATTTCTTCATGTTACAAATATGCAGTTTTTTCGTGATCTGTTTCGTTTACTTTTAGGCAATATCCACAGATTTTCTTAGTTATTAACTCAGAAACTTAGATATTTGCGACTTATTAAAAATTCTGCTTGAAAAATTTTCTCTATTTCATCTTGGTACTTGTTTCCGCTTTCGCGAAAGCGCAGACCTCAAGAGCCTACTCTAACGAATTCCTAAACATAGGAGTAGACGCGGCAGCGCTAGGTATGAGTAATGCGGTGGTTGCTAGCAGTGATAATGTTAACTCTGTTTACTGGAATCCTGCAGGATTAACAAGAATGCAAGATCAAGAACTATCCTTGATGCATTCCAGTTATTTTGCTAATATCGCTCAATTTAACTACGGCGCCTATGCGATGCCCATTGATGATGTGAGTTCCTTTGGTTTTTCTGTGATACGATTTTCTGTAGATGATATTTTAAATACCACTCAATTAATAGACGATCAGGGAAACATTAATTACGACCGTATTTCAACATTTTCTACTGCAGACTGGGCCTTTACTTTTTCCTATGCCAGAGAAGCAAAACTGGACGGTTTCTCTTATGGAGCAAATGCAAAAGTGATACGTCGTGTGATAGGAGATTTTGCTAATTCTTGGGGTTTTGGATTTGACGTAGGTTTACAATTCAAAAGAGGTGACTGGCAAGTAGGATTTATGGCACGTGACATCACAACTACGTATAACACTTGGTCTATAGATGAAGAGCAATTTGAGCAAGTAAGCGGCGCTGTAGAAAACCAAAATCAAGATTTACCAGAAACAACAGAAATCACATTACCAAAACTGCAATTAGGTCTAGCTAGAACATTTACTTTTCATTACGATCACGTTCTTACTGCAGAGGTAGATTTAAACATGCGCTTCATTCAAACTAATGATATTATCTCAAGCAGTGCAGTAAGTGCCACACCAGCTTTAGGATTAGAATACAGCTTCATCGACTTAGTTTTTGTAAGAGCCGGCGCAGGAAATTTTCAGAATATCCAGCAGCTTGATGGTAGTGATAACACCACTTTTCAACCTAATATAGGAATAGGTTTTAAATACAAAGGAATCTCTGTAGACTACGCATTAACTGATATCGGTGATTCTAGCGAGGCGTTATATTCTAATGTTTTCTCGGTAAACATAGATTTATCGGTCTTTAGCAAGTAGTTTCATAACATCTATTCTTTATTGTTATTCAAACAGTTTAATTTAGCAATTCATTCTGTAGTTCATGAAATTTAACAGCCTTTTACTAGCTCTTTTATCAGGAATACTTCTCTGGCTAGGCTGGCCTACTTCTGGTTTTGCAGGGTTGCTTTTAGTTGCATTTGTGCCACTGCTTATTGTAGAACGCCGTTTACGACTTTATGAAACGCGCAGAGCGGCTGGAAAAGTCTTTCTCTTCTCCTATCTGTCTTTCTTTATTTGGAATATGGCTACTACTTACTGGTTGTATTTTTCTACTCCTTTTGGAATGTGGTTTGCTGTTTTAGTTAATACTGCATTGATGAGTTTAGTGTTTTTAGGCTATCATTTATTAGCTCGAAAAGCCACACAAGGCGCTGCACTAACTTTTCTCGCCTGCCTTTGGATAAGCTTTGAACGCTTGCATCTAGACTGGGAATTCTCTTGGCCGTGGTTGAACTTAGGTAATGGTTTTAGCGAGACTACTTCTTGGATTCAATGGTATGAATATACAGGAACCTTTGGTGGTTCTTTATGGATCTGGCTGGTTAATATTTTTGTTTTTTTAAGTGTGTTACGCTTTCGCCCTGAGCTACCTCAGGATAAACTTCCATTAAAAAAAATGGAAAGCAAAATTATCTCCAAGCGTCAATTTATCATTAAGCGAGTTGCTGTACTTCTAGCTCTAGTAATTGTCCCTATCCTAATTTCTCAAATTATTAGTTATTCTAATTTTGAAATAAATAAAGGAGGTGGAACCCAAGTGGTCATCGTGCAACCGAACATTGATCCTTATAGCGAGAAATATTATATCACTAATGACAGTATTGTAAGTCATATTACCAATCTTGCATTACCTCTAACTGACCAATTCACCGACTTGATAATTACTCCAGAAACGGTGCTAGCTGATAATATCAAACTAACTAATTTAGACCGGCTAGAATACAATCGCGCAGTGAATCAACTGCGGTTATCGTTGTTAGATTATCCTAACGTCAATTATTTAGGCGGTGTTTCTATTACAGAAATAGTAAGGGATAGCGCTCAAATGAATCCGCAGACTAATCTTTATCGCGACGGTAGAACGTTGTACAATGATTACAATTCTGCTATGTTTCTAAAAGCGAGAGATTCATTGAAAATTTATCACAAATCAAAACTAGTCGTAGGAGTTGAGAATTTCCCGTACAAAAGCGTTTTGCAACCTATTTTAGGCGATGCAATGTTAGACTTAGGCGGCACCGTTTCTACAAAAACTATTCAAGAAGATCGGACTGTTTTTGAAATGAATAACTCTGCAAAGGTTGCTCCTGTAATTTGTTATGAGTCAGTTTATGGAGAATATGTTTCTGATTACGTTAAAAACGGTGCTACATTTTTAGCGATTATTACAAACGATGCTTGGTGGGGCAACACGCAAGGTCATAAGCAACATTTGAGTCTTGCACGATTGCGTGCAATTGAAAATAGAAGATGGATCGCACGTAGTGCGAATACCGGTATCAGTGCCATCATAGATCACCAAGGAAATATTAAGCAATCTCTAGGCTATGAGGAAGAAGGCGCTATACAAGGTTCTATTAGACCTCGATCAGGAATGACTTTTTATACTACTCATGGAGATTATATTGCAAGAATAGCTAGCCTCATGGGATTGTTTATTTTGCTATTTAGTGTTTTTAGAAGAGGTAAAATGAAACGTAAGTAAGTGTCTTTTTTAATTAGCTACTTAACGTCTATTAAAATTGATATTCTATCCTAATTTCCGTTTCTCAACCCTAATAGTTTGATGACATAATTTGTAGTACTATCCTCTATACTTAATAGATCTTTGCAGTATTATAAGGAGCTACTGCCCTTTAAAGAATACAATAGTACTTAAAGTTTTTACAATGATTCTCATGTCAAGAAAAACACTTCGTTTTTTTATATAAAAAAGATCGTACTGTAGCTTTCTCAAATGATCTTCGTCAGTAACACCATATTTTGTTTTTACTTGAGCCCAGCCTGTAAGACCTGGTTTTACTACATGACGCGTTTCATAAAAAGGGATTTTCTCTGAAAGTTGTTCAACAAATACTTCTCGTTCAGGACGTGGCCCTATGACACTCATTTCTCCTTTTAAAATATTCCAAAACTGCGGAAATTCATCAATTCTTGTTGCTCGCAAGAATTTACCGAATCTTGTAATGCGAACGTCGTTTTTAATCGCAAACTGTGCACCGAGCTTCTCGGCGTCCCTAACCATTGTTCTAAACTTGATTATCTTAAAGATTTTCCGGTTTAAACCGACTCTTTCTTGCATATAAAATAAACGACCTCGGTTAGCACAAATATTACCTATTAGAACAAATGGAATTAATATAACACAGAAAATAAGTCCTAGTAAGGAAGCTACAATATCAAACGCTCGGTGATAAACTTTGTATAATCGATTTTGATTATTGCGTGCAAATGGAAAATATTTATAAAAATCCTTGCCTACATATTGCACTGGGATTCTATCGGTCATTTCTTCATATACCTGAGTATATTCTCGCACAGAATAACCACTTTCAACTAATTCAATAAGCCATCGATACAAATTTGAGGTGATACCTTCTACTTCGCTACTAGCAACTACTACCTCAGTGATTTTTCTAGATTTAAATAATTCATGAGCATCGGTTAAAGACAACTCTTTGATTCCTACAAAATGTCCTGATTGGACAGCAGGACCTGTGTTGATATAACCTTTTATATCATAATTAGGATCGACATCTTGAAGCGATTGAGCAACCATTGCCGCCTCGCCAGCATCAACAATTAGGATGCTATTTTTATTAAATCTAGCACTTGCAAATAGTTTTATATAAATAGCTCTCCAAAGGAGCAAAGGCAAAGTAACCGCAAAGTAAAAATATAAGATCTGGATACGATTGTCAGGTAACTCTGGTGTAAAAAATGGAGTCAGTAAATAAAATAAACTAGTTATAGAGCCTACGGTAATGGCACTTTTTAGAGAACCTGTAATTCTACTTGCACGCTGCAAGTTGTACAATTCAAAAACAGTGGCAAAAAACAACAAATAAAAGGCAAGAATCACCGACCACATCCACTGTCGTTCATTTATAGAAAAGTATTCTAGCCCAAAAATTATCCCTACCAATTCTAAGGATGCCAAAACCACAAAAACATCAATGATACGTAGTAGTATCTTGCGTTCGGACATCTCAAAATGTATGGATTTGGACACTAAGAATTTAATTTAAAACCGTAAATATACACCTTAAGATTGGAGTAAGCCGTTCCATTGCTGTCGAACTAGACTCCAAGAATAAAAAGTTGCAGTTTCTCTAGCGTTATTTGTAATCTGCTGATAATGTGATGGCTGTTCAATCAAGTCGTTAATCGCAGTCACCATTTCTGACACATTGTTATCTGGAATTAACTTACCGTTTTTATCATTTTCTATCAAATATGAAATCCCTCCTACATCTGTAGACACTACTGGTAAGCCTAATGCCATTGCTTCAATTAAGCTCACTGGTAAATTATCAAAACGAGTGGTATTGATAAAAATATTATGATTTTTACTGAGTTCGATCCATTGACTTTTAGACAACAATCCTGTAAAATCAATTTGCAACTGTAAGATTTCCGCTAACATTTTACATTTTTCTAGCGATCCATCTTTTTCTGGACCGACCATAGTAAGTGTCGCTTCTGGGTATTTTTCTTTGATGAGTTTGAAAACTTTTATCGCCATTTCTGGGTTGTAAATTTGAGCAAATGACCTCACCCATAACAACTTTGGAGTTTTTATTTCCCTCCTTTGATATGGATAGTTTTCTAGCTCAATAAAGTTGTTGATCTTAGTAAGGTTGTGGTATCCCGCTTTCGCGAAAGCGGAAATCAAATAATCACTAGGACTTACTACTTGATAAGCGTTTTTTAGGTATGCATTTAGTGCTTTAGGGTTTTTGATGATCCTTTTTGGTAAATCGCCTCCATGAAGAATTGGTATGTACTTGATTTTTAAACTTCGGCAAATGCGTGAGATAGTAATCGCGTACCAAAAGTTTTTTGTACTGTAAGTATCAATAAGCATCACATGCGCCCAATTCCTATTAACATAAGTCATGCGCATCATGTGTAACATGCGCCTACTTATATTTTTTATTGAAGAAGCATACCTTAAATTAAATCCTTCCTTTTGTAAAAGCGGTCCAAGTGTATCAATCGTAGTTGCTGTCCTGCCTTGTGACGCTAACTTATTACCTATGTAAAGAATATTTTTCATCAAAGAGTAGCTAGTTCTGGCAACTTTTTTTCTGAAATTTGTTTCTTTTTCAGCTTGGGCTTTACAACATAAAGCAGTGCCATTCCATAGAAAAACGCTGGTGCAGCAATACGCATGGCACTATGATTAATCGTTGCGATCCAAAAAATTAAAAAGGCGTAAAAGTAAACGTTTCCTTTGTGAGATAGTCGAAATATGAGTGGCGTGATGATCAATACTAATAAAGATAAAATACCAATGCTTCCATGTTCTGATAGCAACCTACTCGTTTCATTATGAGATGCCGCGACAATACCGTCTTTTTTGGCTCTATAATATTTAACCATTCCTGCACCTATTCCACCGATAGGGTTTTCTAAAAATGCCTCTAGTTCAATAGTAATCAGCTCTGCTCTACCGGTGGATAAATCTTCCTTTGCTCTACCGGCAGCATCTTCATTTGCATATCTTTTATCTATTAAACCACTTGTGGCTAGTGAGGTATAACCCCAAGCTAGTACTAATCCGACGGCGATAACGCTCAATTTAGGTATAAATGCAAATCTAAACTCAGATCTTCTCAAAAAGAACAAGGTAAATATTACCGCAGCAATCATCAAAAAGGCGGTTAAAACACCACCACGCGAAAAAGTTACCCAACCACGATAAGTGAAAGCAAGGAATAAAATTATATCAAGAATATTTAAGCGCAAACTCTTGATTCGCAAGAATCTAATAAAGCAAATAAACATTCCTATTCCTAGTGCGGTGGCAACTTGATTAGGACCATAACCACCAGAAGTTGCATAGTTAGAAGCCGTATTTGTTACCACATCTCTAATATCTGGTGTGACAACAAATAAGTAAAAGCATAACATCACCAGAGGTCCAACAGATAGTTTTAATATTTCTTCTAAGCGAGTAGCTGTTATTCTCCTTTGAAAACAATACAAAGCAACGACACCTAGTGTTACCGGACCACTTAGATTAAAAGCAACAGCTTTTCTCAAGGACTCATCTATAGGAATATTTTGTGACGCTATTACAATACTGGGGACAAGTAGTAAAAGGTAGAATACAAAAGGAATCGATTTTAACGAAAATCCACGTAATGCCAGGCCAGCGACCATAAAAATGATGACTAAATATTTAATCATCTCATAGAATAACATGGCGTTATTCATTCTTAAAAAGACCTCTAGACAAGAAAGATAACAGGCTGCAAGAATGACCTCATTATTTTTGTTGGCACTCGTAAGTAGCCGCAATACAAAATATACAATCGCAGCATAAAAGAAAATCTTAACTAAAAAGGGAACTGCGATCATGAAAATGGTGATCACAATATGTCCTGCAATTATAAAAGTATAAGGAAGCTTCTCAAATTTGATCATTAAAATCGCAGTAATTAGATAGAATACTCAAGAAATACAAATCTACTGTTTTACCTTTATTAGACAGCCATGAACGAGAAGTAATTACAACTGTGATTTAATCTTAAGCAATTCTGTTTTTACAAATTCTAACTTGCTTATGATCTCTATAGTATTGAGTTCCTTTTTATGGTTTTTCATATAATCTCTAGCTCCTTCTAGTGTAAAACCTTTTTCTTTTACCAGATGGTAGATGGTTTTAAGGTTTTTTACATCTTCTTTAGAGAACTTGCGATTACCTCGGGAGTTTTTTTTAGGTTGTAAAACATCAAATTCCTTTTCCCAAAAACGCACCAAAGAAGCATTTACTTGAAACGCTTTTGTTACTTCTCCCATAGAGTAGTACAGTTTTTCAGGAAGTTCTATATGCATAGTTAGGTTATTTAAGATAAAGCTCTTTAAAGTACTTAAAGCGTGTACCTGGCAAAGCTAATTTCCAAATGCTTGATTCTGAAATAATATTTCTAGAGGCTAGTTTTTTGCCATCTGTATAAGTTCTATAGACAAAAGCATAAAATAATAGACTAAATACTAGCACACTATTATCTATCATCATCATTTTATTACAAAAAATTATAATTCCTAAAGGTGTTAAAATTATGATATAAAAAAACAATAAATTTTTCAGACCCATAAAACTTTATATTTATTAATCTAATGAAATATTCTCCTCTTGAGATTTTTTCAATAAAGCATTAAACTCTTGTGGGCTCAAGTTACCATAATAAAAGTTTATAGGATTAATGCGTTGCTCATCCTTGAAAACTTCATAGTGCAAATGCGGTGCTTGAGATCTACCAGTGCTTCCTACATAACCTATTATATCGCCACGTTTTACTTTTTGACCTGGTCGTACGTTGTATGGTTTAACGCTACGTAAATGTGCATAAAGCGACACGTAACCAAAACCATGATCAATTCTAATATGGTTACCATATCCAGAACTATTGGCATCTGCTCGCTCCACTACTCCATCTCCAGTTGCAAAAACTGGTGTTCCTCTAGGAGCTGTAAAATCCATACCGTAGTGAAACTTTCTAGTTTTATTGAAAGGATCAGTACGATAACCATAACCACTCGCCATGCGCGTTAAATCTTGATTACGCACTGGTTGTATCGCAGGAATAGAAGACAGTAGTTTCTCTTTATCTTCAGCGAGTGTCGCTATCTCTTCAAGAGATTCTGACTGGATCGCAGTTCTTTTTTTAAGCTTATCAATAGATTCTTTGAGTGATATGATTTTTTTTGCGCTAGGCTGTCCTTCAAATTCCTTATAGCGATTCACACCACCAAAACCAGCCTGACGCTGCTCAGCAGGAATAGGATTTGCATCAAAGTAAATTCTATAAATAGTGTTATCTCTTTCTTCTACATTCTCGATTACGGCACTCAATTGATTTACATCTTGCTGCATTTCATCCAGACGCAATTCTAGATACTCCACCTTACCTTTTGCTTTTCTTAATTGCGGAGATTCTAAAAACCTATCGGCAAACAAAAAGCAAACTAGGCCAAAACAAAAACTTGCCACTAAAAAGAGTAGACTTCTAAAAAAAACTCTCCTTTTTTTAGTCTCTATCTTTCTATAAGAAAGTGTTTCAGAATCGTAGTAGTACTTGACCTTTGACATACGGTTTATTATGCTATTTTTGTGCTGCTTTTAAGAACGGAATATAATATTAAAAGTTGTTTCTGGATCTCGCTTTCGCGAAAGCGGAATCCTTAAAAAACATTATTCCTCTAAGCAAAAATAAGAAAATTGAATTAACCGCTAGTGTAGCCAGAATGAAGTCAAAACAAATACGTCAAACATTTTTAGATTTTTTTGAAAACAAAAAACACCAAATCGTTGCTAGCGCTCCTATGGTGATCAAAAACGATCCTACGTTAATGTTTACTAACGCTGGTATGAACCAGTTTAAAGAATATTTTTTAGGCAATTCAGATCCTAAAAACAACCGCGTTGCAGATTCTCAAAAATGCCTGCGTGTAAGCGGTAAACATAACGACCTAGAAGAAGTAGGTGTTGATACCTATCACCACACGATGTTTGAGATGTTGGGGAACTGGAGTTTTGGCGATTATTTTAAAAAAGAAGCGATTGCATGGGCTTGGGAATTACTCACCGAAGTTTACGGTATCGACAAAGACTGTTTATATGTGACGATTTTTGAAGGTGATAAAAGTGAAAATCTAAATCGAGATACCGAAGCTTACGACTACTGGAAAGAACTGATTGCTGAAGACCGTATTTTAAACGGTAATAAAGCAGATAACTTTTGGGAAATGGGCGCACAAGGTCCTTGTGGACCATGTTCTGAAATTCACGTAGATATACGAAGTGACGAAGAAAAAGCAAAGGTAGATGGCGCTACATTAGTAAACATGGACCATCCACAAGTAGTGGAAATCTGGAACCTTGTTTTCATGCAGTACAACCGCATGGCAGACGGAAATTTAAAAAACCTTCCTGCACAGCATGTGGATACAGGAATGGGCTTTGAGCGTCTTGCTATGGTATTGCAAAACGTGCAATCTAATTATGATACTGATGTTTTCACGCCTTTAATAAGAGAAATTGAAACCATAACTGGTCATTCTTATGGAAAAACAGAACAAGAAGACATAGCAATAAGAGTAATTGCTGATCATCTTAGAGCAGTATCCTTCTCCATTGCCGATGGGCAATTACCTTCAAACAATGGTGCTGGATATGTGATACGTATGATTTTGCGTCGTGCCATACGTTATGGATTTACTTATTTGGGTAAAAAAGAACCATTTATCTATCAGCTAGTAAATACTTTATCTAAGCAAATGGGTGACGCATTCCCAGAGCTGAAATCACAAAAGAATCTTATTCTAAACGTAATTAAAGAAGAAGAAGCCTCTTTTTTAAGAACTCTAGAAAATGGACTTGCTCTTCTTGATTCTATGGTTGCAAGCATGAAAAATGATGGAGTGACTGTTCTTGACGGTAAAAAGGCCTTTGAATTAAATGACACTTATGGTTTCCCTAAAGAGCTGACTCGTTTGATTTTAAGCGAGCATGGTCTTCAGATGGATGAAGACGGTTTTGCAAAAGCTCTTAAGAAACAACAAGAAGGATCTAGAAAAGCTAGCGCGACTGAAACTAGTGACTGGACAACTTTACGAGAAGATGACACTCAAGAATTTGTAGGTTATGACAGACTTTCTGGTGACGTACGTATTTCAAAATATAGAAAAGTAGTAAGTAAAAAAGACGGTGAATTATATCAAATAGTCTTTAATATGACTCCGTTTTATGGAGAAAGCGGTGGACAGACAGGCGATAAAGGTTATATAGAAAGCGCTAGTGGAGACACGGTTTATATTATAGATACTAAAAAAGAAAATGGGCAAACTGTTCATCTAACTAAGAACCTTCCTAAAGAACTTGATGGTCCTTTTAAAGTAACAGTAGATGCTCATCAACGAGCACGTACTGCGGCAAATCATACGGCTACGCACCTACTTCATCAAGCATTACGTAAAATTTTGGGTACTCATGTAGAGCAAAAAGGATCTATGGTGAGAAGTGCCAGTTTGCGATTTGACTTCTCTCATTTTTCTAAGGTAACAAAAGAAGAGCTCGTAGAAATTGAGAACTTTGTTAATGCTCGTATCAGGGAACAATTGCCGCTAGAGGAAAATAGAAACAACACCTATGATCAAGCTATTGCTGAAGGCGCGATTGGACTTTTTGGCGAGAAATATGGCGACGTAGTTCGTACTATTAAATTTGGTGAAAGTCAGGAACTTTGTGGAGGAACTCACGTAAAAAACACAGCCGACATTTGGCATTTTAAAATTACAAACGAGACTGCAGTAGCTTCTGGAATACGACGTATTGAAGCAATTACGAGCGACGCAGTAAAAGATTTCTTTGCAGAGCAATCTAAAAGCTTTGAAGAAATTAAAGAAATTTTAAAAAATCCTACAAAAAGCCCAGCAGAATCTATTGCAGCTCTTCAAGAGGAAAACAATGCTCTTAAAAAGGAAATAGAACAACTCAAAAAGGCTAAAGCTGGAAACCTTAAAGGTGATTTAATAGACAGTACTCAATTGATTAATGGAGTGAATTTTATTTCATCCAAAACAGATTTAGATACAAAATCAGTTAAAGAACTTGCTTTTGACATAGAACGAGATATGGAAAACTTGTTTTTAATTATAGGAGCAGAAAATGATGGCAAAGCTACACTTACCGTGATTTTAAGTAAAAACTTGATCGAGGAAAAGAATCTGAATGCTGGTAGCATTGTAAGAGAATTAGGTAAACACATTCAAGGTGGCGGCGGTGGCCAGCCTCACTTTGCAACTGCTGGTGGAAAAAATGCTGCTGGAATTGATGCTGCGCTTGTTGCGGCTGAGGAAATGATTAAATAATTTGTTGATTTGTTGATTTGTTGATTGAAAATAAATATGAAAGAAGTAGAAATAGCTTATAGAATATCTAAAAAGGAGTTTGTCAGTTACCGAATGAGACAATTCTTTAAAAAACGAGGTCCAATTTATTTGTTGTTCATTATTGTGATTGCTGGAGTGACAATTTTACCAGATTTATTTATTGAGGATCAACAGTTTAGCCTTGATGATTTCTCGTTAATTTCATTTTTGCCATTAATCATTTTTCCAATAATTATGATTTTCGCAATTTGGTTTGCATTGCGTAAGGCATATAATAATACTAAAGGAATTGATCAAGAGATGCACATTAAGATGAATGATGAAGGTTATTTTGGTAAAACTCAAATAGCTGAAACATCAATGCAATGGGCAGCAATTTTATAATTAGATAAAAAGAGCGATATGTTAGATATTTACTTTAGTAAACTTCAATTTGCCTCTGTACCTATGCGATTTATCAACACTTCACAACTTGCTACATTAAAAATAATACTTAATGAAAATCACGTGAAGAACAATTTGTAAAACTTAACTTCAAGACATAACCTATAATTATTAAAAATCTAAAACAAATTCTTGAAGAATTAAACATTACAGCTAGTAATGAAGAACTTGTAGTCCATGAACAAGCGGTAATTGTTTATTTTAATTATAACTTAAACTCCCTAGATCCATTCTACAGTTTAGTTGATAAATTGAGAACTTGTATAGAAAATCATAATTTAGGAGAATATGATGGCCATGAGATGGCAATGGATCAAAGTGATGGCTCCATCTATATGTATAGTAAAGATGCAGTAGCACTTTTTAATGGTGTTCAAACTATTTTACGTAAAAAGGATTTCTTGAAAGATGCTGAGGTTATTATTAGAACTGATAATAATCATGTTAATCGTATTATTCTATAAGTTTAATTATAAGAATAATTACATACTTAGCAATTATCAAATAATGTTATAACTAACTTAAATATTATTTTTAGACCAGTAACCTATAGAATGAGAATCACCAATCAAAAATATCTAGAAACTTATAGCAAATCTATCGATGGTGACATTGATAAATTACTAAAAGAAAATGACAGCCGTCAGGAAGATATTCAGTTGGATTTTAGGGTGAAAACTTCTGCTGTATATTCAGCAAACATTGAGGGAAATTCTGTAGACTTAAATTCTTATCTCAATTCGGAAGTGGCGAAAGAAGCGTTTAAGCCCAGACAAGAAATTGAAGAAATAAAAGATTTGGTAAATGCTTATACCTATGCTATCAGAAACACGCTCAACCAAAGTAATCTTCTAAATGCACATAAGCTATTGTCAAAAAGCCTTTTGATTACAGATAAACAAGGTTCTTACAGAACGGACCGAATGGGCGTGTATGACAATTCAGGACTAGTATATCTTGCATTAGAACCAGAAAAACTACACAATGAAATTGATATATTTTTCGAAGATTTATCGCTACTCGTCAAGAAAAATATATCCATTACAGAAACTTTTTATCATGCATCGTTAATTCATCTTAAATTTGCACAAATTCATCCGTTTTGGGATGGTAACGGTAGGACAGCGCGCTTACTAGAAAAATGGTTTCTTGCTGAAAAACTTGGAGAAAAGGCTTGGAAAATTGAATCAGAACAATTCTATAAGAAAAATATCAGCTCGTACTATAATAATATCAATTTAGGAATGGACTATCATTCGTTGAACTATGATCGTTGTTTACCATTTTTACGTTTACTTATTGATTCTATTAAAAATAAACTGTAACATTTCCCTTACAAAAGCTACTCATATATTATGGGAGTAGCAACTAAACATTTACTTGACAAAATAGACCGTATACGTGCAAGAGGCGATCAACGTCGTGCAGATCGTATTACAGATGCTCGTACAGGCTCCATTGCTACGTATCAACCAGCAACAAAGAAACGTGTTTTCACAGCCGAACAAGTGGAGAAAGCTAAAGCACAATTTAGAAACAACCTTAAAAAAGATAGATGGAATGCTTTTAAAAGGATTCTGTTTGTATTTGTTATTCTGCCTGTTTGTCTTTGGTTGTTTATAGAACTTTTAAACTATTTCAATTAAAACCTATGAGTTTTGGCGGTTCAGTACAAGGAATGATTACAGCGATGAAGAATAATGCAGCGCTTAAAAAGTCCCGAAAGAAATTCAAAGGACTGGATGGAGCGACTGGAATCTATAAAAAAGGCACAAGAAAAGAATCCTTTACACCAGAACAAATTCAAGCCGCTAAAGACGCTTTTCAAATCGAAGTTAAAAGAGAAAAAAGAAAAACCTGGCTTACCCTATTTCTTACTTTGATCGCGGTACCATTAGTTCTTTGGGCACTTGTGGAACTATATCTTTTTACATTTAATTAATCCCAAATTAAAGTCTAAAAAATAATCCTTATTCCTTTGAATCAGAATTGTTTGCTAAAAAAGCTCCGTATTTTAATATAGCAACAAATACAACTCCACCTAATGCATTACCTAATAAAGAAGTCCCTTGGAAGGTCAGGTAATCTATAAACGTAATTTCATCTGTTACAAGAAAACCAGCAAACACTTCAATGCTTCCCACTATACTGTGGTGTAATCCTGCTAGGGCGATTATAAAAGTGATGACGTAAATGACTAAAATTTTTCCTGTCACTCGATGCGTAGAAGTAATGATCCAAGATAACAATGCCATTAACCAGCCAGCTAAAACGGAACTCGCTAAGATGACTTCCCTAGAAAAATGATTCACGTGTTCGGCTAGGTTTTTTATTCCAGAGTTTGTAATAATATCCAGCTCAGGACCTATCCAGACTAAGAAAGCGCCGATTAAATAACCACCTACTAGATTTCCTAGAATTACAGTTCCCCACAGGCCCATTAGGTCAGAGAACGTTTTTTTTCCTCCTAGAACAGGCAACGTTAGAAGCGAGGTTTGCTCTGTAAAAAGAACCGACTTTCCTAAAACTACTAATATAAATCCTAGCGGATAAACAAAAGCAGCCAGATACGGAATAAACTCCTTCTCTACTTTACCATCAAAAAGACTGTAGACAATAACAACCACTAAAAAACTAAACCCTATTTCTAGACCAGCCATAAAACTGCTTAGAAAAGTAGAAAGTCTGTTTTTCTTATATGTGTCAAGACCTTCGCAAAGTTGTTTTACCAGAATATCGTCTTGATCTTCTACCTCTTCTTTTTCTGATTTAGTCTCAATTACTTCTTCTACATTTTTATCTTCCATTATTATTTCAAATATGAGCAGTGGCCATAAAGACAATACGACTCAATTACCAACTAAAGATAAATAGTCTTAAACTAGATATATTAATCGTTAAGATTCATTTATGTTTATTTGTTGCAAATTGTTGTGGCACTTTAACGTTGTACCTTTATAAAAATATTGAAAACCATAATGAAATTAAGTACCGTCATTCCTTTAGCTCTCATAACCTCACCTATAGATTACAATTCTAAAGTGGTGCTTCTAGGCAGCTGTTTTACAGAAAATATAGGTGCTAAATTATCTTATTTTGGATTTCACACAACTGTTAATCCGTTCGGGATTATTTTTAACTCTAGTAGCTTGAAAATACTGGTAGATCGCGCTATAAATAAAGTAGCTTTTACTGCAAATGATTGCACTCAACATTTCTGTTATCTCGCGCATTCTGACTTGAATGATAGCGACATTACTCAGCTTCTCGATAAGTTAAATAACGCACGCTTATCTCTAGAAAATTCTCTTCATGAAGCAACACATTTATTTATTACATTAGGAACCGCTTGGGTTTACCGACATGTAGAAAGGAATATCATTGTAGCTAATTGTCATAAACAACCACAAAAAGAGTTCAAAAAAGAACTACTTCCCATTGAAGTGATTTCTTCAGATCTAGACCAAATTACGACACTAGTAAGGTCTATAAATAAAAATATTTCTATCAATTTTACTTTGTCACCGGTACGACATATTAAAGATGGTTTTATAGAAAACCAGCGTAGTAAATCTCGGTTGCACGAGGCGATTCAATCACATGTGGAGAAAACCACGTCTCAATATTTTCCTGCTTATGAAATTGCGATGGATGAACTAAGAGACTATCGTTTCTATAAGCGTGATATGGTTCATTTAAACGATGTAGGAATAGATTTTATTTGGTCTCGCTTTCGCGAAAGCGGTATCAACACAAACACCGTAACACAACAAAAAGCAGTAGAAAAATACAGAAAACTGATTGAACATAAGCCTACCAACCATCAAGCTCATGAATTTCAGGTGCAAAAAATGAAAGAAGAATTATTACGTAAGTTTCCTAAAACACATCTGTAAATGAAAGATATTTTTAAATATGTTATAAGTGGACTTATCGCAGTTTTGATTTTCTATTCCATCACATCTTTAATGGAAAGCAATAAAGAAAAAGAACAACTTCTTGCAGAAACGGCGCTGATTGAAAAGGAGATTAAAAACGTAAGCAAACTCGTGGTTACAGAAATGAAATATGCCAAGGTCTACACTTATGAAAGTACCAAATCGTACGGCTGGGATTTCTTTTCTAGTCAAAAAAGTGCGCTTCTTGTGTCTAATGCTACGGCACAAATTTCGTATAACTTAAAAAAGTTGAAGTACGAGGTTAATCCTCAAAACAAAACGATTACTTTACTCTACCTAAACCAGAGCTTCTTATAGATCCTAATATAAGTTTCTATAAAATGGATAATGGCTTAGTAAATAGATTTGAAGGCAGCGATTACAATAAGATTAAACGTAAAATACGATCTGATCTCAAAGGTCAAATTGAGAAAGATGATGTCATGAAAAATGCTCAAAATAGATTGCTAACAGAATTGAGCAATATTTATATTTTGAGCACTAGTATGGGATGGAAACTGGTATATAATGAAACTGAAATTCAAAACACCGTAGACCTAGAAAAAGTACTGTTCTAGATTATTCTTCCATAATTTTATGTTTTACAGCAGCAGTTTTTTCAAATTCTGCTTCCAGTAATTGGTAATATTTATTAAATATTTCCTTTTTGATATTACAAGATTTGGCATTTTTTTCTAGTGCTGCTGTAAACTCTTCTGAAGTTATTTTTTTCTCCATGAAATCGTTTGTGAGTTGAGGACGTTCCATCTTACAAGAGGCGTAGTCATTATAAGCGGCAACATACTTCTTGTAAGTCTCACTGCTTGTTACAGGGTTGTCCGTATTTGCAACTTCTTTTTCTGCAGGTTGATTACAACTCGTTAATAAGATAAATGAAAATAATAATAGTAGATTTTTCATAATGACCAATTAGATATTGGATAAAAATAAACACTCCATCATTTTTAACAAAGCAGCTTGCCTACTTTTTGATAAATAAAATAAGACAGTTGCCCCATGGCATAAATTAGTCATCTAGTTTACTTTTGATTTATAAACTTACCTATGTGGAAATCTGTTTTATATCCCAATAAAGCCAACTCAAACATATACATAGCTGCGGCTTTTGTCTTGTTTCTATATTTTACTGGTGCTTTAAGTGCTATAGCTGTTTTGTTTGCCTACTTTCTAGAAACTATTATCATAGGTCTATTTATGGTTATCAAAATGAGTTTTATTACTTTTCATAGTGATGAACATAAAGGAAGTAACGTAGGTAAAATTTTATTCTTTTGCGTTCATTATGGAGGTTTTGTAGCTATACAATCCATTTTTGCTTTTACTTACTTAGAAATAGAAGGCTCTGTAAAGATAGGAAGCGGCTTTAATATTATTGAAAATTACCACTACGTACTTCAATTAGAAAACATATGGTTGCTTCTAGGACTTACTGTTTTCTCTCACTTATACAACTTAGTTACTGTATTCTTAAACGAAAAAAGATATAAGGATATAACTGCCTCTGAAATCATGGTTGCTCCTTATGTTAGGATTTTTGTACAGCAATTTGTAGTGATTCTTGCCGGCTTTTTTATGTTTTGGAGCAGTGAAGTCGCTGCTGTCTTACTGCTAGTTTTAATACGTACATTTGTAGATTGCTGTATTATTTCTATTAAGGATGGTAGTCCTTTATTAGAATGGCTCGTAAAACAAAAACGTCCTCCAGAAATTACAGAAGAGGCATTTAGAAAACAATTAAAGAACCTAAGCGAGTAAAGAACAAAACTATTACAAAGCAAAAACCCTTTTCTAAATTAATAAAAAAGGATTTTATCCAAATAAACTAAACCATTATTTTCTACGCTTGCGATCTCTATATTCCTTCATCATTTTACGCCTGAAGTCTACTTCGGCCTTTTTTAATTTAAGAAATCGCTTTGCGCCTATCACAGCGATAATTTCGTCGTGTTTGTAATCAATGTTAGTAGCACTTATTTTTTGATCCAAAGCTACCATTTGGTCTACATAGACTAGAGCTTCTTTTTCGGTCATCGTGTCAAAAGACTTTTCCATTTTTTTAACTAGCATCTTTTTTTCTCTCTCTAGTTTATTACGCTCCTCTTTGATAGAGTTGTAAAGTGGCCAAAACTTTTGCGCTTCTTCAGTTGAGAGGTCTAATTCTTTAGTGAGATGGGCAATTAAAAGAGATTTTATTTGACTTCTCATCTCTTCTTTACGGCTCTCTCTATCACTTTGATCTGGCGGCTGCGCTGTCATGTTTAATGAAAGTAAAGCACAAATAATTATAAATATATATTTCATTCTGTTAGTATTTGATCTAATGAACCATCTTCCATAAGATAGTCTAACAGTTCATTATCTGTTATTTCTTGTTCTATTTTTATATCGCTTAAAACACTATTGTCAGCAAATAGTATTTCAATAGATTCTTCATCTTGTAAAAAGTTAGACTGAGCTAGATACTCTATAATTTCTTGATCTTCAACATCAGCAAATGTTACCATATTACTTTGACTAGACGTGAACATCCCATTTAAAGCTATTACTCCTATAAATACAGCAGCAACAGCTAGTAAAGGATATGACCATTTCTTTGAACTACTTAAATCAGTTTGATTTAAAGGAATAACTTTAGGTTCTTCCTCTAGATGACTCATTAATTTATCTTCTAGTTTCTCAAAATAGTCTTCTGGAACTTTGAAACCAGCATGATTGTTTGACTCTTTTACTTCAACATTTTCTAATACACGATCAGTAAGTTGCTCCAAATAACCATCTGGTATTTGAAAACCTGCCTTATTATGTATATCATTCTTTCTCATATTCTTATGACTCTTAAAAAGCCATTTAGTTTAATGTTCTTTAATATAATTTTCAACTTTCTTAGCTGCGATATGATAGGTACTTTTAACTGCTCCTTCCGTAAGATCTAATATTTCTGCGATCTCTTTAAACTTCAAATCGTCATAATATCTTAAGTTGAATACTTCTCTTTGTCTATCCGGTAATTGGATTAAAGCCTTTTGTAAAGCCAGCTCTATTTCATCTCCAGTATAATAAACATCAGCTTCAAGTTTTTCTGTCAGGTGATCTTGTAATTCTTGAGATGACAACTGCAAATTCCGCGCCTTTCTATTTAAAAACGTCATACTTTCATTATAGGCGATTCTAAACATCCAAGTAGACAGTTTACTGTTGCCATTAAAGTTTTTAATACCCTTAAAAATCTTTATAAAAACGTTTTGTAGCACATCATCGGTATCGTCATGAACAAGCACTATTTTTCTTATTTGCCAGTAGAGTTGTTCCTTATTTTGAGATACTAAAATACGAAACCCTTGATTTGCTGTCGCATCATCAAGAATCAAAGATAGTATCTCATCATCAGGCGTGTTATTCATACAATTCTATGACAACTAATTTGTCAAAAAGTTTAATTGATTATAAAAATAATTTAAATGAATCGTTAACGTTAAACAAGTACATAATAATTATCTTTACTTTTTATTTAAAATTATGAATCAAGACAATTTTCCTCAATACGATCAACCGTTTGAAGCATTATCTACTGTTACAGATGATGTAAGGGCAGCTTTTTATAAAAAGACCTATGCTCATGTTGCAATAGCTGTTCTCTTATTTGTTGTAGTAGAAGGCCTGCTTTTACAAATAGAGCCTTTAGTAAATTTCATGTTTAGCCTTACGCAAGGTTGGACGTGGTTAATTGTACTTGGAATTTTCATGTGGGCCACAAGCTATGCCGAAAAAATGGCTCATAAATCACATGATCGTAACAAACAATACTTAGGCTTATTCCTTTGCGTAGTATCCTATGCAATAATTTTTATTCCATTAATCTCAATTGCGCTTCAATATCAAGAAGTATATGCAGGACAAGAGGACAGCAATTTATTAAGTCAGGCTGGTATTGTAACGATATCCCTTTTTGCAGCACTAAGCGCTGTTGTAATAGTGACTAAAAAAGATTTCTCTTTCTTAAGAAGCATCCTTGCTGTAGGTTTCATAATAGCTTTGGGTTTAATTATCGCAGGAATGATCTTTGGTTTTGATCTAGGCCTTTTCTTTAGTGGCGCTATGGTTGTCCTAGCTGCTGGATCTATTTTATATCAAACATCAAATCTTGTACATGAATACCATACAGATCAATATGTAGGAGCTGCAGTCGGTTTGTTCTCTTCATTGATGCTACTGTTCTGGTATATTTTACAAATATTCATGTCTCGCGATTAATTTATTGATTCACATATTAGTAGTTCAACCTAATTCTGAAACTTTTTGGGTGGCGCCCTATGTCATTGGTGCATTTCTTTTTGGGTTAATCATGGTTATCATCCACTTTATCTTGCGCAGCCTGCAGATAAGTCGTGATTTTCTATGGTATAGACAACTGTTGTCGCATCGCAAGTTACCGCTTTCGCGAAAGCGGATTCTAGAAAATTATCCTTTCTATAAACATCTAAATTCAAAATTTAAAAAAGAATTTGAGCATAGAGTGGCTACTTTTATTGATGCCAAACAATTCAAACATCGCTATGATGATCAAGTCACTGACGAACAAATTGTGCTCGTTTCTTGTGTGGCGTGTCGATTGACCTTCGGGAGACGCAATTATGCTTATCCACTGCTTAATGCTGTATTGTTTTTTCCTGAACCTTTTATGAGCCCTACTAATGAGGCGTTGCACAAAGGAGAATTTAATCCTACGGCAAAAGTTCTTGCGATTTCATGGCCGGACTTTAAAGAAGGTATGGATGTTACCACCGATAATTTACATCTAGGTTTACATGAATTTACCCACGTGATACATTTTGAAAGTAAACATAGTAGTAATGTAGATGCAACACGTTTCAAAAAATTTACTCAAGAAATACTGAGAGAACTCATGAAGCCAGAAGTAAGAGCAAAAGTAGATGCCACAAGATTTTTTAGAGACTACGCTTTTACTAATCAATATGAGTTTATGGCAGTACTTTCAGAGTACTACTTTGAATCTAACGAATTGTTTAAAAAAGAGTTTCCGGCTATTTATAAGCACCTGACTAAGGCGTTGCTTTATAAAAAAGAGTGGATCTTGAATTAATTCTTAAAAAATATCTGGGAATATGACTCGCCGATCCATGATAATTTGCTAATTCAAATTTCTGGTATGATGCTATAAAACTTCATAGCTTTAAGATGAAATAACCTCAGAGATTTTCCTAAGCCTAGAATTAATTCCACCCTTAAAAACAAAACCCCAAAGATTTTGAAAATCCTTGGGGCTTAAAATTAAAAATACCTAGAAAGACAACTAGTCTCTAGTCAGTTTTTTATAACGTATTCTTTTAGGAGCGTGATCACCTAAACGTTTCTTCTTATTTTCTTCATACTCGGTAAAACTACCTTCAAAAGAATAAATTTGAGAATCTCCTTCAAATGCAATAATATGTGTACAAACTCTATCTAAGAACCATCTATCGTGCGAAATAATCACCGCACAACCAGCAAAGTTATCAAGTCCTTCTTCTAGCGCTCTTAATGTATTAACATCAAGATCATTTGTAGGTTCATCCAGTAGTAATACGTTACCTTCTTCCTTAAGCGTCATCGCCAGGTGTAAACGGTTGCGTTCTCCACCAGATAAGGTAGAAACCTTTTTATTTTGCTCACTTCCTGAGAAATTAAAACGACTCAAATAGGCTCTGGAATTCACCATTTTTCCTCCCATCATGATCAAATCTTGACCATCAGAAAAGTTTTCCCATATCGATTTATCAGAATCAATATTAGAGTGAGACTGATCTACGTAGGCTAGCTGTACTGTTTCTCCTACCGTAAATGATCCTTTGTCTGGTTGTTCTTGACCCATGATCATTTTAAAAATTGTTGTTTTACCAGCACCATTAGGTCCTATAATTCCCACGATTCCGTTTTGTGGTAAGACAAAGTTTAAATCTTCATAAAGTAACTTATCGCCAAAAGCTTTGCTTACTCCATTTGCCTCGATCACATTTGTTCCTAGACGTGGTCCATTAGGGATGTAGATCTCGAGCTTTTCTTCTTTAGCTTTTTGATCTTCGTTTAAAAGCTTGTCGTAATTATTAAGACGTGCTTTTTGTTTGGTCTGGCGACCTTTTGCTCCTTGACGTACCCAATCTAGCTCTCGTTTAAGCGTTTTTTGCCTTTTAGAAGCTGTTTTTTCTTCTTTGGCAAGTCGCTCTCCTTTTTGCTCTAACCAGCTGGAATAGTTTCCTTTCCATGGAATTCCTTCACCACGATCTAATTCAAGAATCCATCCTGCTACGTTGTCAAGGAAATATCTGTCGTGAGTTACAGCGATTACAGTTCCTTTATATTGAGCAAGGTGTTGTTCTAACCATAGAACAGATTCTGCGTCAAGGTGGTTTGTAGGCTCATCCAGCAATAAAATTTCTGGCTGCTGTAATAATAATCTACATAAAGCTACACGACGTCGCTCTCCACCAGAGAGGTTTTTAATCTCAGCATCTCCAGGAGGCGTTCTTAAAGCGTCCATCGCGATTTCTAACTTTGTATCTAATTCCCAAGCGTTTAATGCATCGATCTTATCTTGAAGCTCTGCCTGACGGTTCATAAGCTTCTCCATCTTATCTGCATCTTCATAAACCTCTGGCAATCCAAAATCGTCATTGATTTTATTGTACTCGTCAAGAACAGCAACAGTGTCTGCAACTCCTTCTCTCACGATTTCCATAACCGTTTTACTCTCGTCTAACTGCGGTTCTTGCTCTAGATAACCTACATTATAGCCAGGTAAGAAATTGATTTCTCCTTGGTAATTCTTTTCAATTCCAGCAATAATCTTCATCAAAGTAGATTTACCAGAACCGTTAAGACCTAGAATACCGATTTTTGCACCGTAGAAAAAGCTCAGGTGAATATTCTTTAGAACTTGCTTTCCTGTACTTTGATACGTCTTTGAAAGACCTGACATGGAAAAAATTACTTGTTTATCGTCGCTCATTTGATGTCGTTTTTTCTTTTAAAATTGTGTGTAATTGTGTTAGAGAATCGTCTTGATATCGCTTTCGCGAAAGCGTAACAGCATCCATCCCTTTTGATTTTATATAAAGACCTTTTTCTGAAAGATCCAGTACTTCTAATTCCTTAAAGGTAAACCCAAATGTTTTTCTACCTACTAATTTTATTGTGATAGATTTTAAACTGTAGGAAACCGAGTTGCGTGTTGAAAAGCCCTCAAAACTATTTATGTAAAATAATGTAATAGCTATTAATGCACAAATGGAACTATACAATATCGCATTTAAGAAAAATAAAATAGCCGCTAGAGCTAATCCTAGCAAGGCAAGACCCATGATAATTTTATACTTGGACGTGTTCACATCCTTGAAATGAATCTCTTCTTTCACCTATACTCTACCTTTAAGAGCATTAAAAACCCATGCAATAGCAAAAAAGCCTACTCCTATAGCAGCAAAACCAAATCCTACATCAGTGTAACGGTATGCTCCTAAAGCGATCAAACCTATACCGATGATGATCATTATTAAAGTAGCCCAGCCTAATACTCCATTCTTATTCAACGCCATGATTTATTCAAATTAGTTTGCAAATATACATAGTAAAAACGTGCTGGTAACTTAAATATACTCGATGAAAAGCGAGTTAATAGGTTGAATTATGTTAAATAATAACAGTTGGTGATAATGAAGCTTTTAATTCTTCGTTCTCTTTTCAAAATGTCGTTTATTTGTCCATCCCTCATTATAATATTTGACTTCTCAATTGGTTTCAATCATGATGTTCTCATCGTTGAAAATCAATTGATTGTATGATATTTAAAAATTAATAAAGAACTTTATTTTGAATAGTAAGATCTACTGTCGCCCGTTATTATACGCTGCATTTTTATTGTTGAGTTTTCAAGGTTTCTCACAGCTCATAAACACATCCACATCCTTACCAGTGGATCAACTAGTGCAGCAAGCATTAGGAAACGACTGTGTTGAGATAACTAATATTACTTCTAATATCAATGGTAGTGTAGATGGATTAAATAGTTTTGGTAGTTTTTCACAAGGCGCTTCTGCTTTTCCATTTACAGATGGTTTCTTTTTGAGCACTGGAGATGGAAACCGAATAGGAAACAATATTGTAAGTACCGATTTGAGCGATGGAACAACTGCATGGACGGGAGATAGCGACCTGGAAAGCCTTACCGGCATTTCAAATACGGTAAACGCAACAGTTATTGAGTTTGATTTAATAAGTACTTCTAACAGAATAAGTTTTAATTATTTACTCGCTTCAGAGGAGTACCAGCAAAACTTCCCTTGTAACGTAGGTGATCGATTTGCCTTGTTACTTAGGCCTTTAGGCGGCACTTATCAGAACATAGCTGTTTTACCAGGAACCTCTACTCCAGTAGGAATAGATACGGTCCATCCCGTAGTCGTAGGACAGTGTCCCGCAACAAATCCTAATTTCTTTGCAGGACAATCTTTAGGAGATACTAATTTTGAAGGTCGCACGGTCACTTTGACTGCTGCTGCAAATGTTGTTCCTAACACCACTTATCATCTCAAAATGGTAATTGCAGATCAGTCTAGCTTTGACCCTACAGCATATGATAGTGCTATTTTTATAGAGGCTGGAAGTTTACAAGCCGATGTTGATCTAGGTCCTGATTTATTTCCATGCGCTGATGCTACTCTAGATGCTAGTATTGCAAACACTCAAGCGACTTTTAGGTGGTTTAGAGACAATATTGAAATTATCGGGCAAACTAATAGCACTTTATTAGCTGACACAACTGGTACTTACCGAGTTGAAATAAGTGTAGCTTTACCTGGCTCCAACTGTATTATTACAGATGATGTCGTGGTAACTATTGATCCTAATCAATTGAATATAAACATTGCAGATCAAGAAAGATGTGATGACGCTAGCGCAGATGGCTTTGAATCATTTGATCTCATTACTTTGGGTACGAGTGCGCTCACGCAACTGCCTACAGGTAATTATACTGCTCAGTTCTATGGCAATCAAACTGATGCGCAAAATGAAGTTAATGAGTTAGCAGATAATTATACTAATACTTCAAATCCTCAGACCATTTTTATACGCATTAATGATCTAAACACAGGATGTCAAAGTATACGACCTGTAAATCTAATAGTAAGTGATGTGCTAGTCGCAAATGATGTTTCTTATACAACTTGTGATAATGATCAAGATGGAATAGTAGCAACAGATTTATCTCAATTTGACTCTCAAGTAACTACTTCCACATCAAATGTCAGTATTTCTTATCATTTAACTCAAAATGATGCGATTAATAATTCAGGAAGTTTATTTAATCCATATACTAACTTTGGAAATCCTGATACGATTTTTGCTCGTATTTCAAGCAACTTAAGTGGATGTTTTGCCACAAGTGAAATAACTATAAACGTCGAGTTGCCTCCTGTGTTAGATTCTGACTTTGAGTTTATTGATGCTTGTGATACCGATAATGATGGTTTTGCTACGTTTAATTTGACCGGTATTATTCCAGAATTTACCACTTCAACTTCTAACTCAACAATTTCTTATCATTTGTCCCAGCAAGATGCAGAAAATGATGTCAATCCAATAACCAATCCGAGTGCATTTAATAATACTAACGCACGCATCCAGACTATTTTCATAAGGTTTGAGTCTAATACTAATGGTTGTGCTACAGTGGTTCCTGTACAATTGTTTACTAATTTATTATTGGATAGAACTAATATCAGAGATTTTATTGCTTGTGATGACATAAGTAATGATGGTATTGAAGAATTTGGAATGGATATTATTGCTACTACCATTATAAATGGTTTAGATGACGTTACTATTGAGTTCTTCGAGACTCAAATGGATCAAATGGCCGATGTCAATCAAATTGATCCTACTATGGGTTATTTTAATACGTCAAATCCACAAACGATTTACATCAGGATAAACAGTCCTACTTGTACAGAGTTTGCCGAGTTTCTTTTAATTGTTGAGCCTTATTTTGAATCTGCTCCTATTCCTGATCAAACATATTGTGATGAAGATCAAGATTTATTTACTTTTATACCACTCAATGAATTTGATGATGCGGTAAGAGGAACTTTTGGTCAAGATCATAATGTTTTATATTATCTATCTCAAGCAGATGCAGATAATAGATTCAATCCTATAACCTCTATTTTTAATAATACTAATCCAGTGACTGTTTACGCAGAGTTGATTGCTCCTACTGGCTGTAGCGATGTGCAATCTCTCGATATCACAGTTCTACCAGCACCAGTGGCTGGCACTCCTAATGGCTTCATCATTTGTGATACCGATCAGGATGGTTTTTTTATAGTTGACTTGACTTCTCAGGAAGCACAAATAACTACTGATGCTAATAGGTCGATAAGCTATCACAATGATTTTTTTGATGCAGAATTAGGACTTAATCCCATCACAAATCCCTCAAATTACAACGCCCAAACTGAAACTGTGTTCATAAGAGTAGAAAATACCATTACAGGCTGTGAAACGATAGTTAGTCAACCTATCATTGTAAACACCTTACCTATTTTTCCGGCAATTAGTGTTTACCAATTATGTGAAACTGATGGTAACAATGTAGAAGATTTTTTCTTTTTTACCAGAGATACAGAGATATTAAACGGTCAAGCAGGAAAAGTCACAAGATATTTTACTGATCTTGTTGATGCTGATTCCGGCAATAATGAGATAGACAAGTTCACCGCTTATCAAAATATTAGTGATCCTCAAACAATTTGGGTAAGAGTAGAAAACATTAGCGATCCATCTTGTTTTGGCGTAGACTCTTTTCAACTAGTAGTAGATGAAGCACCTACATATAATGCACCATCAGACATTCGTATTTGTGATGATAACAATGATGGTGTTTCCACAATGGATTTGCAACTAACTATTAACGAAATAAGGCAAGGAATAACTTCAAATCTAAACGTGAGCTTCCACGAGTCCATTTTTGATGCTGAAATTAACAGCAACGCACTTCCTATTAACTTTACAAATACTTCAAATCCACAAACTATCTATGCTCGTGTAGGAAATGATGTCAACTGTTTTGAAGTAGAAGATATACTAATAAACGTAATAGACAGTCCTATCACAAATGCAGTTACCGCATCTACTGTTTGTGATGATGACTTAGATGGTTTCAATACATTTGATCTTACCAGTAGAGAGGCAGAAATTGTGGGAACAAGACCTTTCAATTCTACCCTATCATGGCATACCAGCATTGCCAATGCTGAAAGTGATCTCAATCCTATTACTAACGATACTTCCTTTACAAATACTGTAAATCCTCAAACAGTTTATTTGAGATTTTTCAATACCATATCACAGTGTTTTGCAATTGAACCTTTAGAGTTGATAGTAAATTTACCGCCTCAACTTAACGATAATACCAACTTTGCTATTTGTGATAATCCTAATGCAATCGCAAATCTAAATGATGCAATACCTCAGATTATAAGTCCAGTGTTGCCTACTCAAACGATAAGTTTTTACAACACGCTTGTAAATGCGCAAACTAATGCCAACTCTATTAATTCTAATTATACTTATACTTCTTCTAATACCACTATTTATGTAAGAGTAGAAGACTCTACGAGCGGTTGTTTTTCTACAGCTAGTTTTAATTTACAAGTTCAAAATCCACCACAAATTGCAGCTTCTGGTAGTTACAATATCAGAGGTTGCGACAATAATTTTGATGGAATTCGTAATTCTAATCTGGCAAATAATAATAATACCATCTTAAACGCACTAAACCCTGCAAATCACACTGTACAATACTTTACCTCTCAAACAGATGCAGAAAATAACACAAATGAATTGATAGATACTAACGTAACTGTAAATCAACAGGAAACATTTTATGTAAGAGTTACTGAAACAACCTTGGGATGTGTTTCGATAGGAGAATTTGAAGCGATAGTAGATCCGTTGCCAGTAGCAGATGTTGATCCTCTTCAAGTTATATGTAATTCTGGATTTGTTAATATAAACGCAAGTGCAGGTTTGAGTGGCGCAAGTTTTCTTTGGTCTACGGGAGAAACGACGAGTAGTATTAATATCAGTACACCAGGTAATTATAGTGTACAAGCAACAAGCTCCTTAGGCTGTGTAGGTCCGGTAGTGTCGTTTGATGTTACAGAATCTGAGACTGCGATGGTTGATTTTGTTGCTTCAACTAATTTTGGCGACCCAAATACCATAACTGTTACTGTAAGCGGTATAGGTGATTATCTCTATGTTCTAGATAATGGTCCTGAACAAGAAAGTAATATTTTTACAAATGTAAGTCGTGGTTTTCATGAAGTAAGAGTGATCGATCGCAATGGTTGTGAACCTACGCCACCGCAAATAGTATTAATCATAGATTATCCACGATTTTTCACACCTAACAGCGATAGCTTTAACGATGTCTGGTATGTTGACGGAATCGACACCTTTGATAAGGCAACATTCTACATTTTTGATAGACATGGTAAATTATTGAAAAGCTACGGCAAGAACTTCTCTGGTTGGGATGGAACCTATAATAATAATCCTATGCCTTCGTCAGATTATTGGTTTCTGCTAGAAATTGAAGACTCAAGAGGATCTTTTAAGGTAAAAGGACACTTTAGTTTAAAGAGGTAAATAAATAGCAAGCATATCTATTGAAAATAAATTAACGCAGAAGTTTTAAAGGATCTCGCTTTCCATATTTTTTAATGGAAATTTATCCTGAGGTAGCTCAGGGCGAAAGCGGAATAACAAAATCTATCACCAGCTTCCACCTGCGCCGCCACCGCCAAAACCACCGCCGCCGAAGCCGCCACCAAAACCACCACCGGAGCTACTGCCACCAAAGCCACCGCCAAAACCGCCACGTCCCATATTACTGAGAATAATGACATCTAGCAATGAACCACCATTGCGACTGCCTCCATTACGGTTGCCATCATTTTTGTTTCTAGCTTGCATGATAATGATCAATAAAAAGAAACCGAAGAAAATAAAAAACTGCCACGGTATCTGATTATTGGATTGTGGTGTACCTGTAAATTCACCTTCCAGACCTTGAAAAATAGCATCAGCTCCTTGATCTAGACCTGCGTAGTAGTTTTTATTTTTAAAGTTAGGAATGAGGACGCGATTTACGATGCGTTCTGCGTCCAGATCAGACAGTCTAGATTCAATACCATAACCGGTATTGATGTCTACCTGTCGGTCTTCTACGGCGAGAATAAGCAACACACCATTATCTTCATCTTCTTGCCCGATTCCCCATTTTTGTCCCCATTGCGCGCCCAATTGATCCAGCTCCATTCCGTTAGAGCTTTTTATAACAGCATATACTATTTGCGTAGAAGTAGTGTCTGCATAGCGTTTTAATTTACTACTTAGAGATGTAAATTCACTATCTGTTAGTATACCAGCATAGTCATAAATAGGTTGCTGCTTTGAAGTAGAAGGCTTCGGCGGTATTTCAAATTGAGCATCAACAAGGTTTGAAAAACTCAAAATCAGTACAATGGTTTGAAAAATATACCGCATCAGCTCACTGAGATTTCGTTAGGTAATTCATTTTTATCATCATGTTGCCATGGGAAATAGACCGCAAGCTTTTTACCTACTAGTTCAATACCTTCTATAAGTCCTTTTTGAAATTCGCTTTCGCGAAAGCGAGATAATACAACATCTCTAACAGCATTCCAGAAATCATCCCCTACTTGATTATGAATACCTTTATCTCCAATTAACGCAAACTTTTTATCATCAACGGCCACGTAGAAAAGAATTCCATTTTCTTCTTTAGTATTGTCCATTTTAAGTAGATGAAATAATTCTTGTGCTCGTGAAATAGGCTCATCACAGTGAGATTCTAAATGCACGCGTATTTCACCACTCGTGAGCAACTCTGCTTTGCGTATAGCTTCAATAATGGCTTGTTCTTGAGAAGCGGTAAGAAAATCTTCTACTTTTACTGACATGATTTAGTTATCAAATAATGCATCTACATCTGGAGCTACCTCAGCACCTTCATCTGCTTGATAGAAAGCAGCAGGCTCAAAGCCTAAAATACCTGCAAAGAATACTCCAGGAACTTTTTTTACTTTAACGTTATAAGAACCTACCGCATTATTATAGCGGTTGCGCTCCGTATTAATGCGATTTTCTGTCCTGCTCAACTCGTTGATGAGTTCTTTGAAATTTTCGTTTGCTTTTAAGTTGGGATAATTTTCATAAGTAGCCAGTAATCTACCCAAACCTGAGCTTACTTGACTTTGCGCTTTTGAAAATGCTGCAAGATTCTCTTCGGTTAATTCTGAAGCGTCTACATTTATAGAAGTCGCATTAGAGCGCGCCTCGATTACTGCAGTTAAAGTTTCTTGTTCAAACTCTGCATATTTTTGAGCTGTCGCAACAATATTCGGAATAAGATCATTACGACGCTGGTAACTACTTTCTACATTTGCCCAAGCATTATTTACACCTTCGCTCATGCCTACCGTACTGTTATACCAGTAAATTCCATAAAGGACGATAACTCCTAAAATAATTCCTGCTATTCCTAAGCCGCCTATTTTTTTCATTTATATAATTCTTTAATTGATTTGTATATAAGTTACAGTCAAAGTTACAAGAAATATTAAAATTGGTGCTTTTTAAATACTGAGATCAATTTTTTGAGGTTGCAAGGTTTGCAAGTATTCTGGTGTTTTGAGCAATCGAGATCCGTACCAAGAAAACAATTCTCCATCTACGACTTTAAAATCTGGAATTACATTTGGCTTTACAGGATCTTGAGAAGGAGCTGTCAGGAACGCAAGCTTAAGTTCTGCAATGTCGTCTGTAGAAAATGGATAAGGTTCTGACGACAAGAAAACAGTATCTGGTTGTAACTTGATCATTTCCTCTACTTCTAACTCTGGATATCTGGTTAGATCTTGGGCAGCATTTACAAATCCTGCTTGTTCCATCATATTATTAATAAAAGTTCCAGTACCTACCGTCATGTAAGGCTTTTTCCAGATCAAGTAAAGTGCTTTATGCTGTACTTCTGGTTGTTTTAAAGATTTAAAACCACTCAAAATATTGCGAGAGAGAGATTTAGCTTTAAATTTTGCTCCAGTAAGCGCTCCTACATCAGCAATCATCTCTAATGCTTGCTCTAAGTTATCAATATCTGAAACATAAGTGGGTGCGATGTGGTCACAAAATTCTACAATCTTTTGATTATTTTCTTCTCTATTGCAAATGATTAAGTCTGGTTGAAGTTCAAGAATTCTTGATTCTACTATTTTTTTTGTTCCTCCTACAACTGTTTTTTCATCTATTAATCCTGCAGGATGAATGCAGTATCTTGTGATTCCTACGATTCTATCTTTTAATCCTAGATCAATCAATAATTCGGTTTGTGATGGAACTAAGGAAATAATTCTTTCAGGTAATTGATCGAGTTCGATCATTCTACCCAATTGGTCTGGTATTTTACAAAACATTAGTCTAGTGCATTTTTAGTTACCCATAATTTGTATCCAAAAAGCGCCATTTGCCATTTGCTTGCTTTGGATAGATCCAACCGCTTTTTTGTAAAGCTGGGTAAGACCGCTTTATTTATTTTGGCAAGTGCCTTGAATACTTTCTTCTTCATTATTCAAATGTAAGCTTTTGAGCGCCCGATCTGTATTAAGGAAATAGTAAAACCCATTCTAAAAAAATAGAATGGGTTTTACAGGAATCTAAATGAAATTCTACAAACTTAATTCGGAATCATACTCACACGCGGTGTTTTACCATTTGCGTCAAATTGAATTTTCAATAATTTGATACCTGTCTTGGAAACATAGGTATATTCAGAACCATTGATCTCATACTTCAGTTTATTTAACTTACCGTTTTTCATGCGATGAGTCTTTAACTTGAAAGAATGACCAGCATCTTCTAGGTCTTTTTCAAGTTTTTCAAAGCCTTTCTTAGTAACGTCAAGTAAAATAAAGTTTGAACTATCACCTTTAACTAAATCCGTATATACTCTAAAATCTCCTGTTCTGTTCAATTCATCAACTTGTTGAGCGGTTAATTGCTCATTACGAAACCAATTTCCACTAGCGTTTAATTCATCTACTTGCTGGTCAGTTAAAGTGGAATCAGTTAGGAACCTTATTTGATTTTTGTTATTGAGTACAATAGCTTCTCTCCTTGCTTCTAACTCAGCTCGTTTCATATCGATAAGTTCTATTCTTTTTTCCATTAAGGAATCTCTTTTAGACTCCTGCCTAGAAATTAGAAGTTGTACTTTTTGCTCTGCTTTTTCACGTGCTTTCTTGCCAAGTTTTGCAAAGTCGTCATCCTTAGTCACAATAATTACCACACCATTTTTGGCCTTATCGCCATAAATTGAAGTATCCTTAGCATCTTTTAATACAGAAACACTTTCTATTAATTGAGGACTAAATGACATCATTTCTTCCTCGCTTACTTCTTTACCGTCAATAATAAATAAAGGCTGGTTTTCTCCAGATGTTAAGATACCTCTGCGTATTTCAGCTTGGGTAGTAGGAAGACCAGAGAAACTATTTCTAAAAATAAAAGTGTTTTGAGGATCGGTAAATTTGATATTTTTAATACTATAAGTGATACTATCCAAGTCTTCAAACCTAATATTCATGTCGGTTTGAATAGAATCCCAATTTTGTTTGCTCATTTGCATTTGAATGATGTTTTGTAGGCTATCCAAATTTTGTAAATCGAACTGAGCCATATCAAACTCCACCATTTGTTGCAAAGAATCTAATCGGTAAGCCTTAAACTGTCCGTTTATTGTTGCTATCAAAGAGTCTACTCTTTCTTCGTCTACTTTACCATTCATCAAATAATTACTGCTTGAATATGTTGTAAAAGAATTAGCAGCTTTTTCTTCACAGCTTCCAAGACTCCAGTTTGCCGAATCGCCTTTTACGATTGCTGTTACACACATAGGGTCGATACCATCAGTGTCGTTGTCAGATTTAGTGGCTTTATAACCATTCTTGTCGTCTAGACTTAATTTGAGCCTTACGATTTTATCATTTTTAAACTTCAGCTTACTGTAGTCAAATTTCACATTGTATTCTTCTTTTAAAAGATCTTTAATAGCTTCTAGATCTTTCTTTGTAGAAGTAGCGTCTATTTTAAAGGAAAGAGTGTGATCTTCACTAATACTTGTCTTTTTTATATTTGCTGAATTGCTGGATGCAGTTTTTAAATTGACTTTTGAAACAGCATCATAACCTTGGTCAATTTTATTCTTATCAATTTTAAATTCCATGAAATATTTTGGAACATTTAAAATAAGTTCGTCCTTTTTTGCGATTAAACTTAAATGTGAATTATCGTCTAATTCCACCATAAAATCTTTAATCCATTTGCTATCAGGAAACTTAATTGCTAAACTAAATGATGTTAATTTTCCATTTTCATTTCTTTTTAAATCCTCGTAGCGCATTTCATATTCAGCCTGTGACTCAATTTGCTTTTTATATTTATCTAATTGCTCATTTGTAGTAGCGCTGGTGATATCAAACACTAATTCTTTTGCATTTGTAACTGTTATCAAAGGCTTAGCAATCTCTGAATTAGAATTCTCCACATATTCTATCTCTTCTACTACATTAAAACTGTAGAGAAACAATACTATAACAGGTAATATCAAAGCATATTTATAGGCATTCCATTGGGCTGAAGCTTCTTTTTGTAACATCATAATTCGTTTTTTAATAAATGGTGTGAAGAAATTATTTGCCAGCGCTGGTTGCATGTGGCTGGCAGCTGTGCTCAGTAACGTGCGCTCATAGCTGATTCCTGAGGTGTTTTGAATTTTGGCTTTAGAGTCGGCAATAAACTCGAGGTTCTCTCCTATTTGTTTTTTCAACAACCACACTAGCGGATTGATCCAAAAAACTGCTCTAAAAATGTGCGATGCCAGTAAATCTATAGAATGCCATTGTCGGGCATGAACTTTCTCATGATCGATAATCAGATCTAGTTCGGCAGATTGCTGGTCACTTTCAGAATAACATATATAGTTAAAGAAACTGAAAGGAGTTAGCTTTCGCGAAAGCGTAACAAAAATATAGTTCCCAACTTTTTTCCTGTTTCCAGATTTGATCAAGCGATGTAAGGAACTCAACTCCACCATCATTTTACCTAAGAAAAACATGCTGATTGCTAGATAGACATAAATCGCAAGCATACTGTAATCAAAAGGTGTCGCATCTACTGCTGGCTGTTCTAAAACCAGCGCCATAGGAGTTGCAACTTGTTGAGGTAAGTAAAGTATTTGCTCCGGCTGCTCTACATATACTGTTTGTGTAATTTCAATTAAGGGAAAAATGATACTTGCGACAATTCCTGCAAGTAAAAACCAACGGTTTGCATTGAAAAAAGTCAAACGGCGTAATAAGAAATGGTAAACGAGCACAAAAATACTTAAGACTCCTGCGCTTTTTAAAAGGTATTCTATTATCGATTCCATATTACTTTTCTTTAGATTCTATCATTTCCAAAATCTCACGTAATTCATTTGCAGAAATTTTTTCCTCTTTAGCAAAAAAGGAAACCATATTCTTATAAGAATTATTGAAATAACTGGTCATCGCGTTGTTTACAAACTTATTACGGTAGCTTTCTTTTTCTATAATAGGGAAATAGCGGTGTGTTTTACCAAAGGCCTCGTATGCCACATAGCCTTTTTCTTCCAGCTTACGTACAATCGTAGAAACCGTATTATAATGATTAGTTCCTTTTAACTCAGGTACTATTTCTTTTACAAATGCTTTCTCTAGACTCCAAAGCACTTGCATTACCTCTTCTTCTTTTTGCGTTAATTTTTCCATTGTGATATAATGATTTTGAAATCGATAGTTCAAATGTATAACTATTTAATTAGTTATCAAACTATTTTTATAGTTATTAAACTAATCATATAGTTACTTAATGTTATTGACCTTTAATTATTTCTTCTAGATTGATCAATTGAATTAACTTTGTCCCAAAATCAGCATCGTGCGCATAGACATTATTACCTTATTACCTGAATTGATTAAGAGTCCTTTTGAAGCTTCTATTCTTAAAAGAAGTATAGAAAAAGGAATTGTGGACGTGCATATGCATGACTTAAGAAAATACGGTCTTAATAAATACAATCAAGTAGACGACTATCAGTACGGTGGTGGCGCCGGCATGGTGATCATGATAGAACCGCTTGATAAAATGATTCATGAACTTAAGGAAGCACGAGATTATGACGAGATCATTTATATGACTCCAGATGGTGAGACCTTAAATCAAGGAATCGCAAATCATATCTCTTTAAAAGAGAATATTATGATTATATGCGGTCATTATAAAGGAATAGACCAGCGCGTGCGTGATTTATATGTTACTAAAGAGATCTCTATAGGTGATTATGTGCTGTCTGGTGGTGAATTAGGAGCTGCTGTTTTATGCGATGCGGTCATAAGATTAATTCCTGGCGTGATTAGTGATGAGACTAGTGCATTAACTGATAGTTTTCAAGATGGTTTACTAGCTCCACCTGTTTACACTCGCCCAGCAGATTATAAAGGTCATAAAGTTCCCGAAATATTGCTGAGTGGTAATCTTAAAAAAATTGAAGAGTGGAGAGAAGATAAAGCCTATGAAAGGACAAAGAACCGTAGACCAGATCTTTTAAATGAAGATTAACATAGGTTTTTAGTTAAAAAGTTTTAACTTTACAACACAATATAATTATGAATAGATTTTTACTTATAGCATTCCTTAGCGTTTTCATGTTTATCTCTCCGGCCGCAATGATGGCACAAGGTAATAATGTAGCTACCTCAGAAGCTTCACTTATTTCGAGTGAGAAAGAAGAGCTTGTGGTATTAACTAACCCTGTAAAAGATGGTTACTTAAAGATAGCATTGAACCATTCACAGAATAACGAGCTTTCTTTAACCATTATCAATTCACTTGGTAAACAAGTTTATAATGCAAAAAGAACGATGAATAGTAAAGAACAGTCCTTTGATGTTTCTAAATTAAGTGCTGGAATTTATTTTTTACGTGTTAGCACCAACTCCTCAAATTTTGTAAAAAAACTTATTATTAGATAAGTTTTTTAATTCTTATTTTTATTTGTCATTTAAATTGAAGTTTGTATTTTTGCAATCCGTAAAAATCAACCTCTGACGATAATCGTGAATGTTGATCCATTACTACAACCTATTAATTCCAAATTAGATGGAAAATTTAGTAAAATTCGTTCAAGACGAATTCATAGAAAGAAAAGATTTACCAAAATTCTCAGCAGGTGATACCATCACTGTTTATTACGAGATTAAAGAAGGTGAAAAAAGCCGTACACAGTTTTTCCGTGGTGTTGTACTTCAGTTAAGAGGAACTGGTCACACAAAAACTTTTACGATTAGAAAAATGTCTGGCGGCATCGGTGTAGAACGTATCTTCCCTGTGAACTTACCTGCCATTCAAAAAATTGAAATCAACAAGCAAGGTGCTGTACGTAGAAAACGTATTTTCTACTTCAGAGAACTTACTGGTAAGAAAGCACGTATCAAAGAAGCAAGAAGAAAATAATCTTCTTTCTCATACTTATAAAAGCTGTCCAAAAGGGCAGCTTTTTTTATACCACTAATTCAAAATTGCTTTTGCTATCGTTTTTGAAAAAGTACGCTTTCGCGAAAGCGAGAAAAAAACCAAGCTATTCATACAACTATTGAGTATTTCATAATTTCAGGGCGTCCAAATTAATATTTAAACAATTTGAACCTTCTTAAAATAGCAATTTCGCATTGCATTTGTTATCACAAGCATAAGCTAAAGCTCTTTTAAAAATCTAGTTGAAACCTTATCTTTGCATTTCTCGTGAATTGAGGCATAATCGTTAAAAAACGATTATTAATAATTAATTATAATCCCATAACACATGTCAGATCAACCTAAGATCATTTATACTAAAACAGACGAAGCACCAGCACTTGCAACTGCTTCTTTTCTACCTATCGTTAAAAAGTTTCTTGCACCTGCTGGAATAGATGTAGAAACTAGAGATATATCCCTTGCCGGGAGAATCCTTGCTGTTTTCCCAGAAAGATTAAAGGAAGGTCAAAAGCAAGAAGATGCGTTAGCTGAATTAGGAAATCTAGTAAAGAATCCAGAGGCTAATGTGATCAAATTACCTAATATCTCGGCTTCTGTACCTCAACTTGTGGCAGCTATCAAAGAATTACAAGCAAAGGGTTATGATATTCCAGACTATCTAGAAGATCCAGAAACTGAAGAAGAAAAAGAATCAAAAAAGAGATACGATAAAATAAAAGGTAGTGCGGTTAATCCAGTTTTACGTGAAGGTAATTCTGACCGTCGTGCGCCTAAGCCAGTAAAGCAATATGCGCGCAATAATCCTCACTCGATGGGTGAATGGAGTAAAGATTCAAAATCTCATGTTTCTACTATGTCACATGGAGATTTTGCACACAATGAAAAAAGCTTTACAACTACAAAAGACACAACTGTTAACATTCAATTGATCGATAAGGCAGATCGTACTCATGTACTAAAGTCTGGACTTGCTCTACAAAAGGGAGAAATTCTAGATGCTACTTACATGAGTAAAAATGCATTAATTGAATTCTTAGAAGAAGAAATTGATGATGCGTTAGAGAAAGATGTTCTTTTTTCTTTACACATGAAAGCAACGATGATGAAGGTCTCTGACCCAATTATTTTTGGTCATGCTGTTGAAGCTTTCTTTAAACCGTTGTTTGATCAATACTCTTCTACATTCAATAAGTTAGGTGTAGATGTAAATAATGGTTTAGGAGATTTATTAAGTAAGCTTCACGATTTACCAGAATTAGAAAGAGAAGAGATTAAAGATGCTTTAAGAGACGTTTATAAAACAAGACCTTCTCTTGCCATGGTAAATAGCGATCATGGAATTACAAACCTACATGTACCTAGTGATGTGATCATTGATGCTTCTATGCCAGCGATGATTAGAAACTCTGGTCAAATGTGGAATAGTGAAGGAAAATCTCAAGATACTAAAGCGGTTATTCCAGATAGCTCTTATGCTGGAGTTTATGATGCGACTATAGAGTTCTGTAAAAAGAATGGTGCATTTGATCCTACTACAATGGGTACTGTTCCTAACGTAGGTCTTATGGCTCAAAAGGCAGAAGAATACGGTTCTCATGATAAAACATTTGAAATAGGTTACGGTGGTAAAATACAAGTTGTAGATCAAGACGGAACTGTATATTTAGAACATACAGTTGAGGCTGGCGATATATGGAGAGCATGTCAAACTAAAGATGCTCCAGTTCAAGATTGGGTAAAGCTTGCCGTTTCTAGAGCAAAAGCAACTGGTGATCCAGCAATTTTTTGGCTAGATGAAAACAGAGCTCACGATGCCGAAATAATTAAAAAGGTAAATCTATACCTTAAAGATCACGATACAAACGGTCTTGATATCACGATTGCTTCTCCTATAAAAGCTACAGAGCGTACGTTAGAAAGATTAAAAGATGGTCTCAACACCATATCTGTTACAGGAAATGTACTTAGAGATTACAATACAGACTTATTCCCTATTCTAGAAGTAGGAACTAGTGCAAAAATGCTTTCTATCGTACCATTAATGAACGGTGGTGGATTATTTGAAACTGGAGCTGGAGGAAGTGCTCCTAAACACGTGCAACAATTTGAACAAGAAAATCACTTGCGTTGGGATTCTTTAGGAGAATTTCTTGCGCTTGCAGTATCATTAGAACATCTTGCTGAGGCGTACGATAACAACAAAGCACAAATTATCGCTGACGCATTAACTACGGCTACTGAGAAATTTCTAACGAACAGAAAATCTCCTTCACGTAAAGTAAATGAATTAGACAACAGAGGTTCTCATTATTATCTAGCTTCTTACTGGGCTCAAGAACTGGCAAACCAAAAAGGAGATGAAGATCTTGCTGCACAATTCAGTTCACTTGCAAACAAGCTAGTTGAAAATGAAGAAAAAATTACTAAAGAATTAATTGAAGTTCAAGGAAAATCAATGGATATAGGCGGTTATTACAAGCCAGATGCTGATAAAGAAAATGCAGCGATGAGACCTAGCGCCACTTTAAATGAAATTATAGGTTAATCTTTAATTCATTAGATTATTTTTTTTAAAATTCCTCGAGCATAGCTTGGGGAATTTTTATTTTGCAGCAGTTAAAATTTGACAGTTCACACTCTTTTTGAGACAGTTGAGTAAATAATCTAGATAGTTTACTTTCATAGTTCGTTATCTTTATAGAAACAAGCAACCATGACAGACCATTATTCTACTTTATATACCGTATTGATGTACACGCATCTCATCACAGTGATTCCTTGCGTTTTTGTAGGAGCTTATTTACTATTCTTCAGAAAAGGAACCAGATGGCATAAGTTACTAGGTAAGTATTACATGCTTTCCATGGTCATTACCGCCATTGTTTCATTATTTATGCCTGCGATGGTTGGACCACAATTTTTAGGACATTTTGGGTGGATTCATTTGTTTAGTTTTCTAACTCTTTGGTCTATTCCTACCGCTTTAATTGCCGTAAGAAAAGGACAAATCAAAAAACATAAAATAAAAATGGTGCTGCTTTACATAGGAGCGTTAATGATTGCAGGCGGTTTTACATTTGTACCTGGAAGATATTTGTACGAGGTGTTTTTTACATAGTGTTATTATGTTGTAATCTCGCTTTCGCGAAAGCGGAACTTCTCAAAATAGAAATCATAAAAAAAGGGAACTACCTGTAGAAGTAATTCCCTTTTTACTGATTTTAAGTGAGGTACTATCCTTTTATAGGATACCATTCCATTAAAGTTACCTCAATATCGTCGTTCTTTTCATTTACCATAGACTTAAATTTTTCTACATCCTGAAAACCATCAGTACCTCTGTAATGATAAGGAATTACTTCTTTAGGAGTGAAATCTAATACGGCGCTTGCAGCTTGATTGATATCCATCGTGTATGGTAAATTCATACACACAAAAGCTTTATCAATGTTATCTAAAGATCGCATCTCTGGAATATCTTCTGTATCGCCAGATATATATACTCTGTAACCGTTTTTCTCAAGTACATAACCATTACCTCTACCTTTTACGTGTTTATCTAGTCTTCCTTCTGTAATATTATACATAGGAATAGCTGTAATTTTTAATTCATTTCTTGTAGTAGTTTCACCGTTATTAACAACTATTAGAGGCTTTAAATCGTCAGATAATTTATCAGAAACAGCTTGAGGTGCAAAAAGAAAATTCTTCTCTGTTTTTACCGACTTAAGTGTTTCTTCATTCATATGGTCTCCATGAATATCAGTCACTAAGATAATTTCAGCCTCTGGCATACCTTCAAAAGAGGCTGCTCCACCTACAGGATCTACATAAATAATCTGTCCGTCCCAGTTCATTACAAAAGTAGCATGTGAAATAGGCATTATTTCAATCTCGTTCATGGCTTCTTCACTGTTCTCTGTAACTACCTCTGAGGTCATCGTTTCTTCCTCGACAACTTCTTCTTTATTTTCTTTACATGAAGCGGCTAGTAATGAAACAGCCATTAATGTGATCCATAATTTTTTCATTTGATTAATTTTTAAGTTGATCCAAAGTTATAGACACCTCAATTGTTTTTAGCCAAAATAAAATTAAAATCAATGGTAGTCGCTTTAAGAATAAATGAAGTACACCAAAACATAAAAGATCACACAAGCAATCAAACCAATTATAGACCTCAAAAAGTACTTTTTCTTTAAATCATTGATTTGTAACTGACCCAACTCTGAAGATCGTTCTTTACGATCCATATTTTGGAACTCTTTTCTGAAACTAGAAAGGTTTTTCAATACAAACAACAACCAAAAAACGGTTAAGAAAATTGGCAGAAACATTAATTGCCAATTATCTGAAAAAGAATATAAACCTACCATACTAAGGAAGGTCATTTACTAAAGTTGCTAGCGCCTTACCTACTTGGTTTTCATAACCATATTTTGGTGCTGCCTCACATATATGAATGTATGTAGGAAAAGAAGATGCTTGCTTAATAATCTCGCTTATTAAACTTCTTACTTCTTGAAATGAATACCCTACTGGAGATTGCGCACTAGATGGAAAATTTGCCACTACGTCCATATCTATTTCTAAAGAAAATCTTGATGAGTCTATATGTTGAAGCGCTACTTGAGCAGCGCTATCTGCAAGACCATTAATGGATCCATAGGGACTATAATTGATATTTAAATTTGAGTCTATAAGATCCACCATAGGCTGGCTCAAATAATTTTCTTGAATACCTAGTATATAGTAAGACTTTAAATAACCATCATGAATTGCATGATTAAAACCATTGCCACTATGCCTTCCTTTTGCAGCTCTTAGATCTGTATGTGCATCTATATTAATACAATCTACTGGTTTAGAATAACCACAAGCTCTAAGTAATGGATAACAATTATTATGTCCACCACCTATAACTATGGGTACTTTACCAGCTTCCATAATTTTAGTAGCGATTTCACTCACTCGCTGATCTAACAAAGAAACAAGGTCACTAAACTGTTTTCTATCTTTATGTTTTGATGGATTCAAATCCTTTGCCTGATTCATTAAATCTTCTGTGAATACATTTCCTAAAATACAAAAGCGACTTACATCATTAACTGATGTTTGTTGTAAGCTCAAAAAGGATTTCAAAAAAGCGTTCCACGCTTCACTCGCGCCTGCTCTACCCATATTTGCGCGCACTCCTATGTCTTCTGGAATACCAATGAGAATATATTTTGCTTTCACGTTAGAAAGTTCTTCAGTATCAACACAAATTTCTAGGGATTGAGCAAAAGAAATTGCGTCATCTTCTGATTCTAAACTATCTGCATCATTCAGATCATAACGATTAGAAACATAATGATCTCGATGCTCTTCTGTAAAAAGGGTAAAATGCTTGCTCATAACTTCAATTCAAAAATATGATATTTAACTATAACGTCATTATTATATTTTACTAGTAGACTGAACATAAACACTATATGATAAATCTCTCCTAATTTAAACCAAGGTGTAATAAAGTCCTTTCCTTTGGAAAGGATTTAGGATAGGCTAAATAAATACCCCATCAATAACCACTTGATCAATCACAACCTGACCAAAATTATAAGGAACAGCAGCTATACTCTCAATATTCTTAAAGATCAAAAGATTGGCTCTTTTTCCCTTAGTAATACTACCTAATTCATCTTGCATTTCTAAAGCATGAGCTGCATTCACTGTTAACGCATTAAAAGCACGTTGTGGTGTCATCTTCATTTTTATGCAGGCTAATGAGAATACAAAATTTAAATTTCCAGATGGCGTACTTCCTGGGTTGTAATCACTTGCCAGAGAAACAGCAATATCTCGATCGATCATTTCATTTACAGGGGCATAATCTAATCCTAGAAAAAACGAACAGCTAGGTAATGCCGTGGCAATTGTTTTTGCCTTTGATAACGCCATAAAATCTGTCGATTCCATCACTTCCAGGTGATCGACACTTACTGCTCCTGCTTTTACAGCAGCATCGATAGCGCCCAAAGAAGTAAACTGATTCACATGAACTTTTGCTTTTAAACCATAAGCACTTCCTGCCTCAATAATGCGCAACATCTCATCTACTGTAAAATAATTGGTCTCGCAAAAAACATCAATATAATCGGCTAGTTTTTCTTCGCCTATTTTAGGCAACATCTCATGAATAATCAACTTGATATATCCTTCTCGATCATTCTTATATTTCTCAGGAAAAGCATGTGCTCCCAGAAAAGTTCTTTTAATTGGTATAATATGATGGGTGGTTGTTCCGCTTTCGCGCAAGCGAGATACAACTCTCAATATTTTCAATTCACTTTCTACACTCAGTCCATAACCACTTTTAATTTCTATAGCAGTAGTTCCTTGAGCAACGACTTCATCCAGTCGTAAACGAGCTTGTTCAAAAAGCTCATCTTCTGTCATTTTTCCTAAAGCGGCCGCACTATTCAGAATACCACCACCACGGACAGCAATTTCTTCATAAGTCAATCCATGAATTCTATCTTCAAATTCCTTCTCACGCGTACCTGCAAATACTAAATGTGTATGACTATCTACATAACCTGGAGTAATGATTTTACCGGTGCAATCATAAACTTCTTCTGCAGGATGTGGATGAAATTCATCCATACTTCCATAATCTTTGATGAGACCATCTTCTATCCATAAAAAGGCGTTTTTGATAGAAGGCAATTCATCCATCTGTTTGCCACGTAAGAGATCTTTTCCATGTTCGCGTACTTGAATTAATTCCTTGATATTTGTAAAAAGTGTGCTCATAGCGTGAAGATAATTAACTCTCAAATAATAAAAGGAACTTTATACGATCAATTATAACTTTGCGCAAAGTCTCATATTTCACATTTAATTTACTTTTACCACTTACTATCTTAGTAATTTCGACACCATGAAAGAAAAACAGCATCCTAATTACCTTTGCGTCCATGCTGGACAGTTAAAAGACACGATTTACGGTGGCGCGACAGCTCCTATTTACACATCAACTGCTTATGATTACCGCGGTGAAGGAACAAATTTATATCCGCGTTATTTCAACACACCTAATCAGGTAGCGTTAGGTAAGAAAATGGCAGCTTTAGAACATACAGAGGCTGGAATGATTTTCGGTAGTGGTATGGCTGCAATTAGTGCCGTTTTTCTCGCATTTTTAAAAACTGGTGATCACATCATTTTACAACGAGCCATTTATGGCGGTACATCACATTTTGTCGCGGCAGAATTTGAGAAACTAGGTATTGAGTTCACCATGATCGAACATGTAAATAAAGAAAGCTTGCAAACTGCCTTAAAGTCCAGTACTAAAATGGTGTACATGGAAACACCTAGTAATCCGTTATTAGAGGTTACAGATATGACTTTGGTTTCCGCTTTCGCGAAAGCGAACTCCTTAACAAGCGTCATTGACAATACTTTTGCTTCTCCTATTAATCAGAATCCAGCCGATTTTGGTATCGATATCATTATACATAGTGCGACTAAATATTTAGGCGGTCACAGCGATATTTGTGCAGGAACGGTAAGTTGTAGTCAGCAGCACATGGATCAACTGTGGAAAACTGCAAAAAATTATGGAGGAAGTTTAAGTGACCAGACTGTTTACCTTTTAGAGCGAAGTATAAAAACTTTAGGATTAAGAGTGAAGCAACAATCTAAAACCGCAAAGAAAATAGCGCGGTTTTTAGAAAAGCATCCCGACATAAAAAAAGTAAATTATCCAGGATTAAAATCTCATCCACAATACACACTTGCCAAAAAGCAAATGAAAGCATATGGCGGCATGATGTCATTTGAATTAGAAGATCATATAAATGAAACCCTTTTCTTAGAGCTACTAGAGGTCATATTTCCAGCATTGAGCCTTGCTGGTGTGGAGAGTACAATTTTAGCACCTACCACTACTTCTCACAGCTTATTAACTCCAGAAGAAAGAAAAGAACAAGGCATCTCTGATCGACTTTTGAGGTTTTCTGTAGGAATAGAAGAAGCCAGCATCCTAATAGCCGACCTTGAAAACGCCATCAATAACAGTAGAAGTAAATAAATACCTTTGTTTTAAGGTATAAATCAATATAATCAAAAACTCCTTTCCTTAGAAAAGAAAAGGTGGCTTACACGAGCGGTAGCGAGTTTTAGTCGGAAAGGTTGAAAGATATTAGTTTCAAACGTTGAAGCTGCTTAGTTGGGATGAACGGCTTAAGAACATAAGAAATGAAATAATGCGATTGACAAAAGCAGAAAAAATTATTAATTACCACTAAAAAAACTCCTTTCCTTAGAAAAGGAAAGGTGGCTAACACGAGCGATAGCGAGTTTTAGTCGGAAAGGTTGAAAGTTGCCTCTGTAAACCGAGCAATTGTAAATAAGCAAATAACCACTTTCAATTCTAACGCAAAATTAAAAACATGAAATTAGATATACTAGCCATAGGCGCACATCCAGACGACGTAGAATTGAGTTGTGCAGGAGTTCTTCTTAAAGAACAATCATTAGGAAAAAAAACAGGAGTATTAGATTTAACAAGAGGTGAGTTAGGGTCAAGAGGTAGTGCTGTAATTAGAGATCAAGAAGCAGCTAATGCTGCAAAAATTCTCAAGCTTTCAGCTAGAGAAAATCTAGCTTTCAAAGATGGATTTTTCACTAATGACGAAGAACACCAACTAGAAATCATCAAGATAATTAGAAAGTATAAACCTGAAATAGTTCTTTGTAACGCGATAATAGATAGACATCCAGATCATGCAAAAGGATCTGAATTAGCTAGTGTAAGCTGTTTCCTTTCTGGACTAAAACGTATTGAAACCTTTCTAGATGGTGATAAACAAGAGCACTGGAGACCTAAACATGTTTATCACTACATTCAGTGGTTGGACTTAGAGCCTGATTTTGTTGTAGATATATCTGGATTTATTGACGGAAAAATGGCCGCAGTTCAGGCTTATGGGACGCAATTTTATAATCCCGATGATAAAGGCCCTAAAACTCCTATTAATTCTAAAAATTTCTTAGACTCTATTAAATATCGAAGCGCAAACTTTGGAAGAATCATAGGAACTGAACATGCTGAAGGGTTTATTAGTGAAAGACATCCAGCGGTAAACAGCCTTTTTGACCTGATTTAAAAAAATCAAAAAAAAACATCATTTATATTCTCAGTATTGAGAATTATATTAAATTTGCATCCGCTTAAAGCGAGTGGTTGAATTCTTGAGACCCACTTTAATAAAACTCACATTGATATGGTGGTTGTAGCTCAGTTGGTTAGAGCGCTGGTTTGTGGTGCCGGAAGTCGCGGGTTCGAGTCCCGTCTTCCACCCTTAAGAGTCCTTGAGTAATCTTGGACTCTTTTTTATTATTATAAGTCAATTTTTCTCATCTACATGCTATTCGCAAAGCAAAGACATGTTAAAATGTCTCGATTCAAATTAAATTTATTAGAGAAATACGAGCACTATTTAGACGGTTCTATTTGATAGTATTATTTTTATAGTCGACCTATTATATAGACCTATATCATTACTATCATATGACTAACAAAGCTATTTATATCACCACTATAGAACCACATAGTGGTAAGTCCATTGTTTCACTCGGTTTAATGCAACTTTTGCTTAGTAAGACGCCTAAAGTAGGTTACTTCCGGCCTATTATAGACGATTTTGAATCCGGTAAAATGGATAATCATATCAAGACCATTATCTCGTATTTTAATTTAGATCTCAAATTTGAAGACGCTTATGCTTTTACTCGTGGAGAGGTAATTGCTATGAAAAACTTAGATCAAGAGGATGAAATAATCAGCAAGATTATTGAAAAGTACAAAGCGGTTGAAGAGCAATATGATTATGTGTTAATAGAAGGTACAAGTTTTAGCGGTGAAGGTTCTCTTATTGAGTTTGATATCAATGTGGCTATCGCTAGAAACTTAGGAGTTCCTGCTATAATTTTGGCAAGTGGTGTAGATAAATCTTTAGAAGATCTAACGGGAAGTTTGCGCATCGCATTTGACTCCTTTAAAGATAAAGGCGTTGAAGTACTCGCTGTGATTGCAAACAAAGTGATGGAAGAAAATGCTCATCTTGTGGTGTCTAACCTTCAGAAAAAGTTACCTCAACAAGTCATCGTTAATGCAATACCGCTCAATCCTATTTTGGCAAATCCTTCCATAAAAGAAATTGTAGATGTATTAGATGCAACAGTGCTTTTTGGAGAAAATTATTTGAACAATCAAGCAGGATATTTCAGCGTTGGAGCGATGCAGTTGCGCAACTACTTGACTCACTTGAAAGACAACGGGCTTGTTATAACCCCAGGAGATAGAGCAGATATTATATTAGGCGCTTTGCAGGCAAATATTTCTGCAAATTATCCTTCGATTTCTGGTATTGTTCTTACAGGTGGTTTAGTACCTGAAGAATCCATTACCAAATTAATTGAAGGACTTTCTGATGTCGTTCCTGTGATCTCCGTTCAAGGCGGTACGTACTCGGTTACAAACAGGATAGGTGACATTAAATCACAGATCTATGCAGAAAACACGCAGAAAATTCAATCTTCCATTAAGGATTTTGAAAAGCATGTCAATGTTGATGCGTTAGTAGAACGATTGATCACTTTCAAAACAGAAAAAGTAACACCTAGAATGTTTCAATATAACTTATTGAAAAAGGCCAAAACTCATAAAAAACACATCGTCCTTCCTGAAGGTATGGACGAACGTATTTTGAGAGCCACAAAACAACTTACCGATATCAATGCAGTTGACATCACTTTATTGGGCGATAGAAAACAAATAGCTGATAAAATTGCTGCTTTAGATATTCAGCTAGATCTGGGTAAAGTGACTGTAATTGATCCAGCAAAGAGTGATGATTTTCTCGCTTTCGCGAAAGCGTTATACGAACTAAGAAAACACAAAAATGTCAATCTTGCGATGGCAAAAGACCTCATGGAAGATGTCTCCTATTATGGAACCATGATGGTATATCAAGGAAAAGCAGACGGAATGGTATCTGGAGCTGTACACACTACGCAACATACCATTTTACCGGCTTTACAATTCATTAAAACTAAACCAGATGCGTCAATAGTATCTTCTGTATTCTTTATGTGTCTAGAAGATCGAGTTTCTGTTTATGGAGATTGCGCGATCAACCCAAATCCAACTGCGCAACAACTCGCTGAAATTGCGATATCATCTGCCGCAACAAGTGAAGCTTTCCAGATTGATCCTAAAATTGCGATGCTCTCCTACTCTTCTGGTAGCTCTGGTGTAGGTGAAGATGTTGAACGTGTAAGAGAAGCTACGAGTATTGTAAAAAAAATGCGACCAGATCTAAAAGTAGAAGGTCCTATACAATATGATGCGGCGGTAGATATGAAGGTAGGAAAGACTAAAATGCCAGATTCCGAAGTGGCTGGACAGGCAAATGTCTTTATTTTCCCTGATTTAAATACTGGAAATAACACCTATAAAGCGGTACAACGAGAGACTAAAGCACTTGCCATAGGACCTATTATTCAAGGATTGAACAAACCTGTAAATGACTTAAGTAGAGGCTGCACGGTTGAAGATATCTTTAACACAGTGGTAGTTACTGCCATCCAAGCTCAAGAAAACTTTTAAGACGACATCGATGAATATTTTAGTATTAAACGCAGGCAGTTCTTCTATAAAATTCCAGCTACTACAACTTCCTCAAGGAAAAGTTGTTTGCAGCGGTATGGTAGAACGTATAGGTGGAAAAGATGCTATTCTTTCTTATAAAACGGATGCTACAGAATTTAAAAAAGAAACTGATGTTACTACTCATAAGAATGGTTTGACAAAGATTGTTTCTTTATTACTAGACCACGATAAAGGAGTTATTACTATTGTGAATGAAATCCATGCGGTAGGTCATAGAGTGGTTCATGGTGGTAAATTATTTACCGATACAACACTTATCAATGAGGAAGTAAAAGAGAAGATCAAAGAATTTTCTTCCTTGGCACCATTGCATAATCCGCATAATCTAGAAGGAATTCTTATCGCCGAAGAACTATTTCCTGAGGCAAAACAAATAGCTGTTTTTGACACTGCTTTTCATCAAACCATGCCTGTTAAAGTAAAAAAATATGCGTTATCAAATAAGTTCTATGACGAAAATGATATCCAGATTTATGGCTTTCATGGAACAAGTCATAAATATGTAACAGCAAAAGCATTGGACCACCTAAAACTTGAATCGTCTAAAATAATTTCTATCCATCTAGGTAATGGTTGCAGCATGACTGCTGTTTTGAATGGCAAAAGTGTGGATACAAGTCTGGGTTTTGCACCATCAAACGGCCTGATCATGGGTTCTCGTAGTGGTGACATAGATCATGCAATTATTTTTCACCTTGTCCATAAACTAGGATATGAAATCGAAGATGTTGAAAAAATGCTGACTAAAGAGAGTGGCATGCTAGGTCTCACCGGTCATGTAGATTTGAGAGATATTCAAGAAAAAGCTGCAAATGGCGACAAGAATTGCCAGCTAGCGCTTGAAATGAATGCCTACCGCATCAAAAAATACATAGGCGCTTATGCGGCTGCAATGAATGGTGTAGATGCTATCATTTTTACCGCTGGAATAGGTGAAAACTCTGCTCTAATTAGAAAAATGGCTTGTAGTGATATGGACTTCTTGGGTATTCAATTAGATCAGGATAAAAATGATGAACGAGCTGGAAAAATAAGAGAGATTCAGAACTCTGATTCCAAAGTTAAGGTTCTCGTGATTCCAACTAATGAAGAATTAGAAATCGCTTCTCAGGTTTATGATTTGGTAGCTCACTAAATGTATTTAGTTTATAGGGCGTTTTATCCAGCTTTCGCGAAAGCGGAAATATTATCTAACTATGATCCTTAAAAGAATCCATTTATTACCAGTAGGATATTCCATCGTTAAGTATCACGGCAAAAGTTATGGCGTTACTAGTACAGACTATAATAATGGCAAAAGCCACAAGGTTTATGCTGAAGAATTGGGTGGTACAGATTTTATAAGTTTAAATTATTACACGTTGAAATCTAAAAGCATAATCAAGCCTTGTGAAATGCCAGAAGAAAAGGTGGTAGATTTCTTAATGAAATATGAAATGCACTATTAGTTGTAACTATTTCCTTTAATTTTAAACAAAAACATCATGCCCGAATTACCAGAAGTCCATGGTTATAAAGTTTATATAGACAGTACCTGCCTCCATAAAAAAATCACTTCCATCGATTGCCGAGATAAAAGATTATTCAAAAAACCTGCAGCCGATTTTGAAACGTTTCTGGTAGGAGAACAACTAGTCAATACCGTTCGAATAGGTAAATATTTGTTTATTGAGACAAGCGGCGAGAAAGTACTGGTGATGCATTTTGGGATGACTGGTCGTCCTAAATACTATAAGTCAAAAGAAGACCGACCTAAATTTGGTCACATTGTCCTGACTTTTGATAACGATTTTCATTTTGCTTTTGAGAATAAAAGAAAATTTGGATGGTGGGATTTAATCGATGATATACAAGAGTATAAAGAAGAACATGGCCTGAGTGATGATGCCAGAGAATTGAGCTTAGACGATTTCAAGAATTCATTAAAAACTCGCAAAACACACATTAAAAAAGTACTTCTAGATCAAAGCGTTTGTGCTGGTGTAGGCAACTGGATGGCAGACGAGATTTTATACCAAGCAAAAACCCATCCTAAAATTAAAGTGGAAAACATGATGGAAAAAGGCATAGAAGATGTCTTTAACGCGATGAAAAAAGTCATCGAAGTAGCCATTGAAAAAGACGCACATTATAGCGATTTTCCTCAAGATTTTTTGATGCATTTTAGAGAAGAAGGCGGCATTTGTTTTCATACCAATGACGAGATCAAAAAAATACAACTAGGTGGAAGAGCGACATATTTCTCGCCTAATTGGCAAGTATTATAGTAGTTTCTTTACACTCTAATGAATGTATAATTATCTCGCTTTCGCGAAAGCGATATTCATAATAAACACCTCTAATTACCTTTTAAGCGTGTCCATAATTGTGACAGTAGTTTCTGAGGATTGCGCTCTCCTTTTACCTCTGTAAATTCTACTTTTCCCGAATCGTTTACTTCTATTAAATATTGAAAAACAAAATCCTGAGATTGTGGCTCGGTACTTAAAAGACCAAATCTAAGATCGTTGAAATAAAGCTGGTCCTCTTTTTTAGTGATCGTGTACCAGTTTTCAGAATTGTGGATCATACTTTGGACAGACTCATCATGAATTAGCTCTCCTAATAGCTGGTGATTTTTAGGATAAGATTCAAAACTGATGGGTTGTGAGTCGAGAAAAGAATAATCGGCTAATAAATAGGCATCTTCTACCTCTACATTTGCATTCCATAAAATGGTATTTAACGCAGCAGGCCTTGTATCCATCTGGATATAATCAATGTTTTGAGTAGCTAAGGCTTCTTGAAACTGAGAATATGCGGCCCACTTTAAAAAACAAGTCACTACCAGATAAGAAGAACTTACTATCAATCCCATTTTATTATAAAAGCTTCTTTTGCTCGCAGTACGTTTTTGCCTCATAGCAAGAATCAAAAACACTAAAAATGGCACTGTATAAAGTGGATCCACGACAAAAATAGTTTTAAACGCAAGCCTTAAATCAAATGGCCAGAACAACTGTGTTCCCCATGTGGTGTAGGAATCAAGAATAGGATGCGTCACAAATGCCCAAAAGAACAACCACGACCAGCCTTTTATATCTTTATATTTTTCATACCTAGAAACAAGCCAACCCAAAATAGGCGCAAACACTACTGAAAAAACAATGGAATGTGTAAAACCACGATGCATAGAAAGTGCGGTAACCGTATCGGTAAAATGAGAAGCAAGTACATCTAAATCTGGAATAGTTCCAGCAATAGCACCATATAACATTGCCTTATTACCTACTTTATTACCTAAAACAGCCTCTCCTACTGCTGCTCCAAGCACTATTTGTGTCAGTGAATCCATAAAGGCGTAAAAGTAGGGAAATATTGAAGTGAAAAGAAAGCCTCAGCAAATAGTAATTAAAAAGGAATTAAGGTACGACGTCAAAAACAAGTGAGTTCAAACTTTTAGAGGAAACTCTATTTTTGCTCAAATAGCCTGTTCATCAGATAAGTTAGCAGAAAATAAAAGCGGGATTTTTCAAAATGATTTTGAAAAATCCCGTTTAGTGACCTCGAAGGGACAGAGTTCAAACTTTTTGAGTTTAGATCTTTAATTATTTATTGATACTCACGAACAAGATTCGCTGCGCGCATCCCTCAAAGCTCCGCTTTGAAAATAAGAAAAGGTTAAAAGAAATTTTGAGTAAACTCAATTTCTCTTAACCTTTTCTTGTTTATTCGTGACCTTAAACGGACAAAGTTCAAACTTTTTGAGGGAAGATATTAGCCTAATACTTTCAAAATCAGTATCTATTAAAATTTAAAATTATTTCTTGCAAACTGATCTGATTAGGATGTACCTTAAATTGATAAGGTTTTAATTAATTATTTCAAAATAATCATATTAATTCCCTTTTTTACCTCTGTGCTGTTTTTGATTAAATCTATAGGTGAGAGACAAGTTTATTTGACGAACTCGATATTGTAATTCTAAATCACTTGTAAAATCTGAGCCAAATGTGGTCACTAAGCGTTTATTGGAATTGAAAGAATCTCTAACATTAAAAGCTATAGATCCATTACCTTTAAAAATATCATTACTAATACCAATATTCATCTCATAAACCTCTTTTCGTCTATATTGACCTGTTTCTATTTGACCTCGATAATAATTTTGTATTGTATCTTCTAGAGACTAATAAACCATCACCATCAAAACTTGCTCCTCTAAACGAACCTCTTTGTCTAAATCTATTTAAAACGAGTTCTCCATACATATGCCACCAGTTAAAAGGTTTATATGAAACACGTAATTCTGTGCCATAAGCAGTATAATTCCCAATATTTGCAATTGTAGATGCAAAGATATCTTGAGTTTCACTACCAATAGTTATCTGTTGTTTTTCTAGAAAAAATAACATCTCATTAGCAGTATTTCTATAAAATAATTTATGGTATAGGCAAAATTTATTAGAAATCTTAATTGTATAACTTAGCTCTGTGGCTACTACAGAAGACGGATTAATATCTGTATTTCCTATAAAAATATTTCGCTCATCTGTAAAGGTAGAAAAAGACACTATCATTCAACTTCTAGGACGGTTTACACGTCTAGAGGCTGAAAAATTGAATTTTGCTTTTTTCATCAAACACATAATTTAAAAATACAGATGGAAACCAATCTATATAATTCTTAATTATTACTAAAAATATTTGCTTGAGAAGATATATCTATGCCTGATATTTCTGTTCGTAAGCCTAAGTTAACAGATAGTTTCTCAAACTTCTTAGATAGCTAATAATAAAAAGCATAAACTTTTTCATAATAATCGGTTTTATCTGTAAATTCGGTTACTATAAATGACGTGTTTTTAAATTGCCTTTTTATTGAAAAATGATTCATCAATAGATAATAACCCAATAAAGCTGAACCTAGCCAAATTCAATTAAAAGTTAATATAGCATAAGACATGAACTGGCAAGATGTGGATTTCATTAATGGTAGCAGATGTTATATAAATAAAGGGAGTGGTAATGAAATAAAAGTTATAATGTTGAATATATTTATTTGTTACGTTTAAGGTAAAACGGATTGACATTGAAGATATTCATAATGAGATTGGAAAGTATTTTCTAAAAATGTATTTTTAGATTTCTGAATAATGTCCTAGGAATGAACATTATTCTACTAAAACGGATTAATTATAAACTATGTCACCTAAGTTAGGTAATAAATTTATTTAAATGAAGTATTCGCAGATTACATATAATTCAACTTTAAGACAAATCAATGATATCAATAATGGTATAAATAGAGGAGCTCCAAAAGTACTTATTAATTATAAAGCTCAGAAATATTTTATAGGTGACTCTGTAGTATTTTTAACTTATTTAAAACTAATTCGTAATTATTTTTTTAATTCCAAAATAACTATTAATCTTCATCATCGGATTGACATTGCTATACTACAGCATAATCCATATGTTGATGAGCGCATTTCTGAGAATCTCAGTTCCCTGAATTTTATTGATTATGATTTAATTATTGCAGTAGGAAGTGATAAAGACTTGTTTACAGAAATAGTAAATAATTACAGTAGTGAATTACAAATCGGTAACTTTAAGACGGGTGTATTTTCACTTACTGATTATTTAAAGTTTGATGAAGAAGAATATAGCGGTATACCAAACTATCATAAATTATTTAACTTTATTAGGCAAGAGCAAAATAATATATCCTTAAAAAAGGAAATATTTATTTTAGACGAAGAAATAGAATGGGCAGATGAATGGTTAAGACAAAATGGTGTTAAACCTCATGAAAAAGTAATAATTATTATAGATAGTGCTTCTTTAAAAGAGAAATTGTTAACAATAGAAGTCCATTTTAAAATGATTGAATTTTTTCTAGAAAATGAATCGAATAAATTATTAGTTTTTGATGAAAATGGTATAGGGAAATTGCTATTTTATAATGAATGGCTTGGTGCTAAATATAGGGATAGATTAATTTTTGCTAATGAACTTAAATTTAGACATGAATTAAGCCTGCTATCTAGTAATTATGTGAAATTTGTGTTTGGCCCATGTACTGGTATTATGCATTGCGCCTCTGCAATACATAATGTTTTAGCCATGAAATATAAAAACACAAAAGAGCGACCAGGTATTATGGTATATGCAGGAGAAGATGCTGCAAAAAATCAACACAAATCTCAATGGTGGAGTGATGATGAAGAAGCTAAATGCTGTGTTTTGAAATATGTTGATAATAATAGAAAAGAAATTCTATGGATTAATCCAAATGTAAAAGATTATCTTCTTTGTTCAGAATATACACCGAAATTATTACAAAATGCTATTAAAGATAGATTTCTGTCTGTATATTAAACTCCGTCAGAGAAATTAGCCTGTTCAATTTAAAATTTAATCTCTATCCAATTTATTTTACTTCCTTTTTTAGTATAAGCTAAGGAACAATAATATTTATTTATTTTATATGATTTTAAATAGTAATTATGTTCACCTTCATAAATCATATTCTTAGTTGTGTTAATGCTATCCAAAGGGATAGTAATTCCATTCCCAATGGCTTTAGTATATGCTTCTTTTCTTGTCCAGTATTTATAAAATAAATCAATGTCATTAGTCTGCATTATTTTGTTAAACTCATCATAATGAAGCACGTTTTTAAATCCTTTAACATCTAGGTTTTTTATTTTTTCAATATCAATTCCAATTTGAACATTAGATTTAGAAATAACACACAAAATTGTTTTATCTGAATGAGAAATGTTAAAATTAAAAGTTGAATCTTGCAAAAAGGGCTTATTGTTTTTGTCTCTTCTATAATCTTCAAATTTTAATTCCTCACTTTTTACTATGTTATAGGCAATATAGACTAATAATTTGCCGATTAGTGTATTGTGCTGGTCTTCCCATTTTACATATTTTTCAACTTCATCTTTTAAATCAGCCGAGAGTAAATTAATTAGAGTATCCCAATTTTCACTTTCAAATGGATTCTTATAAGAGGCTTTGAGGACAATAATATCTGAACTAAAAAATGACTTTTTACTATATTTATTAAAATCCTTAAATAAAATGGTTTGCGATAACTTGAGCATGATTGTGTATAAAAAAATGATTTCCTTTAAAAGGATAAAAATTTACTGTATTAGTTGTCTTTTTATTCCAGCCCAAATAGTCATCCTCTCCATCTAATTCTTCATCTCCATATAATACTTCGATTGGAATATCTAGCGTATGCATTCTTCCATGAAAATATTCTTCCACAGCCTTAAAGTCTGCCCTAATTATTGGCTCAAAAAATTCTCTTAAAGATGTCTCTTGCTGTATTTCTTCTGGAATACCGCCCAAACTTATTAGTTCATTCCAAAATTGTTCACTTGGATAACACCATATTTTTTCTTTTTTTTCGGGATAAAATGGCTTTCTACCTGACACAATGAGCTTGGATGGTTTCTTTAAACCTTTCTTTTGTATTTGATGACACATTAAAAAAGCTATTAAAGCTCCCATACTATGTCCATAAATAATATACGGCGTATCTTTAATAAAATTTAGAGTGCTTTGCCATAAATCATCTACTATACTATCTATAGATTCCATTGGTTTTTCTGAAATTCTCTCACCCCTACCAGCATATTCTAAAACTTTAAATTGAATTTTCTGATTAAGATTTGGCCTTAAAAAATCAAAAGAGTATTTATTCCCACCTGCAAAAGGAAAAGCTAAAACTTTCATCAAATTTATAATAAAGAGTTATTAAAAGTTAATTTTTGAAGCCTATATCCAAATGAAAACAAAATAGAAAAATTCAGTGTATTGAATAATATAAAAATTACTGGTATGATGAATGCTGGCATACCTAAATTTTCTGCAACATTATTCAAGTAGGAGATATTTTTATTGGTTATGCAATACAAAATCGTAAAAAATACTAGCTGAAGGATAAGTGCTTTTAAGAAAATCTTCTTGTCATTAAGAAACCACCCGCTGATAAAGCCTATTATTATTATAGATATTAACACATATGTGTAGTTTTCAAATATTATTTGAGGAATCAAGGCTATTGCAATTGGCAATATATTTTTAATGATATTCATTATTTAAAGTATATAGTAGTAGTAATATTTTTCAATTCCTCTGGATTTTCAACAAACTGAGTTTCCTTATAGTTGCCGTTTTTCCAACCATTAATCTGATCTGCATAGTTTTTTGAGTTTAATTTTCCACTTTGACCACCAGCCATAATTGTATAACCTTTAATATTATTAGCTTTCATCTTATATATGGACCTAAATGTAGGATGCGCAGAAGCATTCATATTAATAGTATTTTTATTACCGCCTGCATCCAATACTTTGTACTCAAATCCAGGTAAAAAAGAGATATTATTTATAATTACTTCACTAATACTATTATACGCTTTGTCGTTTTTATCATTTCCTTGAGCAAGCATTGAGTCTGTTTTTCTTAAAATATTATTTATAATCGTTTCTTTGTTGCTGTACTGGCCTTTAGTGGAAATTTCATGATCTAAATAATTTAAGAACGATTCCATAGATGGTGATTGCTGAACTCCCAGTTCTTGCTGAGCGAACCTCCGTGCCTCTATTTCTGTACTTCTTCTTAATATTTCATATATGTAAGCCTCTTTAGAATTACTTTTCATATTACCATCCCAGTTTAATATGGCCTCACCAATACTACTTATTTCTGGGTTTGACAATTGATCCAAAAACACTTCTTTTAAATGAAGGAAGGAAATATCCACCTCATCAAGCTGCATCACCATAAAATCCTCTACACTCCAATTGTTTTTATTATTCAAAATATTATCAATATGGTTTACTCTGTAGCTATCTTTGTGCCAATGAGCTCCAAAATAATAGTCATTTTGTATAGGAAGTTGGTTGGCAGAAAAAAGGTAGTTTTTCCTCGGATTACTGGTCTCCCATTGTTTTGTTATATATCCTTCACTTAATGGTTTTAAAGTACCATCAAGTAGACCTCCCTGAAAACCTTGAGGTCTTTTCGGTAATTTTCCGGCACATACAATACCAATGGTATCTCTTACATCAGCATAAATAAAATTTTGAGGAGGATAGTCATAAATTTTTAAGACATTCTTAAACTCATTAAATGATTTAGACTTCATTACATTAAATAGAGCCTTTATAGAATAGTTTTTAGAAGAGGGGTACCATTTCTGTGCATAATATGTACTATCTTCCTTAATAACCCGACCATGTATAGTGCTCTTTATATTGAAGACTTCTTTTTCTTTTCCTCTTACTTCAATACTATACTGTTTTTCTTGAAAAGGAATCCAGTTCCCTTGATAAAGATATAAACTATCATTTTTTGTTTTTAGCAAATAACGATCTGTTAAGTCCCATTCTCCATTGGTAATTCCCCAAGATATTGTAGTGTTATGACCGCTTATGACCACAGGGACACCTGGAATTGTATAGCCATAGGACTTTATTGTATTTCCAAATAAGCCAACTTCATAAAAAGCTCCTGGTAATGTAAGAAATAAGTGCGGGTCATTTACAATTAACGGCTCCTTTGTGTTTGATTTTAAGCTATTTACCACCCAATTATTACTTCCTATATCGGTATTGAATTTGGTAGTTGATACCAACAATCCATTTAATGCGACTTTTTCTAATTGAGACGGTTCTTTTAGAATTGAAACTTTGTTATTAGAGGGTAGAATTGTTTTCAATTCATCTGACCTTTGAGGATATAAAATATCCAAAATTTCGTTAGGAACTTTGTCTAATAATTCTTGACGTTCACCATGATAGTCAAAGTAGGCCAAGTTACTACTCATATACCATGCTGTCAAGAGGCTGTATTCAGGTTTCCACTTTTGCGGTTCTAAATTGAATATTTTATATAATGGATCATTAGTTCTATTTTTTTCTAAATATTTGTTAATTCCTTCACTGTAATTCAATAAATAGGAATATAATTCAGGTGAACTAGTTTTAAACTCTTCGAGAACTTCTTTAGCTTTACCATCAAATTCAAAGGGTCTCCAGAAATTATCCGAACCAAGAACACGTTCACCTAAAATTTCTGACAACTCTCCTTTAACCATTTTTATCATTAGTTCCATTTGGAAATAACGATCTTTAGCATGCATATAACCTAAACCATAAGCTATATCATTATCGTTTTCAGAATATATATATGGAATTCCATATGTATCAATTTTGATCATTAATTCTTTTACAGAACCAACCTCTGACTCCATATCACTGGAAGTATTCACCCCTAAAAGCCCAGATTTAAATGTTAATAAGCTTGCTATATCACTTATTGGGAAGAATGCATAGTTTGTAGCAAATATCCATAAAAGTGATATGGATAAGGCAACTGAAAGTCTACCAATTTTCATTATGTCAAAATATTATTTTTTGTTTGTAATGTGTTCTCGCTGTTAATCTCTTCTAATTTTCCATAATCCATTTTAAAAAGTCTATCAGCCTCTTGATAATAATTGTCATCATGAGTAATGGCAATTATCGTTTTGTTTTCTTCTTGTACTATTTTGTGGATAATTTCAGTATAGAACTTTTTTCTAAAATATGGGTCTTGATCTGCTGCCCACTCATCTAAAACTAAAATTGGTCGATCTTCTAACACCGCAACTATTAACGCTAGCCGTTTTCTTTGACCTGCCGAAAGGTCTAATGTAGAAAACTTTCCTTCTTTTATTTTTACTTTATCATGTAGTTCAAACAATTTTAATAAGGAACTTACTTTTTCTAGATCAAAATTCTTAATTCCATAGAAATCATCGAATAAATAAAAATCACTAAACACTGGAGAAAATAATTGACTGACTTTTTCTGATGATTCAGGTTCATCATCCTTAAAGTAAATAGATCCTTTATCAGGGGTGAATAAATTCAACAACATATAAATAAATGTAGTTTTACCTGCACCGTTTCCACCATAAACAAATATAATCTCATTTGCATTAATTGTTAAATCAAAGGGACCGACTTCGAACGAGGTGTCTAAATATTGATAAAAACAATTTTCAAATCTTACTTGTTTAAAAACCTTAGGAGAATCATTATTTGAGTTTAAATACGAATTATTAAATTCTTCATATTCTAACTTCTTCTTTAAATCTTTTAACTTATTATAAGAAATGAGCCCTTGATTTAAAGGGGGAATTGCAAGCATTATTGTTACTATAGGGCTAAATAAAAATAGTAATGCAAAAACAAAACTTATTGATGTTCCTAGTGAAACGTCAAAAAAATCTCCTACAAACAAAAGAATAAATATGACAATAATATAAAATAAAACTTGACTGATTAACTGACTATTTAAATAACCTATGTATGCTACAATATTTTTTTCTTTCCCTCTTTTCAATAAAGGATAAACTCCTTTACTAAAAATCTCTTCACCTTTTTCTCGATTTACTTTAATTTCTTTATTACCACTTAAAATTCCGTCAAATTGATGCATAAACTTTTGCTCTATAGCTCTTACATCGACAAAATGCTTATTCCCAGATTTTGAGACAAAATAATATCCCAGAAGGCCAATTGAAATAATAAACGCACTAATGATAAATAGAGGAACAGATAAATACCACAAATAAATGAATGAAGATATTGTTAATATTACAGACGAAGTAAAACTAATAATTACTAAAGACGCATTGGTAATATTAGCGACATCAGCAGTCAAAGCTGAGTATATTTCATCTTTCATATTTTTTACTTTAAGATATGGTGACACTATTATAGCTTTCACAACATACGATCTAATATCCCAAAATATAGTCTGAGAAATTTCTATAACCCCTTCTGATAACAATCTCTTCGTCATAAAAAATAATGCTATTATTAGAGCAAAAAATAGCATATAATTATGTTCTTTTGGCATAACCTCAGATATCGATAAACTAATAATTTGATTAACTAGAGCTATAAATAAAAAACTTGAAAAACCAGAAAGAATACCAATTATCGAATAAGTAATAATTAGTTTGTAGTTATTTTTATAGATATTTTCCATTACTAGAATATTGTCTGAAATTAGATTAGGAACAAATTTATATTAAAAGACTTTGTCAGCTAAAATTCTCATAGATTAAAATTTACTGTTTTCCCTTTCGATTTTATTATTCTGTTCTTAAACTCTTTATTGGGTCTGCCTTAGCTGCTTTTATAGCTTGAAAACTAGTTGTTATTAATGTAATTAGTATTGCCCCAAGACACGTAATAATAAATACATCCCAACCTATTGAAGTACGGTAGCTAAACTTTTGCAACCACTGATTCATTATATAGTAAGCAAAAGGTGAAGCAACAACCAAAGCAATAGTAACTAATATTAAAAAATCTTTTGATAATAACAGCCATAATCGACCAGTAGAAGCACCCAAGACCTTACGAATACCTATTTCCTTGGTGCGTTGTTCAGCAACAAACATTGCTAATCCGAATAATCCTAGGCAACTTATAAAAATGGCTAAGATTGTAAATACTCTTGCAAGATTAGCTATGCGTTCTTCCGCCCTAAATTTTTTACCATACTCTTCATCAACAAATTGATAATCGAATGGTGCATTTGGAAAATTCTCTTTAAAAACACCTTCAACAAGTGCTAAATTTTCACTTACATTCTTTCTAGGGTTTAACCTAAGATTATAAAAGCTTGCATGCCCAAACCTGTCAAAAACGTATATAGATTGCTTAACGGGCTCATAAGGCGATTGCATAATAATATCTTCAATTACTCCTATTATTTTTAGTGGAGGAGCAGGATTGTCTTCTCTAACGTCTCTTATAAATTTACCAACTGGATTTTTAATATTCATGTATTCAACAGCAGTTTTATTCAAAATCACACCTAAGGAATCTGTAGAAAATTCTCTTGAAAATCCTCGACCCTCAATAATTTTTGCTCCTAAAGCTTCTACAAAATCATATGATACTGCCATATATGCAAAGTCTTCTTGAAGTCCTTGTGGTTTACCATCCCAAGTATAGCCACCATTATTAGACCATACTTCTGTAGTTGGACTACTAGACGTTGCCATTTCCACAACTCCTCCAGAGGCGATAAATTGTGTTCGCATAACTGGTGCTTTTCCTAAAAACTGTTCACTCATCACCGGGATTTGGATTAAACCCTCTTTATTATATCCCGTTGGTCTGTCTTTACTATATTGAATTTGATTCATAACAACCAGAGTTCCAATAATTAATGCAATAGAAATTGTAAACTGAGTAACCACAAGTATCTTTCGAAGCAAAGAGGAGTTACGACCAGTCTTAAAAGTTCTTTTTAAAACTGAAACTGGATTGAATGATGACAAATATAAGGCAGGGTAACTCCCTGAAAATAAAGATGTTAAATATATAAAGAGTAATGCAATTAACCAAAAACCTAGATCCGTCCATGGAAATTCTATTGTTTTACTTGCTAGCGTATTAAACCCATTTAGTGATAATAAAACTATGCCTATAGCAAAGACAAAAGCTAGTAAAACGATAAGAAAAGACTCTGATAAAAATTGGAATATTAACTGTCTTCGCTGAGAACCAAGACATTTCCGTATACCAACTTCCGTAGCTCGCTTTTCTGAACGCGCTGTACTTAAATTAATAAAGTTAATACATGCCAACAATAAAATAAAAACTCCTATGATGCCGAATAACCAAACATTTTCAATACGACCGCCAACTTGCTTACCGTTTTCAAAATCACCTCTTAAATGCCAATCTTTCATAGGAAATAAAAACATCTGAGGGTTAAATTGAGCCAAATCAGGCGCTGCATTTTTCTTTACATCCTTAATCTTATATGTTACAGACTCCATGGTAGTATTTTCATTTATTTGAACAAGAAGTTGAAATGAATTATTGTCCCATTGGTCTTTGGCATTTTTTATCCAGTTTTGAGTTATTATATACTTCCATGGAATTAAGTATTCCATATCACTAAAAAAGTTACTCTCTGGAATATCTTTATATACACCAGTAACTATTAAATTATCTGCATCATCTATTCTTACAGTTTTTCCTATTGCATTAGTGTTTCCAAATAGAGTAGTTGCAGCAGATTGAGAGAGCATAATTGAATTTTTCTCTTTCAGTCCATTTTTAATTCCTTGAGTAATTTCTAGATCAAGCATATCTGGCGCACCCTCTTGCATAGCATTTCCTGTAATGAAAATATTTTTATCTCCAACCTTTAAATACCTGGGATACTCCCAAGATGCCATCACAATATGCTTAAAATTATCTGCATAGTTTTCGCGCAATGCAAACTCTAAAGGTCTAGGTATAGCAGGACTTGTTCCAATTTCCCCGTTATTTAATTGATGTTGAAATACTTGTGCAATCTTGTCCTTATTTTCAAAATAACTGTTATAACTTAATTCATCATAAACCCAAAGGCCTATAAGTATTGTAGCAGCCATACCAATAGCCAAACCAAAAATATTAATGAATGAAGATAAGCCGTTTTTGAGAAGGTTTCTAAATGCTGTTTTGAAATAACTTTTTAGCATATTTTGTAACTTTTGATTAATCTAAAATTGAGTATTGTCTATGTTTAAATACATCCTATTGATTGATAATTTTTAAGACAATATATTTTCGGCCACTTTTTGACCGTCTAACATTCTAATGATACGGTGACTATACTTAGCATCGTGCTCACTATGCGTTACCATGATTATTGTTGTACCAGCTTCAACAAGACTATTAAACAAATCCATAATTTCGTTACCATTAGTACTGTCCAAATTTCCTGTTGGCTCATCGGCTAGAATTAATTTGGGATTATTTACTACAGCCCTTGCAACGGCCACACGCTGTTGTTGTCCACCAGATAATTGTTGAGGAAAGTGATTTCTTCGGTGCATAATCTGCATTTTCTCTAATACTTCTTCTAAGCGTTTCTTTCGCTCTGCTGGTTTCACTCCTATATAAACTAAAGGTAGCTCTACGTTTTCAAAAACCGTGAGCTCATCAATAAGATTAAAGCTTTGAAACACAAAACCAATATTTTGTTTACGTAACATTGAACGCTTACGTTCGTTATAACCCGAAACTTCCTCACCATTGAATTTAAAACTTCCTCCATCAGGATCGTCCAATAAACCCACGATGTTGAGCAAGGTCGATTTGCCACATCCTGAAGGTCCCATTATAGCAACAAATTCACCTTCTCTAACTTCAAAAGAGAGTTTATTTAAAGCAATGGTCTGAACTTCTTTAGTTCTATAGAACTTTTCTAAATCTGCAATTTGTATCATTGTATTCATTATTTTTTTGATTGTATCTTTTATCTTAAAATCAGTTCTTCAATGTCTCCAAAAGATTCATAACTAGAAGTGATAACTTTGTCACCTGGATTCGATCCTTCTAAGACCTCATAGTATTCTGTATTTTGACTACCAAGTCTACTATTAACTTTATAAGCACTGGTACCATATTCACTGACCTTAAATATCCAATTGCCTCCGGTTTTTTGAAAAAATCCACCTTTTGCCACTAACAAAGCTTGTTTTTCCGCGCTCAAAGCCACACGAATTTGAAGATTTTGACCTCTTCGAATACCTTCTGGAGCTTCACCCTCAAACCTCATATCTACTTGGAAACGCCCATTAGTGACTTGGGTAAACACCTTCGTAATCTCTAAAGTATAGGTCTTACCGTTAAGTATAAATGTTCCTCTTTGACCATTATAAATTCTAGAGATATAATTTTCATCAATATCTACGCGTACTTTATAACCACTGGTCACATCTACCTGTCCTAATCGTATTCCTTTATTAATAGATTGTCCAATTTCGGCATCTAAAGAGGTTAGTTGGCCATCTATTGGTGCACGCACAACCAAGTCACCTACTTTTTTTCGCATTAGCTCCAAAGCACTTTGTGTTCTGGCATAAGAATCTCTTGCTTGATTAATCTCCAATCGTGATGAGATTGAATCTTCAGAAAGTACTTGTTGCGCTAGTTTCATTCGTTCTTTCTGATATTCGAAATTATTTTGAGAGGACTCGTAATCTTGTCTTGCTTTAACTCCTTTTTCATACAAACGTTTGTTTAAATTATAAACGCGCTCCGCTTCAATTAGACCATTTTCTATATCCGTAAATTGGTTCTGTCTATTAATGGTATTTTGACGGGCAGCATTCCCGGAAATCTGCATTTGCGTTAATAAATTATATACTGAAGTTTCTTGATTAATAAGGCTTAACTCTAAATCTGTATTCGATAAGCGCAAAATTGGCTCCCCTTTTTTGAGTATCTCACCATCTTCGACAAATTTTTCTTCAACACGTCCACCTTCTAGAGCATCTAAATAAATCGTGGTAATTGGCAATACAATAACATTTACCGGGATATTTTCTTGAAACACATCTTTAAAAACTGTATAAATTGAAATTCGTTTTTTTTGAACTTCTAATTTAGAACCACCAGAGGTTTGCAAGATCACATAAAAGATTAAGGCTATAATTGCCAAAACACCGGCTATTAGTCCTATTTTTTTTTCTAGAGATTTTTTTTTTTTGAAGTGGTACGTCAACTAATTTTTGATTAATAATTAATATTTATAATTTTTTCAGTATGATATCGAAATAGTTAAATAGTTTTCTTTATACATATCTATAGGCTACTTTATTCCTCTTTTCTATATTTCTATATTTCTATAAATATATAACTTTTATAAACATTTCTTAGAAAGATTATTTGGCTCTATATTAAATATAGAGGGTAATCGAATTTGAGCTTTCCACAATTAAAGTAAATCATATTGATAAAGTTCTTTACGTTCCTATAACCTTTAACTCTCTTTTTAGCTAGTTGTATTTTTGAGTTAAGACCTTCTAAGATCCCATTGTTAATCCTACTTTCTATATAATTTATGATTCCTGACCAGTGTGCTTTTATCGTATTAGCAGCTTTTATAAAGGATTGTATTTTAGACTCTTCTACCATGTCGCACCAAAAGGCTAAATAGCTTTCAGCTTCTTGCTTATCCTTAATTTCTCAAAATTCTGTAAAGAGTTGTTTAAGCCTATAAGCTTCTCCAAGACGTGGGTAATACTCTAGTAATAAATCTCTTTCCTCTTTTATTTTGGGTGTTAATTTACTTTTTAAAAGGGTGTATTTATGCCCTTTTAAAAAGTCATTACCTCGCCTTTCTAACTTTCTAACTTCGTCCATAGCCTTGTTAACTTCTTTTACAACATGGAATTTATCAAAGGTGATACTGGCATTGGGTAAATAGTTATTACAGCCTGATATAAAGGCTGGAGACATATCAATACAAACCAACTTTACAGCACTAATATTCACTCGTTTTTCTTCTAAGTAATCCACACTCTTTTTAATACAATCTGAGTCTTTTCCTTCACTTACATAAAGTACTCTTCTTTGCTTTAAATCAACCATAGTAGTGACATAGTTGTGACCTTTTTTAGTTGAAGTCTCATCAAAACCTATCTGTTCTAAGTCCTCTATTTCATCTGCTTTATGAGCTCTTGATATCCAATAATTAAACACATTTCATAAACGATTAGGATAAACATTCATAATCTTAGCAGCTTTATTTACAGGCATTTCATTTTCTATAAGCAACATACTAAAGGTTTCAAAAAGCAAGGTAAAACCGCTTTGAGCTCTTGCCCAAGGAACTTGTTGGGTCTGGACTTTCCCATCTTTTTGCTTAACTCCAGGAACCTTGGCATGTAAATAACAGTGGTTCTGAAAAAAATTAAGATGTTGCCAGGAGCGCTCTATTGTATCATGCGCAGTGTATAAATCACCATCTACACCTTTAAACTTATATCCTTTGGTAAAACTTAAATGAATATCTAACCGTCAATGTTCTTTATCAAAACTGATGGAACTTATTGACCATGGCTCTTGTAAACCTAAGGCTATCGAAAAAAATTCTTGAGAATTTGTCAGAATCCAAATCTACTTTCTTTTAACCACCTACTCAAATCAACATAGAGCCGATTATTTTCTTAATATTCTATTGTCTTCTCTCCAAAAAGCCTTTCCGCATCTATACCTATTTCAATACATTTTTTAACCAACTTATTTGATTCAATAATTGGCTTAGATTCGTCAGTATATTTTATAGAACTAATAAACTCCAACCAAGGTTCCAATCCCATTGCATAAACAAAAGCATTTTTTGGATTAAAGATTTTTATTAAACTCATTCCTTGGTCATAGTCACACCCAGCAAGTCTTCTTGATTGATCTTTAGATCTTTCTAACTTATTATACATCAAAGGGCCATATAGCCAAGATAGTGGTGCCCCATCACATTCCATTCCTAAAAAAATAACATCTACATCTCCCAAAATTTCATGAACTCTTTCATAAATTTTAGGCTCAATATTGCATGAATCTGCAACAAACAGAACATTCAAATTGTTATTTAAAGAAACATGAAAAGCAGCTTTTGATCGTACATCTATATCACTATGTTCTCCTAGAAAAGGAATCGCGGTAATACAACAGTTATCTACATTAATAGATTGCATATCATCTAATTCAATGATATTATTAAATCCAATAACATTAAACATTAATTTAAGACTCGGGTCTTGTAAATTCCCTTTACTACCACTTGGAACGATTATGTTTTTTATACAATGTCTCAATTGCAATAATGTTTCTAATAATACATGATCTTGATGATTATGCGTTATCAAAACATAATCTATCGTTTCAGGAAGATCGTTAATTGTATATCTTTTAACGTCAGTTTCATATCCATCATAACTTAAAACTGGATCTACCAAAATAGAAATTTCATTTGTTTCTAATAAGACACAGGCATGACCAAAATACCTCGTTCTAATTCCTTTTCCTTTGTATTTTCTATTTTCACTTGGAGCTTCTTTAGTGAAAAAACTTTGAAATAGAGATTCTTGTTCTGGGCTAATATTAAATGCTTCTTTTATTTCTGTATAATCTGCTGGTATTCTTTTCATTTTAAATAAATCATCAATTATCCCATTTTTAAAAGGCATATCTAAATGAATTAAATTTTCATCATTAAGCCTAGGAGTACTAAAAACAAAAGAACGAGAATTATCTGATTCAACTAATTGTAACGAAATAGATTGTGCGGATTCATCATAATACTCCGTATTGTATAGTAGTGATTCGAAAAATCTGAAATTCGGTCTATTATTCAAGTCGTAATACAATTCAATCAATCCTTTTAATTCATTAGGTACTTTGGAATACAGGGTATTGAGTGAATGACCATCTGCTTCATTTTGAAGCAATTTATTAACCTGAGAAATTGCTTTAGTAAAATTCAACATTTTTTCTCTCTTCTTCTTTGTCATTTCTAGTAATTCAGAGATTTCTTCAATCCTTTCTCCTGAGTAATCAATAAAAGGCCCTCCTAGCATTTTAGGGTTGTTAGCCGCAGCTTTGTGTATTTGTGGATACTTAATATATGACTCCATAATTCCTATGTGTCTACCTTTAATATTTAGTGCAGCAGTTGCAGGAGATACTAGATGAGACCAAGCATACCACCTATCAATAAGGGCTTCTAATGCCACGTTTAATTTTAAATAAACTCTATTGTTATCTTTCATTTATATTTTTTATCAAATTAATAGTTATTAATAAATTCTCTTTGATTTATATTGGCATTCACTATTCTGACTTTAGTTTTTTTACTCTGCGACCTGTTGAGCCTTTAATAAAATTCGTTAAAACTCCAACCTAAATTTTTTCCCCTCACCCAAGAGTATCTTGTTCTTATTTTCTCTTTCTGTATATTCAGCTATATGCACATTGTAATTAACTGGAAAATAGCTTTTAAGAAGTATATTTTCAACTAATAAAAGAAAAAGCAATTATTTTCATCGAAAATTATATTAATAAATTTTATAATTGTGGCATGTTATAATTTTCAAACTAATTTCATGAATTACTTATTATCAAATTTTTATCTTTTGATATGTTTAAGAATATAATTACCAATTTCTTTATGTTTTAAGTCCAAAATATTTCCATGACTACAACCCTCTAATTGTACAACATCTATTTTAGAATTAACTGCTAAGTCTACAAAATTATATTTATTTTTTTTGTTAAGGTAATTAAACGCATTTCTGTACTCCTCAGTTTCTGAAAATTCTGAATCCAATAAATCAACTTTAAACAAAGTTACTTTTGAATTTTCTAAAAATTGAGATGTTAATGATCTTGAAATAGCTAATTCTGCATCTATGCAAGAAGCTATATTTTTCAAATATTCTTTATTTTCATTCTCGTCGTTTTTAAGTTCCTCTACAAGTTTCTGCTTTATTATTTCAATATTCTTTGAATGAAATTCTAATAAAAAATTATCTTTAAAAAATGTATCTAATAAAATTACATTCACATTTTTAAATCCCCTCATTTCTAGGATCACGGCCATTTCTAGTGCCAACAATCCTCCCATTGAGTATGATAATAAATTAATTGTTTCTTTTAATTTATACTGCTGTTCATATTTTGTCAAATAGTAGTTGGCTAGTTCACTTAAAAAATAAATCTTAGGAGAAAACTCCAAATTATAATTCTCTACTCCTATACAATTATAGCTCTCCTTTAATATTTCTGCTAAACTTAAATACGGTTCACTTCCTGCTCCTGCTGGATGTATAAAAATCATATTTTCTAAATCATTTCTATGATTTAAATAAAATGGTTTTATCAAATTTATTTTTTCTGATTTCCCTTGGAGAATTAACCTCTCTTGTGCCTCTAAATAAGCGGTATCTTCTCTTACATTTATTAATTCACCTTCTATTAATGATTCATAATAGTTATTCAAACTATTCATCAAAACAGTACTACTCCAACCCTTTCCAATACTATGATGTTCTGTTTTTAATATTGTATATAAAGTCTCTGATTGCTTAATTATATGTATTCGGATTAACGTCGGTTGTGTCAAATCAAAATCAATTAACTTGTCTTCTTGTTGAATTGACGATATATAAGCATTCTTTGATTTTTTTTGGACCAAATCACTAATATCATGAAATTTATATGAGAATTTCCCCTTATTATATATAATCTGAATTGGATTTTCCTCCCAATTAAATGATGACCTCAATATAGGATACTGATCAATACAATACTCCCAAGCTTTAAGATACTTAGGTATATCTAATACTCCATTGTAATCATTTAGCATTTGAACCCGGTAAGTATCATCTTTTGGTGAATTAATGGAATGATAAATAAAACCTTTTTGTAAACTATTGGCTGGGTAAATAGCGGATATTGACAACTCGTTAGAAAACGCTGCTTCTTGTAAGTTATCCAGTAACCTCTCATTAACCATTATATCCTTATCCTTAAAATCACTTGATGTATAAACCTTACCTCTAACCGCCAACACCCCTTCACAGTGTCCAATTATAGCTAATAAAGACTCTTTAAAACTAACCCCTAACCTATCTGTTATTGCTTCCCCAAACTTGCTTACAATACTAAAACCTAACTTACCCGATCGAACTGCTCCATTAATATTAATTAAATTATGATCCGAATTCTCTAAAGACCTCTGCAAACCACTATTTTCTGTAATAATTTGCCAATATTTTTTCTCTTCTCTGTTTTCAAATTGACCTAAATAATTAAAAGTTATTAGTGGTAAATCATTGTGACCATAATTAGTAGTATCACTAACTGCAAATGAGCCAAAGCCTACACCTTTATTGGGTATTTTTCTTAATTTTTCTTTAACTTGTTTTATACTTTGTCCTATATCATCTTCTGCAAGATTTAATTTTACTGGAAACATTGTAGTAAACCATCCGACTATATGACTATGATCTATAGTATCATTATCTATAACCTCTCGTCCATGACCCTCTAAAGTAATACTATGAGCAGTATTTCCTGTAATATCCTTTAAAGCATAACCTAATGCTGTCAAAAGCAAATCATTAATCTCTGTATGATAAGCTCCCCCTATTTGTTGTAGTAACTTAATCGTAGACAACTCATCTAACTCAAATAAAAATTGGCTTTCAGTTGAAAATTCATCTAGGGCTGATAAGCTAGAATCCTCTAAAAGATTAGATTCCCAATAAGAGGACTCTTCTGGATATAATGCTACATAATCAGAAGCTCTAGAAACCCATTGACGATAACTACTTTGTTTCTCTGGCAAACTAACTCCTGAGTATAACAATGCAATATCCTCTGTTAAAATACGCCAACTAACTCCATCCACAATCATATGATGCAAGGCAAAAAATATACGACAACTACCATCGCTATAACCTTCTAAATAACCCACCTGAAATAATGGTCCATTAAATAAATCAAAACCTGATTGCCAATCTGTAAGCTCTTCCTCAATATCATTTGCTGTTAAGTCTTTAACATCTAAAATTTTTAACGCTGGTATAGATATGTTAGACTGATATTTTTGAACCCATGTGCCTGTATCTAGATTCTTAATATAACAAATTCGCAATACATCATGATATGATACTAACTCTTTGATAACTGATTCTAAATTATTCAAGTCTAGTTTTGGAACCTTAATTAAAAAACTTTGATTCCAATGGTGAACTGCTTTAATATCACCTGAATTTACTCTATACACAAACCAATCTTGTATAGGTAATAAATCAAATACCCCTGTTAACAGACCTTGATCCACCTTTATTTCACTATTATCTTGCACTGTGCTTAAATAAGTGGATAGCTTAGATATTGTTCTATGATCAAATATATCTCGAACTTGACATGGTAATCCTATTCCTCGAATACGACTCAATACCTGGATACTCAATATAGAATCACCCCCTATCCTGAAAAAGTCATCGGTAACCCCTACCCGGTCCAACCCTAGTACTTCCTCCCAAATACCGCACAAGGCTTTCTCCATTTCCGTCCCAGGAGCCACATATACATCATCCTGTGATCCAAACTCGGCATCCGGCAAGGCTTTCTTATCAAGCTTCCCATTGATCGTCAATGGAAAACTATCCATCTTGACCAAACTACTGGGCACCATATATTCCGGTAGTACATTCGATAGTTCACCCAAGATAGATTCCTCCGATAAATCACTATCCACTCCATCTAAAACATAATACCCTACCAGATACTTACTGGTCCCTGATTCCGTTTCGCGCTCTTTGGTCAGAACACAACTCTGTGAAACCTGTTCAATGCTAGTTAAGGCATGCTCTATCTCCCCTAACTCTATCCGATAACCACGTATCTTGACCTGATCATCATTTCTCCCTATATATTCCAAATTACCATCGGGTAACCAGCGTACCAAATCCCCGGTCCTATATAATCTCGTATATCCCTTCTCTTTGTCTTTTTCCGTAGCAAACGGGTTGTCCACAAAACGTTCCTTCGTTAAATCCTCTCTGTTCAAATATCCCCTAGATAACCCTGCGCCTCCGATATATAACTCACCTATAACTCCCACCGGGACTGGGTGAAATGAACTGTCTAATACGTAAGCTCGAGTATTGTCTATAGGACTTCCTATATTTACTTCTTGGTTGATATTAGTTTCATAAAATGTTACATCTATAGATGCCTCTGTTGGGCCATAAAGATTATGTAACTTTAAATCTTTATTCTTTGAATTGGTATATACATTTATAACAGTTTGCTTTGACAAAGCCTCCCCACTACAAAACACTTGTCTTAATGAATTATTAAATGGTAATTCTTCTTTTAATACATAATAGTTATAAGCATCTAACATACTTGGAACAAAATGAAGTGTTGTTACGTTTTGATGCTTTATTAAGTTGTATAAATACTCACTATCCTTATGCCCTTCTGGTTTTGCCATTATAATTTTAGCCCCATACCAATTAGCCCATAAAAGTTCCCATACTGATACATCAAAAACATAAGGAGTCTTTTGTAAAACAATATCTTTTGAATTTAATGGATATTTAGTTTGCATCCACCTTAATCGATTTACTATCCCTGAATGTGTAATCATGACCCCCTTGGGTTTACCTGTAGTACCCGAGGTATAGATCACATAGGCCAAATCATTTGGACTACTATGACCGGATAAGTTAGAGCCATCCTCTTGCTGGTATAAGGCTTCCGTTAAATCTATATAAACTACACGGTCTTGCGGTAAGCTAGTACCCTTGTCTTTGAATACCTCGCGTTGGCTCAGTACCAATTCTGACTTTGTATCTTCCAGGATATAATCGATCCTATCCTGTGGATAACCAGGGTCCATCGGTACATAGGCTCCTCCAGCCTTCAATACACCCAATATACCAATGACCATCTCCAAACCCCTGTCCAGACACAAGGCTATAAGCGTATCTGGTCCTAACTCTTCCCCCGTTCTTCCTTGGTAACCTGCCCGTAGATGCCTGGCCAATTGATTGGAACGTTCATTAAGTTCTTTATAGGTAAGTTCCGACCCCTCATAAACCAAAGCGATATTATCCGGACTCTTCTCTACCTGCTCCTCGAACATCCCATAAATAGTCCTATCACTAGGGTAATCCACATCAGTGGCGTTCCAACTATGAACTATCTGATCGTACTCCTCTGAATTCAATAGACCGATGCCATTGTAGGGTTCATTTGGTGCAGATACTAACTCTGTGAGTAAATGAACATAATGGGCTACTAATCGTTCTATAGTATCATTATTAAACAAACTCGTGGCATAACTTATACTCCCTACTAACTCTTCACCCCCATCATCTATGAAAATAGACATATCGAACTTCTCTATCTCATCAGCTTGCTCTAATTCAAATACTTTGAAATAGTTATTAGTCCCCGATGCAGTATCTACTGATCCAAAACTCTGAACTCCGAACAACACCTGAAAAACAGGATGCCTTGAACTATCCCGCTCGACTCCCAAATCGTCTACCAACCTCTCAAATGGTAAATCCTGATAGGACTGTGCCTCTAACTGATCTTTATGAACATTAACTATTAGATCCTTATAATTCTGTCTTTTCTTTAAAATAGATCTGTTTACCTGTGTATTGACAAAGAATCCTATCAAATCCCCAGTTTGTGCATAATGCCTATTGGCGGTAATACTTCCTGTAACTATATCTTGTTGACCTGTATACTTGCTCAGCAAAACATTAACACTACTTAGCATAACACTATTCAAGGTAACTCCGTAATCCTGCGCCAGTGACCGCAACTTCTTGCTCAACTCCTTATCCAATACAAAATTCTCACTGGCCCCGCTATAATCTATTTCACTAGGACGTAAACAATCTATCGGAAATTCCAATGGCTCGTAACCCGATAACTTCTTTCTCCAATAAGCCAATTGATCATCTAAAACATCTTCGGTTAAATAGGAACGTTGCCACATAGCATAATCCTTGTACTGGATATTTAATGGCGGAAGATTAAACCCTTTGTCATTTTGGATATAAGCGTCATAGTAAGCATACAGCTCTCTTTGAAAAACATCCATGGACCATCCATCACCCGCTATATGATGAACATTAATCAATAATAAAGTCTTACCTGATCTAACCGTACCTAAAGGTGCTATTCTATATAATTGAACTCTAATTGGATATTCCTTGCTCAATTCAAAAGGACGATTAATTGCTTCTTTTATCAAAGACTCATAATCATCATCCTCCGTTAAAGAAAACTCCGCTATCTCCAATGGTAAATCTTGAACAACTTGAACCCCTGTACTCGAAGAATTATCTTGAACAATAAAACTCCTTAATACTTCATGTCTCGATACAACTTGAGCCAATCCATACTTTATACCCAATATATCTGTACTAGATTCCAACTCTAAAACTACTGGTATGTGATATGCATTGGTACCCCCTGAATACTGCTCTATAAACCATAGACGCTCCTGGGAAAAAGATAGAGTAGACGAATCTGATTCTATTCGTGGTATTACGACCTGAGAAGATCCTACATTATGAATCAATAACTCTGAAATTCTTGGATACTTAAAAATATCGGAACTCTTTATATCTCTATCTAAATACGCTCCCATACGATGGGTCAACTTAATACTCAATATAGAATCACCCCCTATTCTAAAGAAATTATCAGTAACCCCTACCCGGTCCAACCCTAGTACTTCCTCCCAAATACCGCACAAGGCTTTCTCCGTTTCCGTCCCAGGGGCCACATATACATCATCCTGTGATCCAAACTCGGCATCCAGCAAGGCTTTCTTATCAAGCTTCCCATTGATCGTCAATGGAAAACTATCCATCTCAACCCATAATTGAGGAACCATATAATCAGGTAATCTTGATTCTAGTTCATTGATAAACTTGTTTTTTACATCATGTATTAAATATTTATCTTCAATATGTACTTCAGACTTCGTTGTAAGTTGCTGATTATAAATATCAATAGCAATGGCATAAATATCATACAGTTGTGTGTTTTCCAAATCAGGACTTTGTTCAACTACAACATTAAAACCTTTATCTGTCAATAATTGTTGAACATAAGACACTCCTTTTTGGGGATCATCGTGTACTTCTAAAACGATTTGTTTGATTTTCCTCCAATCTTTTCCTTTAATTCCCTCTAGTACATCTATCTCTGCCTTTTCAACATCAATCTTCAACAAATCAATTATTTCAATACCCTCATCTTCTATAACTTGAGAAATAGTCCTTAGTTTACATTTATATTCTTCAGTCGTTAACATATCTTGTAAAATCTCTTCAATATTTGCATCGTCTTTCAGACCATTTTCTTCACTATTGACTATAAATTGTTTTACTGTTTTTACTACATTTTCTTTTTCTACGTACCGACTCGATAATATCGTAGAATTAGGATAATGTGTAAAAATAACTTCTTCTTCTTTATTAGATAATCCGTAGTTAAAAACTTTGAAGTTACTTTGAGTTCCATACAGCTCCGTGTTTAACTTTAAAACTTCGTAAGTTGGAGGTATAGGCTCAAATGAATATAATTTTATGTCCTTAGCTGCAAAATTTGCAAATACAGAAAATACACCTAAGTTTGCACCTACATCAATAATACAACCTCCACGAGGTATTTTTATTTTATTCCTTAGATAGGTTTTGTCTGTGAAAATCTCTTTATACAAAAAATCCATCTCGGATTTATTGTATCCGTACAAACCTATACCATTTGGCATTGTAAACAAGTTCACTTTATCCTTATATCCTCTTTTTTTGTGATTTGAAATTCTTTTAAGCGTAGGATATTTCATTTCATCCAAAACATAATATCCTACTAAATACTTTTTCACTTCACTATCGGTAGTATCTTCTTTAGCAAGCACACAAGATTGTAAAACACCTTCAATACCAGACAAAACAGATTCGATCTCGCCTAGTTCGATACGATATCCACGTATCTTGACCTGATCATCATTTCTCCCTATATATTCCAAATTACCATCGGGTAACCAGCGTACCAAATCCCCGGTCCTATATAATCTCGTATATCCCTTCTCTTTGTCTTTTTCCGTAGCAAACGGGTTGTCCACAAAACGTTCCCTCGTTAAATCCTCTCTGTTCAAATATCCCCTTGACAATCCTGCTCCACCTAAATACAACTCTCCTATAACTCCAATTGGAACTGGATTCATCCCTTGATCTAAAACATGTAATTGAGTGTTATTTATAGGTTTGCCTATATAAACATCTTTTTCTGAATTAGTCTCATAGAATGTAACGTCAATAGAAGCTTCTGTAGGACCATAAAGGTTATGTAATTTAAACTCTTTAATATTTGAATTATTATACGTATTTATCACCGTTTGTTTTGATAAAGCTTCCCCACTACTAAATACTTTTTTTAATGAACTATTAAATGTTAATTTATTTTCTGATAAATAGTAATTATAAGCCTCTAACATACTAGGAACAAAGTGAAGCGTTGTTACTTTATTCTGTTTAATTAATTCATATAAATACACACTATCCTTGTGTCCTTCTGGTTTTGCAATTATAATTTTAGCTCCATACCAATTAGCCCATAGAATCTCCCATACTGATACATCAAAAACATAAGGAGTCTTTTGTATAACAACATCTTCTGAATTTAATGGATACACTGACTGCATCCATTCTATACGATTAACTATTCCCGAATGATTAATCATCACTCCCTTTGGTTTCCCGGTTGTTCCCGAGGTATAGATCACATATGCCAAATCATTTGGACTACTATGACCTGATAAGTTAGAGTCATCCTCTTGCTGGTATAAGGCTTCCGTTAAATCTATATAAACTACACGGTCTTGCGGTAGAGTCGTATCCTTGTCTTTGAATACCTCGCGTTGGCTCAGTACCAATTCTGACTTTGTATCCTCCAGGATATAATCGATCCTTTCCTGGGGATAACCAGGGTCCATAGGCGCATAAGCCCCGCCAGCCTTCAATACGCCCAATATACCAATGATCATTTCCAAACCCCTGTCCAGACACAAAGCTATAAGCGTATCCGGTCCTAACTCTTCCCCCGTTCTTCCTTGGTAACCTGCCCGTAGATGCCTTGCCAATTGATTGGAACGTTCATTAAGTTCTTTATAGGTAAGTTCCGACCCCTCATAAACCAAAGCGATATTATCCGGACTCTTCTCTACCTGCTCCTCGAACATCCCATAAATAGTCCTATCACTAGGGTAATCCACATCAGTGGCGTTCCAACTATGAACTATCTGATCGTACTCCTCTGAATTCAATAAACTAATGCCACTGTGTAGCTGATCAGGCGTGCTTATAACCTGACCAAGGATCTGTTCTAATCGTACAAGATGACTATTAACCTTCTCTTCTGTTAAATAATCACCATCATACTGTAATTCAATTGTAAGCGCATCACTATATTCATAAGCTTTAATATTCAATGGGTAATCTGACTTCTCTATAGCATCTCGCATACGAGCCTTTGAAATTTCTCTTGAAGACCCTTTAGGGGTAGGGTAATTTTCGAAAACAAATAAACTATGAAATAATCGACCCTCTCCTTTTTGAAGTTTTGACAAATTTGCAAAACTATTTGAATTTAATCCTGTGATCTGTTTTTGAATGTCGTGCAATTGTGATAGAATGCTATTGTCATTATCCCAATTTACAACCAAAGGTAAGGTATTGATAAACAAACCAACACTCTCTTCTATCCCTTCAATTGGTAAATCCCTACCCGATACAGTAGTCCCAACAATACTATGAGGTGAACTACTATACACTTGTAATAATTTATGCCAAATAAACTGAACAATAACATTTATAGTGACCCCTTCTCGTTGACTAAAAGATTTTAATTCTTCATAAACCGATCCCTTAATCTCTATTGCATTAGAACTTGAATTCCCTACTGTTCTATAACTTGTAAGGTCTATGGGATTACTCAATAAAGCGTTAATATCATTCGCGCCCTCAACTTCTGATAAGAGTCCATCCCAGTAATTAGAAACAACAGACTTATGCGTATATATATACTCTTGAGTCTTTAAATAAGCAATATCTTCTTTAACGTCTATCGATTCACCTGCTATTAATGACTCATAATAACCGTTCAGACTCTTCAACAAAACGGGACCACTCCAACCATCTCCAATACTATGATGATCTGTTTTTAATATCGTATATAAAGTCTCTGATTGCTTAATAATATGTAACCTAAAAAGACTTGGCTTGGTTAAATCAAAACCATGCCCCCTATCTAATAATTGGATAGACTTGATCTTTTGATCTCTAGCCTCTTGTTTAACCAATTCACTAATATCATGTAATTCATATTCTAAATGACCTCGACGATAGACAACCTGAATAAGCTCCTCTTCCCAATTAAATGATGTCCTCAAAATAGGATACTCGGCTATACAATACTCCCAAGCCTGTAGATACTTATCGATATCTAATGCATCATGGTAATCATATAATAGTTGTACTCGATACGCATCATCTTCTGGCTGACTTATAGCATGATAGATAAAACCTTGTTGTAAACTACTAGCTGGATAAATACCTGATATACTATTTTGAGTACTACTTGCCCATACTTGTAAATCATCTAATAAAGACTGACTAAGATCAACTGACTCAAAATCACTAGAAGAATAAAGACTTCCTAACTCCTCTAAACTATCTTGACAATGCGCTATGATAGCTATCAAATGATGTTTAAAGCTATTACTAAAGTCTTCTGTTGCCTGAGCTCCTAACTTACTATCTATACGAAACCCTAACCTCCCTTTTTGAACCGCTCCATTGATATTTATAATAGTATGATCCTGATTCAATGGACCTATGGGCATACCACTATCTTCTGAAGTAACAACCTCCCAATCTCTTGCTTCATCTCCAACTTCAAACTGACCTAAGTAATTAAAACTAATGGGTACTAAATCACTAAAACTATAAGGACTCGTTTCTGATACAGCAAACGAACCAAACCCTATACCCTTATTAGGAACACGATGTAAAGTATCCTTTATAAACTGAATACTGCCCCTCAAGCTGTCCTTGAGCTCTAATTTAACAGGAAATATACTTGTAAACCAACCCAATGTATGACTATGGTCTATAGCAGGATCTATTGGCTCCCTTCCATGGCCCTCTAATGTTATCCCTTGGATATCTAATCCGTTGACATCTTTTAAAGCATATCCTAAAGCAGTTAACAATAAATCATTAATCTCTGTATAATAAGCTGTGGATATATCCTGCAATAAAATACGTGTATAAGATTCTTCTAACTCCAAATAAGATGTACTTTGAGAAGAGTCTGAAACTAACTGATTATAATGAGGAAGCCCGTTAAACTGAGACTCCCAATACAACCCCTCTTCTGGGTTAGCTTTAGTGTAATTACGTATACTTGAAACCCACTGTCGATAACTACTGCCTTTTAAACCTAAAGACTCTCCTATGTATAACTTCTTTAAATCATCCGATAGAATACGCCAACTAACTCCATCAACAAGCATATGATGCAAAGCAAAATAAATACGAGCACTATCATCTTCATAGCCGTGTAAATAACCTACCTGAAATAAAGGACCCAACTCTAAATTAAATGAACTTTGCCATTGGGTAAGTGCTAAATGAAGCTCTTCTTTACTTAATAAATTTACATCTAAAGTTCTTAATTCCGGTATTGATATATTAGACTGATAAAACTGTTTCAATTCAAATGAATCTCCTTCCATACGATAGCCTATGCGAAGCATGTCATGATGAGAAACCAAAGACGCTAAAATTGATAATAACTTAGCGGTATCTAATGCTGGAACACGTACTAAAAAACTTTGATTCCAATGATTCGCAGATCCTAATAAATTAACATTAACACGTTCTAAAAACCATTGCTGAATGGGTAATAAATCAAAATCACCCTCCAATACCCCTTGCTCACTTTTTATAAATTCCTTTGAATCCTTAGCTTCTATAAGCAAAATTAACTTTGATATAGTCTTACTCTCAAAAATATCTCTAACATTACAACTGAAGCCCAATTGTCGAATACGACTTGATACCTGAATACTCAATATAGAATCTCCTCCTATCCTGAAAAAATCATCCGTAACCCCTACACGGCCTATACCCAATACTTCCTCCCAAATACCACACAAAACCTTCTCTGTTTCTGTCGTTGGAGCTACATACAAATCATCTGAAACGGTAAATTCTGGAGCTGGTAATCCTTTCTTATCCAACTTTCCATTAATCGTCAATGGAAAACTATCCATCTTAACTAAACTACTAGGAATCATATAATCTGGTAATACTTTCGATAGCGCATCCAAAATAAAAGCCTCCGATACATCACTTTCTAAAACATAATACCCTACTAAATACTTAACAAACCCTAAATCTGTTTCTCGCTCCTTTGCTAAAATACAACTCTGAGTGATTCCTTCAATACTCCTTAAAGCATACTCTATCTCGCCCAACTCAATGCGATACCCTCGTATCTTGACCTGATCATCATTCCTACCAATATATTCTAAATTACCACCAGGTAACCAGCGAACTAAATCCCCTGTCTTATACAATCTTGTATATCCCTTCTCTATGTCTTTTTCTGTAGCAAAAGGATTAGAAACAAAACGCTCTGAAGTTAACTTTTCATTATTCAAATATCCCCTTGACAAACCTGCACCTCCAATATATAATTCTCCTACAACTCCCACTGGAACTGGTTGATCAGCATCATCTAAAATATAAATTTTGGTATTTTGAATACTCGGCTTATTTAATAAATAGGTATTAATAGAAACTAGAGAGGATATAGTCGTTTCTGTTGGACCATATACATTAATAACAATTGGAATATATTTTTTATAGCTTTCGAATACTTCTATAGATAAGTACTCCCCTCCAAATATAGTTCTCTTTACACTTTTTAGTTTTAAGGGATCCAAAGAGGCTAAATAAGAAGGTGTAGCGTTTAAATGAGTAATTACATTATTTTGAACAAAATTTATAAACTTTTCGAAATCTCTAATAGTCTCTTTACTTGGAATAAATAATATTCCTCCTGATAATAAGCACAGATTCATTTGTTCGCAAGAAGCGTCAAATACATAATTTGCAAAAAGCAAAAATCTCTCTAAATTTTCTATCCTATATTTTATCTTTAAATCACAGATTAAGTTAGTCACACTACTATGCTCAACCATTACTCCTTTAGGGTTTCCTGTTGTTCCTGAAGTATAAATTATATAGGCTAAATCATTTGGACTACTATAACTCGGTAACACGGAACCATCTTCATCCTTATATAATGGCTCTGTCAAATCTATATAAACAACCAGTTCTACTGGTAAAGTAGCATCCTTATCTTTTAATATATCTCGCTGACTTAACACCAATTCGGATTTTGTATCCTCTAAAATATAATCAATTCTATCTTGTGGATAACTAGGATCCATTGGAACATAAGCACCCCCTGCCTTCAATACACCTAATATACCAATAATCATCTCCAAACTCCTATCCAAACATAAAACTATAAGTGTATCTGATTTTAAATCAGTACCAGTTCTTTCCTTATAACGGCTTCGTATATGCCTAGCTAACTGATTACTTTTCTTGTTTAATTCACCATAAGTCAACTCCTGATTCTCATAAACCAAAGAGATATTATCTGGAGTCCTTAATACTTGTTCTTCAAATAAATCAATAAGAGTTTTATCATTTGAATATTCCGTATCCGTAGCATTCCAACTATGAATTATCTGATTGTAATCCACTGAATTTAATAAGGAAATTTCTGCATATGGCCTGGCTGGAGTAGTAGTTAGTTCGGTAAGTAAATGAATATAATGGTTAATTAGTTTAGTTATCGTCTCCGATTTAAACAAACTCGTGGCGTAACTAATCTGACCTACGAGCTCTTCTCCACTATCATCTACAAAAACAGATAAATCAAACTTCTCTATCTCATAGGAATCTGATAAATAATAAGGCTTCAAAAAACTTTTAGGTGCTTCTGATACTTTCAATTCACTGCCAAAACTTTGTAACCCAAACGTAACCTGGAAAATAGCATGTCTAGAAGAATCTCGAACAACTCCTAATTCCTCTATTAAATTCTCAAATGGTAAATCTTGGTATAATTGTGCTTCGATCTGATCTTTATGAACATTATCTATCAATGACTCAAAACTCTGTGAGTTATTTAAACGTGTACGATTCACTTGGGTATTAACAAAGAAACCTATCAAATCCTCTATTTGACGATAATGCCTATTTGCTGTTACACTACCAATCACAATATCATCCTGCCCTGTATACTTACCAAATAGTATATTTACACTACTCAATAACACACTATTCAATGTAACTCCTCGTAATCTAGAAAGCTTTCGAAGTTTATCACTCAAATCTTTGCTTAACCTAAACCCTTCAGAAGCACCTTTATAGTCAATAGTTAATGGTCTAGAATAATCTGTTGGAAAATTCAAAGTCTGGTAACCTGATAATTTATCTTTCCAATAGCTTAATTGTTCTTCTAATACTGACCCAATTAAATACTCGCGTTGCCATAAAGCATAATCTTTATATTGTATTTCTAAATCAGGCAACTTAAAGTCCATATCTCCCTTGAAATAAGCTTCATAATAAGCTAATAATTCTCGTTGAAAAATTCCCATAGACCAACCATCACCCGCTATATGATGAAGATTAATTAATAACAATGTTTTCTCTATAGAAGCTATCTTATATAACTTAACTCGTATCGGATATCCTGAACTTAAATCAAAAGGCCGATTTATATCTTTATTGATTTGCTGCTCATAATCAGAATCAATACCTAAGCTTATTTCTTCTATAGACAAAGGAAAATCGCATACCTTTTGAATGCCTCTATTATTTTTATCCTGAGCGAGTGTACTTCGTAAAACTTCATGCCTACTTACAACTTGTTGTAAACTATACTTTATACCCTCCACATCCGCATTGGCTGAAACCTCTAATAATGAAGGTATATGATAAGCATTTGTTCCGCTTTCATAGTGTTCCACAAACCATAAACGATTCTGAGCGTAACTTAATGGAAAATCAACTAAAGTTTTGTTTTTAAAAATTAATGTATTTTTAAATTTTTCTTTTGAAAAAATCTCATTTTCATAAAGAATGGTAATTAATTCATCCTTATTACTTCTTATAAAATCCTTAATTTCTTCGTTTTGATTTTGTTTTAAAATAAATAGTTTTAGGACATTGTCCTCAACCCAAATAGCTTCATTATTTATTTTAAGAGTATTTATAAAATTACTGTATTTTTTCATTTTTTGTTTTTTTGTTTTTTTTGAATTTTATATTCAAAATTCCCATATATCTCCTTCTACGGCTTCAGTAATTATAATTTCTTTTAATAAAGCTTTAATACTTTTATATTTAAAAATATCTGAAATTTTAATGTCCTTATACAAAAACTCACTCATTCGGTACGATAATTTAATACTCAAAATAGAATTACCTCCTATTCGGAAAAAGTCATCCGTAATTCCTACCCGATCTAATCCTAATACTTCCTCCCAAATACTACATAAAGCAATCTCTGTTTCTGTCTCAGGAGCTACATATAAAGCATCTGATGAACTAAAGTCAACATCCGGTAGGGCCTTTTTATCTAACTTCCCATTTATGGTTAATGGAAAACTATTCAACCCTATAAGACTCTTAGGCATCATATAGTTTGGTAATATTTTCGACAATTCACCCAAGATAGATTCCTCAGAAATATAATTATCTACTTCGTCTAAAATATAATATCCCACTAAATACTTAACTACCCCTGTATTTGTTTCGCGCGCTTTGACTAAAACACAACTCTGAGTGATTCCTTCAATACTCCTTAAAGCATACTCTATCTCGCCCAACTCAATGCGATACCCTCGAATCTTGACCTGATCGTCATTCCTACCTATATACTCCAAATTACCATCTGATAACCACCTAACTAAATCCCCTGTCCTATATAACCGCGTATACCCCTTCTCTCTATCTTCATCAGTAGCAAATGGATTTTCTATAAAACGCTCTTCTGTTAAATTTGGATTGTTCAAATAACCCCTAGACAAACCTGCACCCCCAATATATAACTCGCCTATAACTCCGATAGGAACTACTTGCTTGAATTTATCTAATACGTAAATCCGAGTATTTTCTATCGGTTTTCCTATATTCGTGTTTGAATCACCATTACGAAATAAATTCATCGTAGAAAGGACAGTACTCTCTGCAGGACCATAAGCATTAAATAAATTTATTCCTTTACTCCACTTTTTAAAGGAAGTTAAAGAAGCTATTCCTCCTCCCACATGAATACTTTTTAACTGATTAAGTTTTAAATATTCCGATTGTTCAAGTAGCATTGCTGGTATTGATAAATGAGTAATACTATCAGATTTTATAAAACTATTAATTTGTTCAATATTTTCTGACATAAGCTTTATTCTACCTCCAGATAATAGTACAGGGTAAATCTCTGAAACAGAAGCGTCAAAAGAAAAAGAAATAAGCTGTGATGAAATAGTATCTTTATCTAAATTAAATTTCTCTATCAAACTAAGACATAAATTATTTACCCCTTCATGCTCAACCATTACTCCTTTAGGTTTCCCTGTGGTTCCTGAGGTATAAATTACATAAGCTAAATCTGTTGAAGTACTATACCTTGTCAAGTTTGAACTATCCTCATCCTTGTAAAAAGGAGCTGATAAATCTATATAAACAACTCTATCCTCTGGTAAGCTAGTAGATCTATCTTTAAATCCCCCGCGTTGACTCAATACCAATGCCGCCTCTGTATCCTCTAATATATAATCGATCCTATCTTGGGGATAATCTGGGTCTATTGGTACATAAGCACCGCCTGCCTTTAAGACCCCCAAAATTCCTATGATCATCTCCAAACTCCTATCCAAACATAAAGCTATCAAAGTATCGGGCTTTAAATCATTACCCGTTCTTTCCTTATAACTGCTTCGTATATGCCTGGCTAACTCATTACTACGCTCATTTAGCTCATTATAGGTTAACTCTTTATCCTCATAAACTAAAGCTATATTATCAGGCACATTTTCTACCTGAGATTCAAACATCTCATATATCGTCTTATCCCTTGGGTAATCCACATCGGTAGAATTCCATTGATGAACAAGTTGCTGGTATTCTTTTTCTCCTAACAAACTTATGGTCGCATAAGATTCCTCTGGACAAGATACTAACTGATCTAATAAATGAATATAATGCTCTATTAGCCTAACTATGGTTTCTTGTTTAAACAAACTCGTAGCATAACTAATCTGACCTACAAACTCTTCTCCTCCGTCATCTATAAAAATTGATAAATCAAATTTCTCTACACTATAAGAATCTGATAAATCATAAGGCTTCAAAAAATTATTTGATGACCCTGAAACTTGAAATTCTCCTCCAAAACTCTGTACTCCAAACATCACCTGAAAAATAGGATGTCGTGAAGAATCTCGAACTACATCCAATTCATCTATCAAACTCTCAAATGGTAAATCTTGATGCAATTGTGCTCCTACCTGATCCTTGTGTACAAAATCTATCAAAGATTCAAAACTCTGTGAGTCAGTTAAACGTGTACGATTCACTTGTGTATTAACAAAAAAACCAATCAAATCTCTAGTTTGTCTATGATGCCTATTCGCTGTAACACTACCTGTAACTATATCTTCTTGACCTGTATATTTACCCAATAGTATATTGATACTACTCAACAATACACTATTCATCGTAACACCACGTAACTTCGCTAAACGACGAAGCTTGCCACTCAAACCCTTGCTCAACGTAAACTCTTCTGACGACCCCTTATAATCTATTGTTGTTGGTCTTGCATAATCTGTTGGAAAATTCAAAGGCTGATAACCTGATAATTTATCCTTCCAATAACTTAATTGTTCTTCTAATACTGACCCCGTTAAATACTCGCGTTGCCATACAGCATAATCCTTATATTGTATCTCTAAATCTGGTAATCTAAAGCCTAAATCCTCACTCAAATAAGCTACATAATATGCTGAAAAATCACGTTGGAAAATCTCCAAAGACCAACCGTCTCCAGCTATATGATGAACATTAATTAATAAAAGTGTTTTTCCTAATGAAGCTACCTTGTATAATTTAACCTTTATTGGATATTCTTTACTTAAATTAAAAGGACTATTTATATCATCCTTTATTAATCGCTCATAGTCTGAATCTAATCCCAAACTTACTTCTTCTATTGCTAAAGGATAATCACAAACCTTTTGAATACCCTCATTATTCTCATCCTGAATAAGCGTACTACGCAAAACCTCATGCCTATTTATAACTTGTTGTAAACAATACTTTATACCGCCTAAATCTGCTTCATCTCCAACCTCAAATATAGATGGTATATGATAAGCATTAGTGCCTCCTTCATAGTGTTCTACAAACCATAAACGCTCCTGTGAAAAAGACAGAATGGTACTATTAGAATCTATTTTAGGAATTATTATCTGAGCAATTTCAATATTTTGAAGTAACAACTCTGAAATAGTTTGATATTCAAATATATCTGCTACTTGAATATCTTTATCTAAAAACTCACTCATCTTATGAGATAAAATGACGCCTAATATAGAATCTCCTCCTATCCTGAAAAAATCATCCGTAATTCCTACCCGCTCCAATCCTAATACTTCCTCCCATATTCTACACAAAGCCTTCTCTGTTTCTGTCGTTGGAGCTACATACAAATCATCTGAAACGGTAAATTCTGGAGCTGGTAATCCTTTCTTATTCAACTTTCCATTAATCGTCAATGGAAAACTATCCATCTTAACTAAACTACTAGGAATCATATAATCTGGTAAGGCCAAAGATAGTGACTCTAATATAGATTCCTCTGATAGAGCTACATCTGAGACGTCTAATACATAATACCCTACTAAATACTTAATTGTTCCTGTTTCTGTTTCGCGCCCTTTGGCTATAACACAACTCTGAGTGATTCCTTCAATACTAGCTAATGTATGTTCTATTTCCCCTAATTCTATTCGATACCCTCGTATCTTGACCTGATCATCATTCCTACCTATATACTCTAAATTACCATCTGATAACCACCTAACTAAATCCCCTGTCCTATATAACCGCGTATACCCCTTCTCCCTATCTTCATCAGTAGCAAATGGATTTTCTATAAAACGCTCTTCTGTTAAATTTGGATTGTTCAAATAACCCCTTGACAAACCTGCACCCCCAATATATAACTCGCCTATAACTCCGATAGGAACTACTTGCTTGAATTTATCTAATACGTAAACCTTACAATTAAAATATGGTTTCCCTATCCCTTTGGTGTCAATTGCATGTTTATTTATATATGATGTTCCAACTGTTGCCTCTGTTGGACCATACTCATCAACGATGTTATCTATATAACTTAAGATATGAGCTAATTGGAAACTTTCTAATTTTTCTCCACCAATAAATGCTTGTGCTATTTTATAATTAAAGAAATCACCTGATGACAAACTAAATAATGATGATGGTGTACTCTTAATGAAATCTATATTATTTCTAACTAAGTGCTTTATATATCTATCTGTATCCTTTAGTTCACCTGAATAAATAAATATTTTCTTAGACAATAAAAGTGAACATATCGTTGTTGTAACTGTTAAATCAAAAAATAAATTAGTAGAAAAATCAATATTAGTAATATCATCCAAAAAAACTTCTTTTACATTATTTACATAGTTAATGACTGAGTTTTGCTCAACCATTACTCCTTTAGGTTTCCCTGTGGTTCCTGAGGTATAAATTACATAAGCTAAATCTGTTGGACGACTATACCTCGGTAAATTAGATGGTTGCTCTTTCTGGTAGAAGCCTTCAATCAAATCTATATAAACAACTCTATCCTCTGGTAAGCTAGTAGATCTATCTTTAAATACCCCGCGTTGACTCAATACCAATGCCGCCTCTGTATCCTCTAATATATAATCGATCCTATCTTGGGGATAATCTGGGTCTATTGGTACATAAGCACCGCCTGCCTTTAAGACCCCCAAAATTCCTATGATCATCTCCAAACTCCTATCCAAACATAAAGCTATCAAAGTATCGGGCTTTAAATCATTACCCGTTCTTTCCTTATAACTGCTTCGTATATGCCTGGCTAACTCATTACTACGCTCATTTAGCTCATTATAGGTTAACTCTTTATCCTCATAAACTAAAGCTATATTATCAGGCACATTTTCTACCTGAGATTCAAACATCTCATATATCGTCTTATCCCTTGGGTAATCCACATCGGTAGAATTCCATTGATGAATCACCTGATCGTACTCCGATGAATTCAATAAACTTATCTTACTATGTAACTGATCTGGTGTATTGATAACCTGATCAAGAATATCTTCTAGTCGGACTAAATGGCTATTGGCCTTCTCTTCTGTTAAATAATCACCATCATACTGTAACTCGATCGTAAGGACATCGCTATATTCATAAACCGTAATATTCAATGGATAATCTGATTTCTGAATAGCCCCACGCGTACTAAGCTTTGAAACTTCACTTGATGTTCCCTTGGGCATAGGGTAATTTTGGAAAATAAATAAACTATGAAATAATCGACCTTCTCCTTTTTGAAGTTTTGATAAGTCTGCAAAACTATTCGAATTCAATCCTGTGATCTGTTTTTGAATGTCGTGCAATTGTGATAGAATGCTATTGTCATTATCCCAATTTACAACCAAAGGTAATGTGTTGATAAACAAACCAACACTCTCTTCTATCCCTTCAATTGGTAAATCCCTACCCGATACAGTAGTCCCAACAATACTATGAGGTGAACTACTATACACTTGTAATAATTTATGCCAGATAAACTGTACAATAACATTTATAGTAACCCCTTCTCGCTGACTAAAACTCTTTAACTCCTCATAAACTGACCCTTTAATCTCTATTGCATTAGAACCCGGATTACCAACTATTCGATAACTTGTAAGGTCTATGGGATTACTCAATAAAGCATTTATATCATTGGCACCTTCTACTTCTGATAAGATCCCATCCCAGTAATTAGAAACAACAGACTTATGCGTATATATATACTCTTGAGTCTCTAAATAAGCAACATCTTCTTTAACGTCTATCGAATCCCCTACTATTAATGACTCATAATAACTATCCAAACTTTTCAACAGGGCAGGGCCACTCCAACCATCTCCAATACTATGATGATCTGTTTTTAATATCGTATATAAAGTCTCTGATTGCTTAATAATATGTAACCTAAAAAGACTTGGCTTGGTTAAATCAAAACCATGCCCCCTATCTAATAATTGGATAGACTTGATCTTTTCGTCTCTAGCTAACTGTGTCTTTAACTCACTAATGTCATGTAACTCATACTCCAAATCACCTCGATTATATACAACTTGGACTAGCTCCTCTTCCCAATTAAATGATGTCCTCAAAATAGGGTACTTCCTTATACAATACTCCCAAGCCTGTAGATACTTATCCACATCTAACTCATCATGGTAATCTAACAATAGCTGTACGCGATAGGCATCGTCATCTGGCTGGCTTATTGCATGATAGATAAACCCTTGTTGCAAGCTACTGGCAGGATAAATACCTGATATACTATTTTGAGTGCTACTTGCCGCTACTTGTAAATCATCTAATAAAGACTGACTAAGATCAACTGACTCAAAATCACTAGAAGTATAAAGACTTCCTGACTCAGCTAAACTTTCCTTACAATGATCTATAATGCTTATCAAATGTCTTTTAAAGTTTTTTCCAAAGTCTTCCGTAGCTATAGTCCCTAATTTACTATCTATTCGAAAACCTAACCTCCCTTTTTGAACCCCTCCGTTGATGTTTAAGATATTATGGTCCGTATTCAGAGAATCCACTTGTGAACCACTATCCTCCGAAGTAATAACATCCCAGTCCCTTAACTCTTCCCCAACTTCAAATTGACCTAAGTAATTAAAACTGATTGGTGCCAAATCACTAAAAGCACATGTACTATTACCTGATACTGCAAACGAACCAAAGCCTATTCCCTTATTAGGAACACGATGTAAAGTATCCTTTATAAACTGAATACTGCCCCTCAAGCTGTCCTTGAGCTCTAATTTAACAGGAAATATACTTGTAAACCAACCCAATGTATGACTATGGTCTATAGCAGGATCTATTGGCTCCCTTCCATGGCCCTCTAATGTTATCCCTTGGATATCTAATCCGTTGACATCTTTTAAAGCATATCCTAAAGCAGTTAACAATAAATCATTAATCTCTGTATAATAAGCTGTGGATATATCCTGCAATAAAATACGAGTAGTAGATTCTTCTAAATCAAAATAAAATGTACTTTGACTGGTGCCCAAAACCAACTGACTATAATCGGGAATACCCTTGAACCTAGATTCCCAATACAAACCCTCTTCAGGGGTGTCTTTAGCATAGTTCCTTATTCTAGAAACCCATTGACGATAACTGCTGCCTTTTTGACCTAAGGAATCCCCTAAATATAGACGCTTTAAATCATCCGCTAGAATACGCCAACTAACACCATCAACAAGCATATGATGCAAAGCAAAATAAATACGAGCACTACCATCTTCATAACCATGTAAATAACCAACCCGAAATAAAGGACCAGATTCTAAATCAAAATCACTTTGCCATTTAGTAAGTTCTAAATGAATCGCTTCTGCACTTAATAAACTAACATCTAAAGTCTTTAACTCTGGTATTAATACCTCTGATTCATAACGCTGATTTAACTCAAATGAATCGTCTTTAAAATCATAACAGACTCGAAGCATATCATGATGAGAAACCAAAACATCTAATATTGATCCCAACTTAATCACATCTAGTTCTGGTGTACGAACTAAAAAACTTTGATTCCAATGATTTGGAGAGACTAATAAATTAGCATTAGTACGCTCTAAAAACCATTGCTGAATCGGTAATAAAGAAAAATCCCCTTCCAATATCCCTTGCTCTTGCTCAACCATATCGTCTAGATCCTTCGATTCTATCCTTACAATTAGCCTTGATATGCTCCTACTCTCAAAAATATCACGAACATTACAACTCAATCCTATTTGTCGAATACGACTTGATACCTGAATACTTAATATAGAATCTCCTCCTATCCTGAAAAAATCATCCGTAATTCCTACCCGATCTAATCCTAATACTTCCTCCCATATTCTACACAAAACCTTCTCTGTTTCTGTCGTTGGAGCTACATACAAATCATCTGAAACGGTAAATTCTGGAGCTGGTAATCCTTTCTTATCCAACTTTCCATTAATCGTCAATGGAAAACTATCCATCTTAACTAAACTACTAGGAATCATATAATCTGGTAAGGCCAAAGATAGTGACTCTAATATAGATTCCTCTGATAGAGCTACATCTGAGACGTCTAATACATAATACCCTACTAAATACTTAATTGTTCCTGTTTCTGTTTCGCGCCCTTTGGCTATAACACAACTCTGAGTGATTCCTTCAATACTCCTTAAAGCATACTCTATCTCGCCCAACTCAATGCGATACCCTCGTATCTTGACCTGATCGTCATTCCTACCTATATACTCTAAATTACCATCTGATAACCACCTAACTAAATCCCCTGTCCTATATAACCGCGTATACCCCTTCTCCCTATCTTCATCAGTAGCAAATGGATTTTCTATAAAACGCTCTTCTGTTAAATTTGGATTGTTCAAATAACCCCTTGACAAACCTGCACCCCCAATATATAACTCGCCTATAACTCCGATAGGAACTACTTGCTTGAATTTATCTAATACGTATGCTTTTAAATCTGCTAGTGGTTTCCCTATATTCGACTGTACTGTAGTAATACTACTCTTTCTTAATTCTTTGTACGTTACATGCACTGTAGTTTCTGTTATACCGTACATATTTATTAATTTCGTAGTCATATTGTTTTCTTCATGATAACCCCACCAAAGTTCTAGCTGTTTTACATCCAAAGCTTCTCCTCCAAAAATTATATACCTTAAATTAAATGCTAATTGATTTGAAGCGATCTCTAAAAATCTGTAAAACGCAGACGGTGTCTGATTTAGAACACTTACTTGATATTCCTTACACAAGTAAAAAAAGCTCTCCATATCTTTGACTTGCATTTTTGAAGGTACTATCAATTTTCCTGCATAAATTAAAGCTCCCCATAACTCCCATACACTAAAATCAAATACATAGGAATGGAATAATGTCCATGTATCTTGAGAATTAAATTTAAATTGATTTTCAGAACTAGTGAACAGCCTCATAACATTGGAATGAAGTTGCATTACTCCTTTAGGTTTCCCTGTGGTTCCTGAGGTATAAATTACATAAGCTAAATCTGTTGAAGTACTATACCTTGTCAAGTTTGAACTATCCTCATCCTTGTAAAAAGGAGCTGATAAATCTATATAAACAACTCTATCCTCTGGTAAGCTAGTAGATCTATCTTTAAATACCCCGCGTTGACTCAATACCAATGCCGCCTCTGTATCCTCTAATATATAATCGATCCTATCTTGGGGATAATCTGGGTCTATTGGTACATAAGCACCGCCTGCCTTTAAGACCCCCAAAATTCCTATGATCATCTCCAAACTCCTATCCAAACATAAAAGCTATCAAAGTATCGGGCTTTAAATCATTACCCGTTCTTTCCTTATAACTGCTTCGTATATGCCTGGCTAACTCATTACTACGCTCATTTAGCTCATTATAGGTTAACTCTTTATCCTCATAAACTAAAGCTATATTATCAGGCACATTTTCTACCTGAGATTCAAACATCTCATATATCGTCTTATCCCTTGGGTAATCCACATCGGTAGAATTCCATTGATGAACAAGTTGCTGGTATTCTTTTTCTCCTAACAAACTTATGGTCGCATAAGATTCCTCTGGACAAGATACTAACTGATCTAATAAATGAATATAATGCTCTATTAGCCTAACTATGGTTTCTTGTTTAAACAAACTCGTAGCATAACTAATCTGACCTACAAACTCTTCTCCTCCGTCATCTATAAAAATTGATAAATCAAATTTCTCTACACTATAAGAATCTGATAAATCATAAGGCTTCAAAAAATTATTTGATGACCCTGAAACTTGAAATTCTCCTCCAAAACTCTGTACTCCAAACATCACCTGAAAAATAGGATGTCGTGAAGAATCTCGAACTACATCCAATTCATCTATCAAACTCTCAAATGGTAAATCTTGATGCAATTGTGCTCCTACCTGATCCTTGTGTACAAAATCTATCAAAGATTCAAAACTCTGTGAGTCAGTTAAACGTGTACGATTCACTTGTGTATTAACAAAAAAACCAATCAAATCTCTAGTTTGTCTATGATGCCTATTCGCTGTAACACTACCTGTAACTATATCTTCTTGACCTGTATATTTACCCAATAGTATATTGATACTACTCAACAATACACTATTCATCGTAACACCACGTAACTTCGCTAAACGACGAAGCTTGCCACTCAAACCCTTGCTCAACGTAAACTCTTCTGACGACCCCTTATAATCTATTGTTGTTGGTCTTGCATAATCTGTTGGAAAATTCAAAGGCTGATAACCTGATAATTTATCCTTCCAATAACTTAATTGTTCTTCTAATACTGACCCCGTTAAATACTCGCGTTGCCATACAGCATAATCCTTATATTGTATCTCTAAATCTGGTAATCTAAAGCCTAAATCCTCACTCAAATAAGCTACATAATATGCTGAAAAATCACGTTGGAAAATCTCCAAAGACCAACCGTCTCCAGCTATATGATGAACATTAATTAATAAAAGTGTTTTTCCTAATGAAGCTACCTTGTATAATTTAACCTTTATTGGATATTCTTTACTTAAATTAAAAGGACTATTTATATCATCCTTTATTAATCGCTCATAGTCTGAATCTAATCCCAAACTTACTTCTTCTATTGCTAAAGGATAATCACAAACCTTTTGAATACCCTCATTATTCTCATCCTGAATAAGCGTACTACGCAAAACCTCATGCCTATTTATAACTTGTTGTAAACAATACTTTATACCGCCTAAATCTGCTTCATCTCCAACCTCAAATATAGATGGTATATGATAAGCATTAGTGCCTCCTTCATAGTGTTCTACAAACCATAAACGCTCCTGTGCATAGCTAAGAGGATAATTAGTTGAAATTTTATCTCTAAAAATTAATGTCTTTTGGAATTTTTCTTCCGAAAAAATATAATTATCCTTGAGAATTGTAATTATCTCATCCTTATTCCCTATAATGAAATTATCTACTTCTTCACTTTGAAAATTTAAAGGAGCTGAAAATTTTATCTTTTCTTTTTCTAACCAGATCGCTCCGTTATCAAATTTTAATTTTTCAAAAAAAACATATATGTCGTTATTCATTTTAATACTATTAAATTTGTAAGTCTGTTAACTTCTATAATTAAAAATTAATCTTAGCTAAAGAGGTTAAAATGCTAAAATTCCTTTATAATATTATTATTATCAACTCGAGTGATTAAGAAATTTTCTATTAACTCAGATATAGTAACATATTCAAAAATATCTGATACTTGAATATCTTTATGCGAAAACTCACTCATCCTATGAGACAGGGTAATACACAATATAGAATCACCACCTATTTTGAAAAAATCATCCGTAATTCCTACCCGCTCCAATCCTAATACTTCCTCCCATATTCTACACAAAGCCTTCTCTGTTTCTGTCGTTGGAGCTACATACAAATCATTAAGTGATCCAAACTCAACATCTGATAATGCTTTCTTATCCAACTTCCCATTAATTGTTAATGGAAAATTATCCATTTTGATTAGACTGCTAGGAACCATATATTCAGGCAAAGCTTTCGATAGTTCTTCTATAATAAATTCTTCTGATAGTTCGATATCTGGTTCTTCTAAAATATAATACCCTATTAAATGCTTACTAGTATTTGAATCTTTCACACTTTCTTTCACTAAAACACAACTCCGAGTTATCCCTTCAATACTCCTTAAAGCATACTCTATCTCGCCCAACTCAATGCGATACCCTCGTATCTTGACCTGATCGTCATTCCTACCTATATACTCTAAATTACCATCTGATAACCACCTAACTAAATCCCCTGTCCTATATAACCGCGTATACCCCTTCTCCCTATCTTCATCAGTAGCAAATGGATTTTCTATAAAACGCTCTTCTGTTAAATTTGGATTGTTCAAATAACCCCTTGACAAACCTGCACCCCCAATATATAACTCGCCTATAACTCCGATAGGAACTACTTGCTTGAATTTGTCTAATACGTAAACCCTAGTGTTGCTTATTGGTGAGCCTATAGAAACAGATTCATTATCGATTAACGAATCCTTATTAAAATCAATCTTATACAAAGTTGCATCTACGGTAAATTCAGTAGGTCCGTACGTATTTATAATTGAAATATCTTTGGAAATATTCTTATCTAAGAAATTAGATATAATACTAGGAGAGAGATTTTCTCCTCCAATATTTATAAATTTTAATTTTGAATTTTCGTAATTATTAAAAGGTAATATTAGATGTGAAAATAAAGTAGGAGTCATTTCAAACACCTCTATTTCATTCGCTATTAAATAATCATTAAATAGTGAAGGGTTTAATATCCGGTCCTTTGATAAAACATGTAAAGTATGACCAAATAAAATCGTATTAAATATTTGTTGAACTGAAAAATCAAAATTATAATTTGATACTAATGCAACTTGAGGATTAACAGACAATTGAGCATATTGTTTGTTATGAAAATTTATCAAGTTATTCACCCCTTTATTCTCAACCATTACTCCTTTAGGTTTTCCTGTGGTTCCTGAGGTATAAATTACATAAATTAAATCTGTTGAAGTACTATACCTTGTCAAGTTTGAACTATCCTCATCCTTGTAAAAAGGAGCTGATAAATCTATATAAACAACTCTACCCTCTGGTAAGCTAGTAGATCTATCTTTAAATACCCCGCGTTGACTCAATACCAATGCCGCCTCTGTATCCTCTAATATATAATCGATCCTATCTTGGGGATAATCTGGGTCTATTGGTACATAAGCACCGCCTGCCTTTAAGACCCCCAAAATTCCTATGATCATCTCCAAACTCCTATCCAAACATAAAGCTATCAAAGTATCGGGCTTTAAATCATTACCCGTTCTTTCCTTATAACTGCTTCGTATATGCCTGGCTAACTCATTACTACGCTCATTTAGCTCATTATAGGTTAACTCTTTATCCTCATAAACTAAAGCTATATTATCAGGCACATTTTCTACCTGAGATTCAAACATCTCATATATCGTCTTATCCCTTGGGTAATCCACATCGGTAGAATTCCATTGATGAATCACCTGATCGTACTCCGATGAATTCAATAAACTTATCTTACTATGTAACTGATCTGGTGTATTGATAACCTGATCAAGAATATCTTCTAGTCGGACTAAATGGCTATTGGCCTTCTCTTCTGTTAAATAATCACCATCATACTGTAACTCGATCGTAAGGACATCGCTATATTCATAAACCGTAATATTCAATGGATAATCTGATTTCTGAATAGCCCCACGCGTACTAAGCTTTGAAACTTCACTTGATGTTCCCTTGGGCATAGGGTAATTTTGGAAAATAAATAAACTATGAAATAATCGACCTTCTCCTTTTTGAAGTTTTGATAAGTCTGCAAAACTATTCGAATTCAATCCTGTGATCTGTTTTTGAATGTCGTGCAATTGTGATAGAATGCTATTGTCATTATCCCAATTTACAACCAAAGGTAATGTGTTGATAAACAAACCAACACTCTCTTCTATCCCTTCAATTGGTAAATCCCTACCCGATACAGTAGTCCCAACAATACTATGAGGTGAACTACTATACACTTGTAATAATTTATGCCAGATAAACTGTACAATAACATTTATAGTAACCCCTTCTCGCTGACTAAAACTCTTTAACTCCTCATAAACTGACCCTTTAATCTCTATTGCATTAGAACCCGGATTACCAACTATTCGATAACTTGTAAGGTCTATGGGATTACTCAATAAAGCATTTATATCATTGGCACCTTCTACTTCTGATAAGATCCCATCCCAGTAATTAGAAACAACAGACTTATGCGTATATATATACTCTTGAGTCTCTAAATAAGCAACATCTTCTTTAACGTCTATCGAATCCCCTACTATTAATGACTCATAATAACTATCCAAACTTTTCAACAGGGCAGGGCCACTCCAACCATCTCCAATACTATGATGATCTGTTTTTAATATCGTATATAAAGTCTCTGATTGCTTAATAATATGTAACCTAAAAAGACTTGGCTTGGTTAAATCAAAACCATGCCCCCTATCTAATAATTGGATAGACTTGATCTTTTCGTCTCTAGCTAACTGTGTCTTTAACTCACTAATGTCATGTAACTCATACTCCAAATCACCTCGATTATATACAACTTGGACTAGCTCCTCTTCCCAATTAAATGATGTCCTCAAAATAGGGTACTTCCTTATACAATACTCCCAAGCCTGTAGATACTTATCCACATCTAACTCATCATGGTAATCTAACAATAGCTGTACGCGATAGGCATCGTCATCTGGCTGGCTTATTGCATGATAGATAAACCCTTGTTGCAAGCTACTGGCAGGATAAATACCTGATATACTATTTTGAGTGCTACTTGCCGCTACTTGTAAATCATCTAATAAAGACTGACTAAGATCAACTGACTCAAAATCACTAGAAGTATAAAGACTTCCTGACTCAGCTAAACTTTCCTTACAATGATCTATAATGCTTATCAAATGTCTTTTAAAGTTTTTTCCAAAGTCTTCCGTAGCTATAGTCCCTAATTTACTATCTATTCGAAAACCTAACCTCCCTTTTTGAACCCCTCCGTTGATGTTTAAGATATTATGGTCCGTATTCAGAGAATCCACTTGTGAACCACTATCCTCCGAAGTAATAACATCCCAGTCCCTTAACTCTTCCCCAACTTCAAATTGACCTAAGTAATTAAAACTGATTGGTGCCAAATCACTAAAAGCACATGTACTATTACCTGATACTGCAAACGAACCAAAGCCTATTCCCTTATTAGGAACACGATGTAAAGTATCCTTTATAAACTGAATACTGCCCCTCAAGCTGTCCTTGAGCTCTAATTTAACAGGAAATATACTTGTAAACCAACCCAATGTATGACTATGGTCTATAGCAGGATCTATTGGCTCCCTTCCATGGCCCTCTAATGTTATCCCTTGGATATCTAATCCGTTGACATCTTTTAAAGCATATCCTAAAGCAGTTAACAATAAATCATTAATCTCTGTATAATAAGCTGTGGATATATCCTGCAATAAAATACGAGTAGTAGATTCTTCTAAATCAAAATAAAATGTACTTTGACTGGTGCCCAAAACCAACTGACTATAATCGGGAATACCCTTGAACCTAGATTCCCAATACAAACCCTCTTCAGGGGTGTCTTTAGCATAGTTCCTTATTCTAGAAACCCATTGACGATAACTGCTGCCTTTTTGACCTAAGGAATCCCCTAAATATAGACGCTTTAAATCATCCGCTAGAATACGCCAACTAACACCATCAACAAGCATATGATGCAAAGCAAAATAAATACGAGCACTACCATCTTCATAACCATGTAAATAACCAACCCGAAATAAAGGACCAGATTCTAAATCAAAATCACTTTGCCATTTAGTAAGTTCTAAATGAATCGCTTCTGCACTTAATAAACTAACATCTAAAGTCTTTAACTCTGGTATTAATACCTCTGATTCATAACGCTGATTTAACTCAAATGAATCGTCTTTAAAATCATAACAGACTCGAAGCATATCATGATGAGAAACCAAAACATCTAATATTGATCCCAACTTAATCACATCTAGTTCTGGTGTACGAACTAAAAAACTTTGATTCCAATGATTTGGAGAGACTAATAAATTAGCATTAGTACGCTCTAAAAACCATTGCTGAATCGGTAATAAAGAAAAATCCCCTTCCAATATCCCTTGCTCTTGCTCAACCATATCGTCTAGATCCTTCGATTCTATCCTTACAATTAGCCTTGATATGCTCCTACTCTCAAAAATATCACGAACATTACAACTCAATCCTATTTGTCGAATACGACTTGATACCTGAATACTTAATATAGAATCTCCTCCTATCCTGAAAAAATCATCCGTAATTCCTACCCGATCTAATCCTAATACTTCCTCCCATATTCTACACAAAACCTTCTCTGTTTCTGTCGTTGGAGCTACATACAAATCATCTGAAACGGTAAATTCTGGAGCTGGTAATCCTTTCTTATCCAACTTTCCATTAATCGTCAATGGAAAACTATCCATCTTAACTAAACTACTAGGAATCATATAATCTGGTAAGGCCAAAGATAGTGACTCTAATATAGATTCCTCTGATAGAGCTACATCTGAGACGTCTAATACATAATACCCTACTAAATACTTAATTGTTCCTGTTTCTGTTTCGCGCCCTTTGGCTATAACACAACTCTGAGTGATTCCTTCAATACTCCTTAAAGCATACTCTATCTCGCCCAACTCAATGCGATACCCTCGTATCTTGACCTGATCGTCATTCCTACCTATATACTCTAAATTACCATCTGATAACCACCTAACTAAATCCCCTGTCCTATATAACCGCGTATACCCCTTCTCCCTATCTTCATCAGTAGCAAATGGATTTTCTATAAAACGCTCTTCTGTTAAATTTGGATTGTTCAAATAACCCCTTGACAAACCTGCACCCCCAATATATAACTCGCCTATAACTCCGATAGGAACTACTTGCTTGAATTTATCTAATACGTAAACCCTAGTGTTGCTTATTGGTGAGCCTATATTAGTGTTTAAATCTTCTAGTAAATAATTATAGATTGTAGTACAAACTGTATTTTCAGTAGGGCCATACGCATTAATTAAAGTCCTTCCAACACTCCATTTTTTCATTACATCTGATGATGTTATTTCTCCAGCAACAATTAATGTTTTTAAATTAAACTGTTTTTTATACTTCATTACTCCTAATAAAGCTGGAGGTATTGTTGCAATGGTTATTTGATGTCTTTCTATATAATCACTTAATAATTGAGTGTCTTCTTTTACATTCTTAGATGCTATTAAAAGACTTGAACCAAAAGATAAAGCACTAAAAATTTCACATACAGAAGCATCAAAAACTAAAGATGCATATTGTAAAACTCTAGAGTTTTTGTCTAACTTAAATGTATCTTTTCGTGTAAAAACTAAATTATTTACCCCTTCATGCTCAACCATTACTCCTTTAGGTTTCCCTGTAGTTCCTGAGGTATAAATTACATAAGCTAAATCTGTTGGACGACTATACCTCGGTAAATTAGATGGTTGCTCTTTCTGGTAGAAGCCTTCAATCAAATCTATATAAACAACTCTATCCTCTGGTAAGCTAGTAGATCTATCTTTAAATACCCCGCGTTGACTCAATATCAATGCCGCCTCTGTATCCTCTAATATATAATCGATCCTATCTTGGGGATAATCTTGGTCTATTGGTACATAAGCACCGCCTGCCTTTAAGACCCCCAAAATTCCTATGATCATCTCCAAACTCCTATCCAAACATAAAGCTATCAAAGTATCGGGCTTTAAATCATTACCCGTTCTTTCCTTATAACTGCTTCGTATATGCCTGGCTAACTCATTACTACGCTCATTTAGCTCATTATAGGTTAACTCTTTATCCTCATAAACTAAAGCTATATTATCAGGCACATTTTCTACCTGAGATTCAAACATCTCATATATCGTCTTATCCCTTGGGTAATCCACATCGGTAGAATTCCATTGATGAATCACCTGATCGTACTCCGATGAATTCAATAAACTTATCTTACTATGTAACTGATCTGGTGTATTGATAACCTGATCAAGAATATCTTCTAGTCGGACTAAATGGCTATTGGCCTTCTCTTCTGTTAAATAATCACCATCATACTGTAACTCGATCGTAAGGACATCGCTATATTCATAAGCTTTAATACTCAATGGATAATCCACCTTCTCTATAGCATCACGAATACTAAGCTTTGAAACTTCACTTGATGTTCCCTTGGGCATAGGGTAATTTTCGAAAACAAATAAACTATGAAATAATCGACCTTCTCCTTTTTGAAGTTTTGATAAGTCTGCAAAACTATTCGAATTCAATCCTGTGATCTGTTTTTGAATGTCGTGCAATTGTGATAGAATGCTATTGTCATTATCCCAATTTACAACCAAAGGTAATGTGTTGATAAACAAACCAACACTCTCTTCTATCCCTTCAATTGGTAAATCCCTACCCGATACAGTAGTCCCAACAATACTATGAGGTGAACTACTATACACTTGTAATAATTTATGCCAGATAAACTGTACAATAACATTTATAGTAACCCCTTCTCGCTGACTAAAACTCTTTAACTCCTCATAAACTGACCCTTTAATCTCTATTGCATTAGAACCCGGATTACCAACTATTCGATAACTTGTAAGGTCTATGGGATTACTCAATAAAGCATTTATATCATTGGCACCTTCTACTTCTGATAAGATCCCATCCCAGTAATTAGAAACAACAGACTTATGCGTATATATATACTCTTGAGTCTCTAAATAAGCAACATCTTCTTTAACGTCTATCGAATCCCCTACTATTAATGACTCATAATAACTATCCAAACTTTTCAACAGGGCAGGGCCACTCCAACCATCTCCAATACTATGATGATCTGTTTTTAATATCGTATATAAAGTCTCTGATTGCTTAATAATATGTAACCTAAAAAGACTTGGCTTGGTTAAATCAAAACCATGCCCCCTATCTAATAATTGGATAGACTTGATCTTTTCGTCTCTAGCTAACTGTGTCTTTAACTCACTAATGTCATGTAACTCATACTCCAAATCACCTCGATTATATACAACTTGGACTAGCTCCTCTTCCCAATTAAATGATGTCCTCAAAATAGGGTACTTCCTTATACAATACTCCCAAGCCTGTAGATACTTATCCACATCTAACTCATCATGGTAATCTAACAATAGCTGTACGCGATAGGCATCGTCATCTGGCTGGCTTATTGCATGATAGATAAACCCTTGTTGCAAGCTACTGGCAGGATAAATACCTGATATACTATTTTGAGTGCTACTTGCCGCTACTTGTAAATCATCTAATAAAGACTGACTAAGATCAACTGACTCAAAATCACTAGAAGTATAAAGACTTCCTGACTCAGCTAAACTTTCCTTACAATGATCTATAATGCTTATCAAATGTCTTTTAAAGTTTTTTCCAAAGTCTTCCGTAGCTATAGTCCCTAATTTACTATCTATTCGAAAACCTAACCTCCCTTTTTGAACCCCTCCGTTGATGTTTAAGATATTATGGTCCGTATTCAGAGAATCCACTTGTGAACCACTATCCTCCGAAGTAATAACATCCCAGTCCCTTAACTCTTCCCCAACTTCAAATTGACCTAAGTAATTAAAACTGATTGGTGCCAAATCACTAAAAGCACATGTACTATTACCTGATACTGCAAACGAACCAAAGCCTATTCCCTTATTAGGAACACGATGTAAAGTATCCTTTATAAACTGAATACTGCCCCTCAAGCTGTCCTTGAGCTCTAATTTAACAGGAAATATACTTGTAAACCAACCCAATGTATGACTATGGTCTATAGCAGGATCTATTGGCTCCCTTCCATGGCCCTCTAATGTTATCCCTTGGATATCTAATCCGTTGACATCTTTTAAAGCATATCCTAAAGCAGTTAACAATAAATCATTAATCTCTGTATAATAAGCTGTGGATATATCCTGCAATAAAATACGAGTAGTAGATTCTTCTAAATCAAAATAAAATGTACTTTGACTGGTGCCCAAAACCAACTGACTATAATCGGGAATACCCTTGAACCTAGATTCCCAATACAAACCCTCTTCAGGGGTGTCTTTAGCATAGTTCCTTATTCTAGAAACCCATTGACGATAACTGCTGCCTTTTTGACCTAAGGAATCCCCTAAATATAGACGCTTTAAATCATCCGCTAGAATACGCCAACTAACACCATCAACAAGCATATGATGCAAAGCAAAATAAATACGAGCACTACCATCTTCATAACCATGTAAATAACCAACCCGAAATAAAGGACCAGATTCTAAATCAAAATCACTTTGCCATTTAGTAAGTTCTAAATGAATCGCTTCTGCACTTAATAAACTAACATCTAAAGTCTTTAACTCTGGTATTAATACCTCTGATTCATAACGCTGATTTAACTCAAATGAATCGTCTTTAAAATCATAACAGACTCGAAGCATATCATGATGAGAAACCAAAACATCTAATATTGATCCCAACTTAATCACATCTAGTTCTGGTGTACGAACTAAAAAACTTTGATTCCAATGATTTGGAGAGACTAATAAATTAGCATTAGTACGCTCTAAAAACCATTGCTGAATCGGTAATAAAGAAAAATCCCCTTCCAATATCCCTTGCTCTTGCTCAACCATATCGTCTAGATCCTTCGATTCTATCCTTACAATTAGCCTTGATATGCTCCTACTCTCAAAAATATCACGAACATTACAACTCAATCCTATTTGTCGAATACGACTTGATACCTGAATACTTAATATAGAATCTCCTCCTATCCTGAAAAAATCATCCGTAATTCCTACCCGATCTAATCCTAATACTTCCTCCCATATTCTACACAAAACCTTCTCTGTTTCTGTCGTTGGAGCTACATACAAATCATCTGAAACGGTAAATTCTGGAGCTGGTAATCCTTTCTTATCCAACTTTCCATTAATCGTCAATGGAAAACTATCCATCTTAACTAAACTACTAGGAATCATATAATCTGGTAAGGCCAAAGATAGTGACTCTAATATAGATTCCTCTGATAGAGCTACATCTGAGACGTCTAATACATAATACCCTACTAAATACTTAATTGTTCCTGTTTCTGTTTCGCGCCCTTTGGCTATAACACAACTCTGAGTGATTCCTTCCAATACTCCTTAAAGCATACTCTATCTCGCCCAACTCAATGCGATACCCTCGTATCTTGACCTGATCGTCATTCCTACCTATATACTCTAAATTACCATCTGATAACCACCTAACTAAATCCCCTGTCCTATATAACCGCGTATACCCCTTCTCCCTATCTTCATCAGTAGCAAATGGATTTTCTATAAAACGCTCTTCTGTTAAATTTGGATTGTTCAAATAACCCCTTGACAAACCTGCACCCCCAATATATAACTCGCCTATAACTCCGATAGGAACTACTTGCTTGAATTTATCTAATACGTAAACCCTAGTGTTGCTTATTGGTGAGCCTATATTAGTGTTTAAATCTTCTAGTAAATAATTATAGATTGTAGTACAAACTGTATTTTCAGTAGGGCCATACGCATTAATTAAAGTCCTTCCAACACTCCATTTTTTCATTACATCTGATGATGTTATTTCTCCAGCAACAATTAATGTTTTTAAATTAAACTGTTTTTTATACTTCATTACTCCTAATAAAGCTGGAGGTATTGTTGCAATGGTTATTTGATGTCTTTCTATATAATCACTTAATAATTGAGTGTCTTCTTTTACATTCTTAGATGCTATTAAAAGACTTGAACCAAAAGATAAAGCACTAAAAATTTCCCATACAGAGGCATCAAAAACTAAAGATGCATATTGTAAAACTTTAAAGTTTGTATCTAGTTTAAACGCTTCTTTCTGCATAAAAACTAGATTGACAACACTACTATGCTCAACCATTACTCCTTTAGGTTTCCCTGTGGTTCCTGAGGTATAAATTACATAAGCTAAATCTGTTGGACGACTATACCTCGGTAAATTAGATGGTTGCTCTTTCTGGTAGAAGCCTTCAATCAAATCTATATAAACAACTCTATCCTCTGGTAAGCTAGTAGATCTATCTTTAAATACCCCGCGTTGACTCAATACCAATGCCGCCTCTGTATCCTCTAATATATAATCGATCCTATCTTGGGGATAATCTGGGTCTATTGGTACATAAGCACCGCCTGCCTTTAAGACCCCCAAAATTCCTATGATCATCTCCAAACTCCTATCCAAACATAAAGCTATCAAAGTATCGGGCTTTAAATCATTACCCGTTCTTTCCTTATAACTGCTTCGTATATGCCTGGCTAACTCATTACTACGCTCATTTAGCTCATTATAGGTTAACTCTTTATCCTCATAAACTAAAGCTATATTATCAGGCACATTTTCTACCTGAGATTCAAACATCTCATATATCGTCTTATCCCTTGGGTAATCCACATCGGTAGAATTCCATTGATGAATCACCTGATCGTACTCCGATGAATTCAATAAACTTATCTTACTATGTAACTGATCTGGTGTATTGATAACCTGATCAAGAATATCTTCTAGTCGGACTAAATGGCTATTGGCCTTCTCTTCTGTTAAATAATCACCATCATACTGTAACTCGATCGTAAGGACATCGCTATATTCATAAGCTTTAATACTCAATGGATAATCCACCTTCTCTATAGCATCACGAATACTAAGCTTTGAAACTTCACTTGATGTTCCCTTGGGCATAGGGTAGTTCTCAAAACCAAATAAACTATGAAATAATCGACCCTCTCCTTTTTGAAGTTTTGATAAGTCTGCAAAACTATTCGAATTCAATCCTGTGATCTGTTTTTGAATGTCGTGCAATTGTGATAGAATGCTATTGTCATTATCCCAATTTACAACCAAAGGTAATGTGTTGATAAACAAACCAACACTCTCTTCTATCCCTTCAATTGGTAAATCCCTACCCGATACAGTAGTCCCAACAATACTATGAGGTGAACTACTATACACTTGTAATAATTTATGCCAGATAAACTGTACAATAACATTTATAGTAACCCCTTCTCGCTGACTAAAACTCTTTAACTCCTCATAAACTGACCCTTTAATCTCTATTGCATTAGAACCCGGATTACCAACTATTCGATAACTTGTAAGGTCTATGGGATTACTCAATAAAGCATTTATATCATTGGCACCTTCTACTTCTGATAAGATCCCATCCCAGTAATTAGAAACAACAGACTTATGCGTATATATATACTCTTGAGTCTCTAAATAAGCAACATCTTCTTTAACGTCTATCGAATCCCCTACTATTAATGACTCATAATAACTATCCAAACTTTTCAACAGGGCAGGGCCACTCCAACCATCTCCAATACTATGATGATCTGTTTTTAATATCGTATATAAAGTCTCTGATTGCTTAATAATATGTAACCTAAAAAGACTTGGCTTGGTTAAATCAAAACCATGCCCCCTATCTAATAATTGGATAGACTTGATCTTTTCGTCTCTAGCTAACTGTGTCTTTAACTCACTAATGTCATGTAACTCATACTCCAAATCACCTCGATTATATACAACTTGGACTAGCTCCTCTTCCCAATTAAATGATGTCCTCAAAATAGGGTACTTCCTTATACAATACTCCCAAGCCTGTAGATACTTATCCACATCTAACTCATCATGGTAATCTAACAATAGCTGTACGCGATAGGCATCGTCATCTGGCTGGCTTATTGCATGATAGATAAACCCTTGTTGCAAGCTACTGGCAGGATAAATACCTGATATACTGTTTTTCATTTTTTTATTTTTTTATTTAAGATTGTAATCGATCTAATAAAGACTGACTAAGATCAACTGACTCAAAATCACTAGAAGTATAAAGACTTCCTGACTCAGCTAAACTTTCCTTACAATGATCTATAATGCTTATCAAATGTCTTTTAAAGTTTTTTCCAAAGTCTTCCGTGGCTATAGTCCCTAATTTACTATCTATTCGAAAACCTAACCTCCCTTTTTGAACCCCTCCGTTGATGTTTAAGATATTATGGTCCGTATTCAGAGAATCCACTTGTGAACCACTATCCTCCGAAGTAATAACATCCCAGTCCCTTAACTCTTCCCCAACTTCAAATTGACCTAAGTAATTAAAACTGATTGGTGCCAAATCACTAAAAGCACATGTACTATTACCTGATACTGCAAACGAACCAAAGCCTATTCCCTTATTAGGAACACGATGTAAAGTATCCTTTATAAACTGAATACTGCCCCTCAAGCTGTCCTTGAGCTCTAATTTAACAGGAAATATACTTGTAAACCAACCCAATGTATGACTATGGTCTATAGCAGGATCTATTGGCTCCCTTCCATGGCCCTCTAATGTTATCCCTTGGATATCTAATCCGTTGACATCTTTTAAAGCATATCCCAAAGCAGTTAACAATAAATCATTAATCTCTGTATAATAAGCTGTGGATATATCCTGCAATAAAATACGAGTAGTAGATTCTTCTAAATCAAAATAAAATGTACTTTGACTGGTGCCCAAAACCAACTGACTATAATCGGGAATACCCTTGAACCTAGATTCCCAATACAAACCCCTCTTCAGGGGTGTCTTTAGCATAGTTCCTTATTCTAGAAACCCATTGACGATAACTGCTGCCTTTTTGACCTAAGGAATCCCCTAAATATAGACGCTTTAAATCATCCGCTAGAATACGCCAACTAACACCATCAACAAGCATATGATGCAAAGCAAAATAAATACGAGCACTACCATCTTCATAACCATGTAAATAACCAACCCGAAATAAAGGACCAGATTCTAAATCAAAATCACTTTGCCATTTAGTAAGTTCTAAATGAATCGCTTCTGCACTTAATAAACTAACATCTAAAGTCTTTAACTCTGGTATTAATACCTCTGATTCATAACGCTGATTTAACTCAAATGAATCGTCTTTAAAATCATAACAGACTCGAAGCATATCATGATGAGAAACCAAAACATCTAATATTGATCCCAACTTAATCACATCTAGTTCTGGTGTACGAACTAAAAAACTTTGATTCCAATGATTTGGAGAGACTAATAAATTAGCATTAGTACGCTCTAAAAACCATTGCTGAATCGGTAATAAAGAAAAATCCCCTTCCAATATCCCTTGCTCTTGCTCAACCATATCGTCTAGATCCTTCGATTCTATCCTTACAATTAGCCTTGATATGCTCCTACTCTCAAAAATATCACGAACATTACAACTCAATCCTATTTGTCGAATACGACTTGATACCTGAATACTTAATATAGAATCTCCTCCTATCCTGAAAAAATCATCCGTAATTCCTACCCGATCTAATCCTAATACTTCCTCCCATATTCTACACAAAACCTTCTCTGTTTCTGTCGTTGGAGCTACATACAAATCATCTGAAACGGTAAATTCTGGAGCTGGTAATCCTTTCTTATCCAACTTTCCATTAATCGTCAATGGAAAACTATCCATCTTAACTAAACTACTAGGAATCATATAATCTGGTAAGGCCAAAGATAGTGACTCTAATATAGATTCCTCTGATAGAGCTACATCTGAGACGTCTAATACATAATACCCTACTAAATACTTAATTGTTCCTGTTTCTGTTTCGCGCCCTTTGGCTATAACACAACTCTGAGTGATTCCTTCAATACTCCTTAAAGCATACTCTATCTCGCCCAACTCAATGCGATACCCTCGTATCTTGACCTGATCGTCATTCCTACCTATATACTCTAAATTACCATCTGATAACCACCTAACTAAATCCCCTGTCCTATATAACCGCGTATACCCCTTCTCCCTATCTTCATCAGTAGCAAATGGATTTTCTATAAAACGCTCTTCTGTTAAATTTGGATTGTTCAAATAACCCCTAGACAAACCTGCACCCCCAATATATAACTCGCCTATAACTCCGATAGGAACTACTTGCTTGAATTTGTCTAATACGTATGCTCTTTTGTTATTGATTAACCTCCCTATGGTATTAATTTTAGAGTTTTTATTCATTTCATAATAAGAACTTCCAACAATAGCTTCAGTTGGACCATACTCATTTATCAAATCTACATCTGAAGATATATTTAGAACTTTAGCATCTGCTAATTCACCAGAGATTATAAGTGTATCTAATACCTCCAAATTATTCATTGTAACTAATAAAGCAGGTGGAATATAAGCTATATGAATATTATAATCTTTATATATCTTACTAGATAATCTATTATTAGTATTCGTAATAATTAAAGTGTTTGAAAAGCATAATGCACCAAACACACATGATATTGAGGTATCAAAAGCATAAGAATGTAATAGATAAAATCTTTTCTTATTTGGTCTTTTTAAAAACTTATATTGAGAGTGAAGATAGTTAACAACTCCATCATTATCAACCATTACTCCTTTAGGTTTCCCTGTGGTTCCTGAGGTATAAATTACATAAGCTAAATCTGTTGGACGACTATACCTCGGTAAATTAGATGGTTGCTCTTTCTGGTAGAAGCCTTCAATCAAATCTATATAAACAACTCTATCCTCTGGTAAGCTAGTAGATCTATCTTTAAATACCCCGCGTTGACTCAATACCAATGCCGCCTCTGTATCCTCTAATATATAATCGATCCTATCTTGGGGATAATCTGGGTCTATTGGTACATAAGCACCGCCTGCCTTTAAGACCCCCAAAATTCCTATGATCATCTCCAAACTCCTATCCAAACATAAAGCTATCAAAGTATCGGGCTTTAAATCATTACCCGTTCTTTCCCTATAACTGCTTCGTATATGCCTGGCTAACTCATTACTACGCTCATTTAGCTCATTATAGGTTAACTCTTTATCCTCATAAACTAAAGCTATATTATCAGGCACATTTTCTACCTGAGATTCAAACATCTCATATATCGTCTTATCCCTTGGGTAATCCACATCGGTAGAATTCCATTCAAACAACAATTTATTTTGCTCACCCAGTGTCAAGTAATTAATGGTTCCAACTTCCTTTTCTGGAAAAGTCAAAACCTCGGATAACAAACTCTTATAATGAGATATAAATCCTTGAATTACATCTCTATCATATACATCTGAATTATAATCAATATTTAATAATAAATAATCACCAATCTCCTTAAAGGTAATATCAATATCGACTTTAGACATAATGAAGCCTTTATCTGATATTTGATTAACTTTTTCTTCTTCTAATTTATGACCAGTATCTTCTTCAAAAATATTTTCAATAGTTAACATAACATCAAAAATTGCATTTCGACTAATGTCTCTGGTTAAATTTAAATCCCTTACCAATTTATCAAATGGGTAACTCTGATATGAATATGCTTCTAATGTTGATTCTTTTATTTTTTTAAAAAAATCAATAAAACTCTCTTTAGGATCTACTTGATTTCTTAATACTAATGTATTTACATAAAATCCTATTTGATTTTCTAAATCAATATTCTCTCTTCCCGAAATAGGGGTTCCAATTATAATATCTTCTTCATTGGTATAGCGGTATAATAAAATTTTACATACAGCAAGTACTCCCATAAACAAGCTAGCATTATTCTCGTTACAAAAGCCTCTTAGCTGCTTAGTTGTTTCAGATGAAATATAAGTCTCTAAACTATTTCCTTTATAAGACATTATGCTAGGCCTTATCTTTGTACTTGGCAGATTAAGTATAGCTAATCCTCCTGATAATTTATCTAACCAGTATGCTTTATCAAATTGTAAAATTCCATTCGTTAATTGATTCGTTTGCCAAACAGCATAATCTTTATACTGTATTCTAAGTTTTGACAAAACGGGTGTATTACCTTTCTGAAGAGTCTGATAAAAGTTCATAACATCTTTAGAAAACACTTTAATTGATGATATATCTCCTATGATGTGATGAAAATTAAAATAAAAGATGAACTTATCTTCTGACAACTGAAGTAAACATGTCCTAATAAGTGGGCCTTTCTCTAAATCGAAAGGTAAATAAGAATCTTCTTTTATATATTTTTCTGCAAGCTCTTTATTATTATCATCCTTTCTATAATCCTTGTATTGCAATTTAAAATTGAAATCTTCTTTTGATAGTATTTTCTGGTTAACTTCACTATCATTATTCTGTATAAATACAGTTCGCAATATTTCATGTCGTTCAATTGTTAAATTTATTGCTTTTTCAAAATCATTTACATTATAATAACCTTCTAACAAAATGTTATTGGGAACATTATAAGCAATTGAACCATCTTCTAATTGGCTTAATACCCATATTCTCTTTTGAGATGAAGATAAAGGATATACACTACTAGTTGAGCTTACATTTTGTATAAACTGATTTCTCGTTTTTTGAAACTCATTTTTTCTTAAATAATTAATTAAGTTTTTCTTATTCTCTTTTATTTCCTTTATAAGATTATCTGACAAATTGGATTGCTCAAATTTTAACTTTAGATTTTCTCCATCTAAAGAAATATGAATTTTCTCTTTTTGTAATTTTTCAAGTAATTCCTTCATGACAAACTCTGCTTAGTCTTACACTTTATATCGATAACTCATTCATTCCTGTACTTTCTTCAGATAACCATTTCTTTTGATCAATTAATTTAGCTATCTTAAACACTGTACTATTTGTAAACAATTCTTGAACTGAGAGGCTTACATCAAATTTTTTTTCTATGCTTTGAAGTGTTCTAATTCCTTTTAATGAATCTCCTCCGAGTTCAAAAAAATCATCATTAATTCCAATACTATCAATTCCAAAAAGACCTTCCCACATTTTAGCCAGTACTTTTTCTGTTTCGGTTATTGCTTCAGCATAACCTATTGAGAGTTTAGGTCGTTCAATTTTAAACTCATCATTATTATTTTCTTCTTTTATAGATTTGTTTATTTCTTCTATGGCACTATCAAAATCCCTTACAGATATAAGAATTTGATTAACATTCATAAATAAAGATTTTTCAAAGACAGAAACTAGTTCTTCTCCGTTTATATATCGATCATCGGTAGAAACTATACCATCAAAATTAATTGTCATCCAATTTTTTAAATCATTTGCCCTTGATAAAATAAAAGTATCCATAAAATGATTAGCAGCAGAATAAGCTCCATATGTCAATCCGCCAAGTATAGTAGAGAGGCTCGATATAGCTCTAACAAACTTCATGTCTTGTTCTTTGAATATTTCATAGAGATTTAAAATACCTTTTCCTTTAGAATCAAATTGATTATTAAAAGACGCTTTATCGGTTTTATAAATAGTTTTATAAGATGTAATATCTGTATTTCCAGCGGCATGAATTATTCCTGTGATATTCCCATGTTCATTCTGCCATTGATCTATTTCCTTTGATAATAAATCAAAATCAGAAACATCACATTTACTATAAGCTACACTTCCATAAGTTTCTAAAGTATGTAACCGTTTTAACGCTTCAGCAGAAACATTTGATAAACTTTTTCTTCCAGTTAATAATATAGTTGCATTATAAGTTTTCATTAAATATTCTGCCAAAATAAAACCGACATAACCCAAACCTCCTGTAATTAAAACATTTAATTCACTTAATAAATTTGTATCTAATTCATCAATATTTTCAATACTAATATTATTATAACTAGTACTCCAACGTTTGTTATTTCTATATGAAACTTTGGTATCACTTTCATTATGTATTATTTCCTTATAAACAGAAGAAATCAAATTGTCATTCACAGATGTTTCATCAAAATCTATGAAGCTTGAAAAAACATTAGTGTTTTCTTGTGCTAAAACATTTAATAAACTATAAGATGCAGCAGTTTCTGTACTAAGATTATATGTATTTACGATATTAAGCTCATTACTAGAGAAATAAACAATTTTTTTCCTGGTCTCTGAATCTACAATATTCAGTGTTTTTACAATTATTAAAATATTTTTGACATTTGCTGAGGAATCAAAAATGTCTTTATCATAATGGTTCTTTTCATTTATAAAAGTATTTGAAGCTATACTCCAATTATATAACAATACATCAATTTCGAATTTCGTAGTCCTTAAATGCTCTTCAAGTAAATCATAGTCTTCTGAAATATTAGTATTTATCTCAATTTGTGAACTATCATTAATCTTAAAATGATTGCCTTGAATGACTTCAATGACATTTTTCCCTTCTTTAATTAATTTCTCTTTTAATAAATGGGAAAAATCATCTGCATTTGAGAACATAATATAATTCTCTTTTTTCACTGTTAATGGTTTTGTTTCCTGTAAAAATGTTTGTTTCCAACCTGGAAGATAAAACCACTCTGAAACTTCTCTTTTATGTTCTGTTATTAAATGTCCTTTACCATTTAATGCATTATAAGGATCTACTTTAAATGGAAATGAATAGCTTTCAAAAGGATAGGTTGGTATTGATAATTTTCTTCTTTTTATGTTTCCGTAGTATATTTCCCAATTTATTTCAATACCATTATTCCAGAGTATTCCAAAAGTACTTAAGAGATGCTCATAATCATTAACATTTTTTTTAATGTGTCTAACAGAGTTAACAATAACATGATTTTGTTTAAGGTTTTTTGCAGATTGTCTACAAAGTGTTGCTAATGTATTTCCTGGTCCAATTTCTATAAAAACGAATTTATTGAGTTTAAGAAGGTTATTTATTCCTTTATGAAATTCTACAGTTTGAAGTAAATGTTTAATCCAATATTTAGGTGAAGTAACTTCATTAACTTCTATAAGGTTGCCTGTTACATTAGAAATAAAAGGAATAGAAGGTTTTGAGAAATTAACTAAGTTCAATTCATTAAGGTATTCATCAACAATTTCGTTCATCATTTCAGAATGAAAAGCATGTGATGTTTTTAAAATAATACTAGTAATGTTTTTTTTATCTAATTTTTTCTTGTGGGATTCAATAATTTCTTTTGTTCCTGAGACTACAAATGAACTAGAAGAGTTAATTGCTGCTACAGAAGTTTGTTTCAATATGTCATGATCAAATGTATCATAAGATTGATGAATACTTAACATACTTCCATGGGGAACTTTACTCATTAGATCCGCTCTTCTTGATATTAAACGAAGTCCCTCTTCAAAAGTAAATACATTACTTATACATGCAGCTGCATATTCCCCTAAACTATGGCCAATCATGTATTCTGGTTTTATTCCATAAGCCATTAATTGTTTCGCTAAGGCATATTCAAATAAGAACAATAATGGTTGTGTATATTTAGTATTATTTATTTTATTCTTATCCTCTTCTGAATTTCCAAATAAGATTTTTCTATAATCTTCTTTGGAATGCTCAAGTAAAAAATCAAACCCTTTATCCATTATATTTCTAAATGTAGGCTCTTCTTCATACAATTGTTTCCCCATCGATAAATACTGACTTCCTTGACCAGAAAACATAAAAACAATTTGTTTATCGTTTTCTAACTTATCTTTAACTAGGTCTTCATTGAATAGCTTATCAATAGCTTCATTACGATCTTTACAAACTATAAACCCTCTGTAATCCAAGTGTTTCCTACCTGTTTGAAGCGTGTAAATAAAATCTGCAAAATTTACAGTATCGCTTTTCTTTAAAAAATCTAATAAATTATTTCTATAACGTTCTAAAGCTTCATCACTTTTAGCTGAAAAATATAATAATGAATGTGATTTCATATTTAAGTTACTACTCTCTAGAACTGGTGCTTCTTCTAAAACCATATGTACATTGGTTCCTCCAACTCCAAATGAATTTATACCTGCCCTAAGAGGTGTGTCTAATTCATTTTGCCATTTCTTGGATTTGTTATTTACATAAAAAGGACCTTCGGAAAAATTTATTAATGGATTAGGTTTTTTAAAGTGTATATTAGCTGGCAATTCTTTTTTATGAAGTGCCATTGTTGTTTTTATTAATCCAGCAATACCAGCGGCTTCATCTAAATGTCCCATATTCGTTTTCACAGAGCCTATTGCACAATTTTTGTTTAAATTATTATTAAATGCTTTATTCAGTGCTTCTACTTCGATAGGATCCCCTATTGCAGTTCCTGTACCATGTGCTTCAATGTATGTAACAGAATCTGCCGTTATGTTTGCTATTCGATGCGCCATTTTTATACATTCTACTTGTCCTTCAACGCTGGGCATTGTATAACCTGCTTTCCTATTACCATCATTATTTATTGCACTTCCTTTAATAACAGCATAGATATTATCTCCATCTTCAATAGCTTCATTTAACCTTTTCATAACAACAACACCAACACCTTCTCCTCCAATAATCCCAGAAGAATCAATATCAAAAGCTCTACAACTACCATCTTTAGACATAATAGTTCCATCATGATGAATATATCCTCTACTTTTTGTAGAAAATAATTTAACTCCTCCTGCTATTGCCATAGAACATTCATTCATCAATAAACTTCTACATGCCATATGCGAAGCTGTTAATGAGGTTGAACAAGCTGTGTCAGAAAAATAGCAAGGACCTCTTAAGTTTAAATTATAAGCGACCAAAGAACTCATATAATTAGGGTTAGACAATTTACTTTGATAAAAAGCATCTACATTTTTATGTGGGTTCATTGCAGAATATACACTCCAGTTTATATCATTATTTGCACCTGCATATACCCCAATCTTTTTATTATAATTATTAATGTTACACCCTGCATCCTCTATGGCCGACCATACATGCTGATGAAACAGTCTTGTTTGGGGATTCATAATCTTAGCTTCATCAGGTGTATATCCAAAAAAAGCAAAGTCAAAATCTCCTGTATCATCAATAAAAGCATCTACTTTTATATAGTTTTCCATTTTTATCATTCTACCACTAACACCTAGTTCAGTTAATTCATTATCGGAATAAAAATGGCTTAGTTCTTTTTCTTCCATTAAGTTATTCCAAAACTCATGAATATTAGTGGACTTAGGGAATTTACCCGAAATTCCAATGATAGCTATATCCCTTTTACTTACATTTCTTTTCATTTTCAAAAAATTATAATTCTTGCATAAAATCAATCATATCATCCAAAGATTCACCTTCATCCAACTCTTCAACATATACTTTGTTTAAATCCGTTTCTTTTTTTAAATATTTTGCCATTTGTCTTATTGTAGGATATTGGAAAAATGATAAGATTTGCAAATCTGTTTTTAATTTAGAATTAATGATTGGCAAGATTTGAAACACTTTTATTGAATTCCCCCCTATCTCAAAGAAGTTATCGTTAATATCTATTTGACTTACTTTCAAAAAATTACCCCATATTTCTGTTAATTGCCCTTCCATTTCATCTCTTGGCGCTGCAAACTCTTTTTTCCTTATTTCTTTATTGCTTAAAGCTTGTAGTTTTTTTAAATCTATTTTACCATTAGGCGTTTTAGGAAATTCATTGATTATAACTAAACTATTAGGTATCATGTAATTTGGCAAACGTAATATTAAAAACTCCTTGATTACATCTTCACCAATATCATAAAGTAATTTTATATATGCGGTTAATATTAATTCTTTGTTGCGTTCGCAACTTAATACAACACATCCGCTCACAGCTTCATGATTGAATATAACATTCTCTATTTCCTTTAGTTCTATTCTATAGCCTTTAATTTTCACCTGATTATCAATTCTACCTTGATGCTCTAACTCTCCATCTGGTAACCAACAAGCTAAATCGCCTGTTTTATAGATTTTTTCGTTGTTTTTAAAAGGACTATCTATAAATTTTAATTTTGTTAAATCATCTCTATTTAGATATCCTAAAGAAACACCATCTCCAGCTATACATAACTCCCCAGAAACACCAACAGGACACAAATTATTATATACATCTAGTATGTAAATTTTTGTATTTACAATAGGTTTACCTATGGTAATTTTATCATTTATTTTAATTTCTTTAACTGAAGACCAAATGGTAGTTTCTGTGGGTCCGTACATGTTATAAATTTTATTACCAGATTCAGAAATTAATGCTTCCGCAAGTGATTTTTTTAATGGCTCACCTCCTACTAGAAGTGTATTTATTTTTTGAATTGCCCTTCTTCCATTTTCTTCTAGTAAAAACTCCTCATAAAATGAAGGGGTAGATTGTATGTGTGTAACATCAAATTGGTTAATTAAATAGGAAGTTTCCTCATATTGAGTTAATTTCTCCATTCTTTGAACAATAAAATCATACTGAAATCTAGACCTTTTAATTATTTCTTTCAGCTTTGTTAAATGTTCTAAATTCTCCAATACAATTTCTTCTTCAACTCCAAAATCAATTAAGCAAGCTATTTCATCAATATCTACCTCAAAAACTTTATTAATTATGTTAAGGCACGACTCTGGAGTCCCAAAAAGGCTACTCGTTTTATAATATCTTAGAAATCCGATATCCAATAACGTATCTAAGTCGTTATTTAGATTTAATCCAAGTTCTTCAGCAATTGGTTTTAAAAGATTTAATGAATTTTTTAAATAATTTTTAAATGGTTCATTAACAATATTTTTTACTTTTTTTACATCATCACTTACGAAAGTATGCATCATTAATGCTACTTTTCCTTTCTCTTGATTAAAACCATTTTCTTCAAGTGTTTTTCTGTATATTTTTATTTTCTCACCTAATTCTTCGATACTTTGCCCTAACAAATGAGTTAAAATGTTAGCTCCTATACTTCCCGCATATTTAAATGTCTCAATATTTCCTGCAGCTGTTATCCATATAGGCAGATTCTCTTGTATAGGTTTAGGATGAATTGTGAACTCAAAATCTTTTCCTATTCCATTTTTTCTTGTTAATGATTCACCTACCCACAAACTTTTAAGTGTGGTAATTTTATTTCTCATTAATTCATGTCTATTCTCGTAATCATCAGGTGCTAAAACAAAATCATTAGGATGCCATCCTGAAGCTATTGATAACTCTACTCTTCCTTCTGATAAATTATCAATCATAGACCATTCTTCTGCAACTCTAACAGGATCATGAAGAGGAAGAACAACACTCCCTGATCGAAGTTTAATATTCTTTGTTATTGTAGAAACAGCTGCGGCAGCTACAGATGGATTTGGAAATTGATCTCCAAAAGTATGAAAATGTCTTTCGGGTACCCAAATGGCTTTAAATGCATTTTTATCTGCAAACTTTGCTCCCTCTAATAATAATTTATACTTATTAGGTCCTGTATTCATCCCTGTTGGAAAGTAGAATAAGCTAAAATCTACCAAAGGCTTTGTTTTTACAGTTATAGGGCGTTCTAGATGTATAATTACCTTTTCTCCCCTAGTTAGTGTCCATAATAATTCTAAAATAGAAATATCAAAACTTATACTAGTCATCGCTAACCAAACTCCTTGTTCATTTTTATTTGCAAAATTCTGATTCATTCCAATCATAAAATTCATCAAATTTTGATGGGAGACTTTTACTCCTTTTGGTTTTCCTGTTGATCCTGAAGTATAAATAACATAAGCTAGTGAGAGACTCTCTATTTTGGGTAGCAGTACATTTTCTAATTGATTGAATCTTGATTCTTCTACTACAACTGTATGTATGTTTTTAGGTATTATTTCTTTAGTTTCCTTATCTACTAAAACAATCTTAGTAGCGCTATCTTCTATGATATAATCAATCCTATTTAAAGGATAAAATGGATCTATTGGCAAATATGAAGCTCCTGATTTTAATACTCCCAAAATAGCCACTACCATTTCAAGAGAACGCCCCATGCAAATACAAACAGTAGTATTTGGTAGTACACCCTGTTCTATAAGATAGTATGCTAATGCCTTAGATTTTTTATTAAGTTCGTCATAAGTCATTTCATTTCCTTCACAGATTAAAGCAACTTTTTCGGAACTTTTAGAAGATTGATTTTGAAATATAGAAATAATATTTTCATTATTATTATAATGAAAGTCTGTTGTATTAAAAATGTTAATTACTGTATCTATTTGTATATCGTCCAAAAATGATATTTTCTTGATTTCGAGTTCTGGATTACAAATACTTTGTAATATAAAATTTTCAAAATTATCAGCTAGACTCTTTATAAAACGTTTTTCAAAAAGATCTGTGTTATAAGCTACAGAAAGACTTAGTCGATTTTTCTCTTCAAAAAAAGAAAAAGTCAAATCATATTTAGTACTTGTATTTTCAAAATTATGCAGAGTACATTTTAATCCATCAAATCCTGATTCTAAATTAAATTTTTCATTTTGCTGTTGATGCGTTACGAGTATATCAAATAAAGGTGAGCGACTTAAATTTCTTTCTAAATTTAACTCATTTATGATATCTGCAAATGAAAAATTTGCATTCGCATATGCTTCATTTAATGTTCTTTTTTGTTTGTTAAAAAGCATGAAAAAAGAATCATCCTGACTAAATCTCATACGTATTGGTAACGTATTAATATATAAACCTATCTGATTTCTAAGTTCAGTAGAATTTCTTCCGGAGATTGGAATTCCTAATATAATATCTGTTTGAGATGTATACCTATACAGCAGCCCATTAATAGCCGCCATCAATGAAACAAAAATAGTTCCTCCATTATCAATGGAAAACTTTCTTATTTTATCTAAACTTTTTTTACTTAAAACATGAGTATGGTTTGCCCCATTATAGGTTTTAATAGAAGGCCTTAATTTATAGGTTGGTAAATTTATGATAGGGATTTCATCTGAATATTTTTCTAGCCAATATTCTTTTTCGTTTTTTATATTTATTTCATCGTTAATCCATTCAGAATAATCTTTAAATTGTATTCTCAACTCCGGTAAATCAATCTGACTATTTGAATTAAGACTGTTATAAATTCTACTTAAATCGAAAAGCATTGTTTCCAAAGAACTACCATCTGATATTATATGGTGCATATTAATACACAAATAATGTTCTTCGTTGGTCATATTTATTACAAATATTTTAAATAAATTACTTTCTTCTAATAGAAACGGTTCATTTATAAACTCAATTATTACTTCATTTATTCTTTCTTTTTGTTTGATATCATGAGTTTTTATTTCATAATCTAATTCATCTAAAACCCTTTGTTTCACAATACTGTTCTTATCTACAGCAAAATGAGTTCTTAAAATTTCATGTCTTTTAACTAGTTCATTAACAGACTTTCTCAAAATCATTAAATCTAAGAAACCCTTCATTTTTAAAATCAAGGGTAAATTATATGCTCGATTTATATTCTCAAATTGACAAAGAATCCAAAACTGCATTTGTAAAGACGTTATAAAATAAAATTCCTTCTTTTTTGTTAGCGGAATGGAATTCTTGTCTTTACTAAAAGAAAAAGATTTCAAATATTCTATTATATCTTGCTTATTTTCCTTAATCAATTCTATTAAAGAATCTTCAATTTCTTCTTTGTAATAAGTAAGCTCAATATTGTCATCCGATAACGTAATTCCAATTCCTTTAATCCTTAAATCCTTTATTAATTGGGCTACTTTCATAATTAAATAATAATTTTCTTCTTATCTGTTTGTTCTGAATTATCAACCCATAAAAAATTTTCAATATGGAGACCTAAACCTTTAATTGTTGAAGACCTGAAAAACTCTTCCCAGCTGATTCTAATACCATATTCAACTTTTATTTCATTTAACAACGTATTAGCATTCAAACTATGACCACCCAACTCAAAGAAATTATCAGTAACCCCAACTTTATCTAATCCTAATAACTCTTCCCAAATCTGTACAAGCTTCCTTTCTATTTCATTACTCGGAGCTACATATGCCCTATCACCAAGTCCTTCAACAGAGAGTTGTGATAAGGCTCTTCTATCAACCTTCCCGTTTGAAGTCAATGGCAATGCTTCCAACTCCATAAAATACTGGGGAATCATATAAGTTGGTAGATGAGAACGAAGTGATTCTTTTAATGTCGCTTGATCAATATTGTTCTCTGTCACAAGATAAGCAACCAAGTGCTTGTCTTGCCCCTTTTCTTGCGCAACAATAACACTCGATACAACTCCGCTTTGCTTATTCAAAACATATTCTATCTCTCCCAGTTCTATTCGATATCCCCTAATCTTTACTTGATGGTCTTTCCTGCCTATAAACTCAATGTTCCCGTCAGGTAACCATCTCGCTAAATCACCCGTTTTGTACAAACGTTCACCTTCTATAAATGGATGGTCAATAAATTTCTCTGCGGTCAATTTTGGTTGGTTCAAATAGCCTCGTGATAAGCCAGCACCTGACACACATAGCTCTCCAATGACCCCTTTGGGCTGTAATGCATAATCTTCTGAAAGAATAAACACTTGAGTATTGTCTATTGGTACTCCAATTGAGATTGACCTACCAAAGGAGGCTTCACGTAACTTAAAATAGGTACTATAAGTAGTATCTTCAGATGGACCGTATAAATTATATACATCCATAGTGGATAGAGGTAATGCTTCTGCGAACTTTGAAGGAATAATTTCACCTGCCATGTTCAAAACTTTCATAAAATTGAAATTTGTTCCTTGATCTAATAAAAATTGTACAACCGATGGTACGGTATTGATTAATACATTATTGTCTTCTTCAAGATATTGCGGAATTTGTGTTCCATTCTCTATTATTCGAACTTTCTTACCGGAACATAGAGGGTAAAACACTTCATATACCGAGAGATCAAAACTGAAAGAAGTTGTAAAATAGACAATATCAACATCAGTCCTGTCGTATATGCTTTTAGACCATTGGATAAAGAATGCAGCACTCTTATGTTCAATCAACACCCCTTTAGGCTTACCTGTAGAACCTGAGGTGTAGATTACATAAGCCAATTGATTGGAATCCAGTGTTACCTTTGGTGCTTTGGTAATTTTCTCTACGGACTGGAAAACCTCTAAATATGATGCATCAATAATGAATACACAAGCGCTATCTTCTTTTATAAAATCCTTTCGCTGCTCTGGATAAGTCGGGTCGATTGGAACATACGCTCCACCTGTCTTCAAAATGGCCAATAAACTCACTACCAACCATTCGCTTCTCTCCAACTCTACACCAATCAGTGCATCTTTCTCAATATCAATGCGAGATAATAAGTCGTTCGCCATTGCATTGGACAAATCTTCTAACTCCTGATAGCTTAATTCTTTGCCTTCATAGATAATAGCCGTAGCTTCTGGTCTCTTTAAGACTTGTCCCCTAAATAAATCTATAATTGTTTTGTCTTCTGGATAATCTACATTGGTATCATTAAATGACTCTAACAATTCTATCTCCTCTGCTCTGGATAAAAGGGTTAAAGACTCTATACTCTCTTCCTGATCTTGTAAAGCCGAAGTTATGAATCGCTCTAAGTGACCGTATAATTGATCGATCAGTGAAACATCATAGATATCACTGTTATATTCTAACTGTAAGTGGATGCCTTCAGTATCTTCTGTAAAAGAAAAGGTCATATCAAACTTACTTACTTCTCTTTCATTCTCATTGTAAGGAGTGATGTTCAACCCTTCTAAAGTGATTGCCGTTTCTTGTTGGTTTTGTAACACTACCATCACATCAAATAGTGCTGATCTTGAAGTGTCTCTTTTTAGTTTGAGCTTCTCAACCAGTGAATCAAATGGATAGTCTTGATTCGTATATGCATCTAGTAAAGTCTCTTTTTGGATTTGTATTAATTCTTTGAAACTATTAACACCCTCAAATTCAGTTCTGATGGCCAGTGTGTTTAGATACAATCCTACCTGGTTTTCTAACGCCTCATGGGAACGACCTGCAATCGGGGTTCCGATGATAATATCACTTTGATTCGTATATCTATATAAAAGTCCATTGACTCCTGCCAGTAGGGTCATATACAAAGTAACTCCTTGTCCTTTGCTGAACTGGTTGAGTTTATCACTCAATTCTTTACCAAAACTATAGTGCTTGGTACTTCCATTGTAGGTCTTTACTAGAGGCCGTTTGCTGTAACTTGGCAGTTCCAATATCGGAATCTCTCCCTTGAACTTATCTAACCAATAATCTTCTTGCTTTTGAATAACATCTTGTTGCTCCTCACTTTGAATCCATATTACATAATCTTGGTATTGGATACTTAGTTTAGGAAGACTTACTTCTTCTCGATTGATTATATGCTTGTAGACCTGCATCAGTTCTTTAGTCAGTACTTCCATTGACCAGCCATCACCGATAATATGGTGAATGGAGAATAATAAGTAGTATTCATCTGCTGATACTTGCAATAAATTTGCACTTAGCAGTGGTGCTTTACTTAGATTAAACTCTTCTTGGTAGAAGGATTCTATTTTACTATCTACTTGCTCTTGCTGAATCTGTTCGTTTTCTAGTGTAAAGTTCAACTCTTCAGCTAGAAGTATCTTTTGATAGACTTCACCGTCCTTCTCCACAAAATACATTCGTAGACTATCGTGTCGCTCTATTAAAAAGCGGAAAGATGATGCCAAAGCATTAGCATCTAAACTTCCTTCCATCTTTAAAACTCCTGGAATGTTATAGGCTTGTCCGCCCCCTTCAAACTGGCTTAAAACCCAAAGTCTACGTTGTGAAGACGTTAATGAATAAAACTCTTGAATAGGAGCTCTCAGGATGGATTGGTAATTGGTATCGGTAATTTCTTTGCTAAGTCCTTTGATTGTTGGTAAAACAAAAACTTGTTTTACCGTTAGATTGCTTTGTAGTTCTTTGTTGATCTTGTTTATCAGTTGAGTTACTTTCAAACTATGACCTCCTAACTCAAAGAAATTATCAGTAACACCAACTTGTGCTACTCCCAAAACTTCTTGCCAGATTGAAGCCATTACTTTTTCTGTTTCTGTTTCTGGTGCGACATATACGCTTTCGCCCAAACCTTCTATCGAAACTTTTGGGAGTGCTTTTCTATCAATCTTACCATTAGAAGTTAGTGGCAATGCTTCCAATTTCATAAAATACTGGGGAATCATATAAGTTGGTAGATGAGAACGAAGTGATTCTTTTAATGTCGCTTGATCAATATTACTCTCTGTCACAAGGTAAGCAACCAAGTGCTTGTCTTGCCCCTTTTCTTGCGCAACAACAACACTCGATACAACTCCGCTTTGCTTATTCAAAACATATTCTATCTCTCCCAGTTCTATTCGATATCCCCTAATCTTTACTTGATGGTCTTTCCTGCCTATAAACTCAATATTCCCGTCAGGTAACCATCTCGCTAAATCACCCGTTTTGTACAAACGTTCACCTTCTATAAATGGATGGTCAATAAATTTCTCTGCGGTCAATTTTGGTTGGTTCAAATAGCCTCGTGATAAGCCAGCACCTGACACACATAGCTCTCCAATGACCCCTTTGGGCTGTAATGCATAATTCTGTGATAATATATATGCTTTTGAATTTTCTATTGGTTTCCCTATAGGAATTATTCTAGAATCCTCTTCTTTAGTAATTCTATATGTAGTTGAGAAAGTAGTGTTTTCAGTCGGACCATATCCATTTATTATAGTCTTAGTATTGATGTCTATAATATTATTTATAAATTTTTGTGATACAACATCTCCGCCTACGGCCAAATTAGCTATACTATTAAATATACTGGAATCTTCATTTATCAAATAATTAAACAAAGATGATATTACCCACATCGAGTTTACCTTATTCTTTAGTATTTCTTTTTTTAAAATTTTTGGAGACAAGATTTTCTCTTTTGAAATAATAACAAGACTACCTCCATTCATTAAACTTCCGTAATATTCTAGAGTACTCGCATCAAAAGAAACTGATCCTGTTGACAATATTCGACTTCTGCTATCAAGTGAAAAATATATTCCAGGTTTAATTAATCGAACCACATTCTTATGTTCAATCAACACCCCTTTAGGCTTACCTGTAGAACCTGAGGTGTAGATTACATAAGCCAATTGATTGGAATCCAGTGTTACCTTTGGTGCTTTGGTAATTTTCTCTACGGACTGGAAAACCTCTAAATATGATGCATCAATAATGAATACACAAGCGCTATCTTCTTTTATAAAATCCTTTCGCTGCTCTGGATAAGTCGGGTCGATTGGAACATACGCTCCACCTGTCTTCAAAATGGCCAATAAACTCACTACCAACCATTCGCTTCTCTCCAACTCTACACCAATCAGTGCATCTTTCTCAATATCAATGCGAGATAATAAGTCGTTCGCCATTGCATTGGACAAATCTTCTAACTCCTGATAGCTTAATTCTTTGCCTTCATAGATAATAGCCGTAGCTTCTGGTCTCTTTAAGACTTGTCCCCTAAATAAATCTATAATTGTTTTGTCTTCTGGATAATCTACATTGGTATCATTAAATGACTCTAACAATTCTATCTCCTCTGCTCTGGATAAAAGGGTTAAAGACTCTATACTCTCTTCCTGATCTTGTAAAGCCGAAGTTATGAATCGCTCTAAGTGACCGTATAATTGATCGATCAGTGAAACATCATAGATATCACTGTTATATTCTAACTGTAAGTGGATGCCTTCAGTATCTTCTGTAAAAGAAAAGGTCATATCAAACTTACTTACTTCTCTTTCATTCTCATTGTAAGGAGTGATGTTCAACCCTTCTAAAGTGATTGCCGTTTCTTGTTGGTTTTGTAACACTACCATCACATCAAATAGTGCTGATCTTGAAGTGTCTCTTTTTAGTTTGAGCTTCTCAACCAGTGAATCAAATGGATAGTCTTGATTCGTATATGCATCTAGTAAAGTCTCTTTTTGGATTTGTATTAATTCTTTGAAACTATTAACACCCTCAAATTCAGTTCTGATGGCCAGTGTGTTTAGATACAATCCTACCTGGTTTTCTAACGCCTCATGGGAACGACCTGCAATCGGGGTTCCGATGATAATATCACTTTGATTCGTATATCTATATAAAAGTCCATTGACTCCTGCCAGTAGGGTCATATACAAAGTAACTCCTTGTCCTTTGCTGAACTGGTTGAGTTTATCACTCAATTCTTTACCAAAACTATAGTGCTTGGTACTTCCATTGTAGGTCTTTACTAGAGGCCGTTTGCTGTAACTTGGCAGTTCCAATATCGGAATCTCTCCCTTGAACTTATCTAACCAATAATCTTCTTGCTTTTGAATAACATCTTGTTGCTCCTCACTTTGAATCCATATTACATAATCTTGGTATTGGATACTTAGTTTAGGAAGACTTACTTCTTCTCGATTGATTATATGCTTGTAGACCTGCATCAGTTCTTTAGTCAGTACTTCCATTGACCAGCCATCACCGATAATATGGTGAATGGAGAATAATAAGTAGTATTCATCTGCTGATACTTGCAATAAATTTGCACTTAGCAGTGGTGCTTTACTTAGATTAAACTCTTCTTGGTAGAAGGATTCTATTTTACTATCTACTTGCTCTTGCTGAATCTGTTCGTTTTCTAGTGTAAAGTTCAACTCTTCAGCTAGAAGTATCTTTTGATAGACTTCACCGTCCTTCTCCACAAAATACATTCGTAGACTATCGTGTCGCTCTATTAAAAAGCGGAAAGATGATGCCAAAGCATTAGCATCTAAACTTCCTTCCATCTTTAAAACTCCTGGAATGTTATAGGCTTGTCCGCCCCCTTCAAACTGGCTTAAAACCCAAAGTCTACGTTGTGAAGACGTTAATGAATAAAACTCTTGAATAGGAGCTCTCAGGATGGATTGGTAATTGGTATGTATAAGTAACCTCAAAAGTTGTTGTTTTTCTGCTTTGATACGATTAATCAATTCAGGTGTTAAAGCTCCTTTTGGAGCAGCAACTTTAAGTTCACCATTTTCTTCTCGAAGTTGGACTCCGAGTTCACTAAGTTGAGTTATTAATTCCAATATTATTTAAAAAGTTTTAGATGGTAATTTCTTCATAATCTCCTTCCATATTCACATTTGAGGAGAGCATTTTGATGACTTCAGATATGCTTTGTATTGTTGGCTTGTTAAAGAACATTTTCACTTGAAGTTCAATATCAAACTCTTGTTTGATTCGATTTTTTATGGCAATTATTTTTAAACTATGTCCACCGAGTTCAAAGAAATTATCTGTAACTCCTACTTTTTCTATTCCCAAAATTTCTTGCCAGATAGCTGCTAATTTAAACTCTGTTTCATTATTCGGAGCCACATACTCTCTTTCTCCCAATCCTTCTATCGAAATTTGTGGTAGTGCTTTTCTATCGATCTTACCATTAGAAGTTAGTGGTAAGAATTCCAATTCCATAAAATACTGTGGAATCATGTATTCTGGAAGATGTGATCTAAGGGAAGCTTTAAGTTCACTTTGGTCTATTCTATCTTCTGCCACAACATAGGCAACCAAATAAGCATCTTCATTGTGATAAGAAATGATCACCACTGCTCGAGAAATGGTCACTACATTTGTCAATGCGTGTTCTATCTCTCCCAATTCAATTCGATAGCCTCTTAGTTTTACCTGAGTATCTTTTCTTCCAATATACTCGATATCTCCATTAGGCAACCAACGAGCTAAATCACCAGATCTGTACAATCGTTCACCTTCTATAAATGGATGAGCAATGAATTTCTCTGAAGTGAGTTCGGCCTGGTTCAAATAACCACGTGATAAGCCAGCTCCTGAAACGCACAATTCTCCAATAATTCCCGTAGGTTGTAACTTTAATGAGTTGTTGAGTATGTAGGTATTTAGTGTAGGGATTGCTTTTCCAATATTGCTTGCTTTATTTGCGATCTCTAGAGTTCCTATTTCTTTGTAGGTTACATGAACTGTGGTCTCCGTAATTCCGTACATATTGATCAGTTTACAATGCGGATATTCAAGATTCCAATCGGATAACATTTGTGGTGATAGTGCTTCACCACCAAAAATGACATAGCGCAAAGAATTTGCTTGATTTTCTCCTAATAAGAACTCATTGAGTGCATAAAAACTTGATGGTGTCTGATTTAATACAGTGACTTCATGTGTGCGAATACAATTGGCAAATGCATCAAGATCTTTGGTTTGCTCCGAACCAATGATTACTAATCTTCCACCGAAGAGTAAGGCTCCGTACATCTCCCAAACAGAGAAGTCAAAGTTATATGCATGAAACATGGTCCAAACATCAGTTTTATTAAAATCGAAAAGTGCTTTCTCGCTGAAAAATAAACGAACCACATTTTTATGCTCAATTATTACTCCCTTCGGTTGTCCAGTTGATCCTGAAGTAAAAATCGCGTAAGCCAATTGATTTGCATCTATTGTTACTTCTGGTGCTTTATTGACCTGTGTTACAGATTGGAATGTCTCCAAGTAATATTCATCAATGGTATAAATACAGGTCGCATCTTGTTTGATAAACTCCTTGCGTTGATCAGGATTAGATGGATCAATAGGAACATAAGCTCCACCTGTCTTCAAAATGGCCAATAAACTCACTACCAACCATTCGCTTCTCTCCAACTCTACACCAATCAGTGCATCTTTCTCAATATCAATGCGAGATAATAAGTCGTTCGCCATTGCATTGGACAAATCTTCTAACTCCTGATAGCTTAATTCTTTGCCTTCATAGATAATAGCCGTAGCTTCTGGTCTCTTTAAGACTTGTCCCCTAAATAAATCTATAATTGTTTTGTCTTCTGGATAATCTACATTGGTATCATTAAATGACTCTAACAATTCTATCTCCTCTGCTCTGGATAAAAGGGTTAAAGACTCTATACTCTCTTCCTGATCTTGTAAAGCCGAAGTTATGAATCGCTCTAAGTGACCGTATAATTGATCGATCAGTGAAACATCATAGATATCACTGTTATATTCTAACTGTAAGTGGATGCCTTCAGTATCTTCTGTAAAAGAAAAGGTCATATCAAACTTACTTACTTCTCTTTCATTCTCATTGTAAGGAGTGATGTTCAACCCTTCTAAAGTGATTGCCGTTTCTTGTTGGTTTTGTAACACTACCATCACATCAAATAGTGCTGATCTTGAAGTGTCTCTTTTTAGTTTGAGCTTCTCAACCAGTGAATCAAATGGATAGTCTTGATTCGTATATGCATCTAGTAAAGTCTCTTTTTGGATTTGTATTAATTCTTTGAAACTATTAACACCCTCAAATTCAGTTCTGATGGCCAGTGTGTTTAGATACAATCCTACCTGGTTTTCTAACGCCTCATGGGAACGACCTGCAATCGGGGTTCCGATGATAATATCACTTTGATTCGTATATCTATATAAAAGTCCATTGACTCCTGCCAGTAGGGTCATATACAAAGTAACTCCTTGTCCTTTGCTGAACTGGTTGAGTTTATCACTCAATTCTTTACCAAAACTATAGTGCTTGGTACTTCCATTGTAGGTCTTTACTAGAGGCCGTTTGCTGTAACTTGGCAGTTCCAATATCGGAATCTCTCCCTTGAACTTATCTAACCAATAATCTTCTTGCTTTTGAATAACATCTTGTTGCTCCTCACTTTGAATCCATATTACATAATCTTGGTATTGGATACTTAGTTTAGGAAGACTTACTTCTTCTCGATTGATTATATGCTTGTAGACCTGCATCAGTTCTTTAGTCAGTACTTCCATTGACCAGCCATCACCGATAATATGGTGAATGGAGAATAATAAGTAGTATTCATCTGCTGATACTTGCAATAAATTTGCACTTAGCAGTGGTGCTTTACTTAGATTAAACTCTTCTTGGTAGAAGGATTCTATTTTACTATCTACTTGCTCTTGCTGAATCTGTTCGTTTTCTAGTGTAAAGTTCAACTCTTCAGCTAGAAGTATCTTTTGATAGACTTCACCGTCCTTCTCCACAAAATACATTCGTAGACTATCGTGTCGCTCTATTAAAAAGCGGAAAGATGATGCCAAAGCATTAGCATCTAAACTTCCTTCCATCTTTAAAACTCCTGGAATGTTATAGGCTTGTCCGCCCCCTTCAAACTGGCTTAAAACCCAAAGTCTACGTTGTGAAGACGTTAATGAATAAAACTCTTGAATAGGAGCTCTCAGGATGGATTGGTAATTGGTATCGGTAATTTCTTTGCTAAGTCCTTTGATTGTTGGTAAAACAAAAACTTGTTTTACCGTTAGATTGCTTTGTAGTTCTTTGTTGATCTTGTTTATCAGTTGAGTTACTTTCAAACTATGACCTCCTAACTCAAAGAAATTATCAGTAACACCAACTTGTGCTACTCCCAAAACTTCTTGCCAGATTGAAGCCATTACTTTTTCTGTTTCTGTTTCTGGTGCGACATATACGCTTTCGCCCAAACCTTCTATCGAAACTTTTGGGAGTGCTTTTCTATCAATCTTACCATTAGAAGTTAGTGGCAATGCTTCCAATTTCATAAAATACTGGGGAATCATATAAGTTGGTAGATGAGAACGAAGTGATTCTTTTAATGTCGCTTGATCAATATTACTCTCTGTCACAAGGTAAGCAACCAAGTGCTTGTCTTGCCCCTTTTCTTGCGCAACAACAACACTCGATACAACTCCGCTTTGCTTATTCAAAACATATTCTATCTCTCCCAGTTCTATTCGATATCCCCTAATCTTTACTTGATGGTCTTTCCTGCCTATAAACTCAATATTCCCGTCAGGTAACCATCTCGCTAAATCACCCGTTTTGTACAAACGTTCACCTTCTATAAATGGATGGTCAATAAATTTCTCTGCGGTCAATTTTGGTTGGTTCAAATAGCCTCGTGATAAGCCAGCACCTGACACACATAGCTCTCCAATGACCCCTTTGGGCTGTAATGCATAATTCTGTGATAATATGCATACCTGTTCATTATTTAGAGGTTTACCTATTGTGACTTTACTACCTTTTAATTCATGATTGAAAGTACTCCATATCGTTGTTTCAGTAGGTCCATAAACATTAATAAATTCGATATGATCATTATTCATTAAAAATATATCCTTAAGATTTTGAGATAAAATTTCTCCGCCAACTAAAACTACTTTCAAACTTTTCGGGAATATTTTATTTACTAATATGAGTTGTTCCAACCTAGAAGGAGTTAGTTGTAAGAAATCAATTTTATCTAACTCTAATTTATCCATAAAACTTACAGGATCCAGAAGTTGGGTTTCTTCAAATAAGACGATTTTTTTACCTAAACTTAAAACCCCTAATAATTCTATAACCGATATATCGAAAGTAAAACTAGTTGTGGCAGCTATACTGAAAACATTCTTCATTTCAAAATTCTTATAAAAATTTGATATAAAGCTAGCTAAACTTTTATTCCTTATCATTACCCCTTTAGGCTTACCTGTAGAACCTGAGGTGTAGATTACATAAGCCAATTGATTGGAATCCAGTGTTACCTTTGGTGCTTTGGTAATTTTCTCTACGGACTGGAAAACCTCTAAATATGATGCATCAATAATGAATACACAAGCGCTATCTTCTTTTATAAAATCCTTTCGCTGCTCTGGATAAGTCGGGTCGATTGGAACATACGCTCCACCTGTCTTCAAAATGGCCAATAAACTCACTACCAACCATTCGCTTCTCTCCAACTCTACACCAATCAGTGCATCTTTCTCAATATCAATGCGAGATAATAAGTCGTTCGCCATTGCATTGGACAAATCTTCTAACTCCTGATAGCTTAATTCTTTGCCTTCATAGATAATAGCCGTAGCTTCTGGTCTCTTTAAGACTTGTCCCCTAAATAAATCTATAATTGTTTTGTCTTCTGGATAATCTACATTGGTATCATTAAATGACTCTAACAATTCTATCTCCTCTGCTCTGGATAAAAGGGTTAAAGACTCTATACTCTCTTCCTGATCTTGTAAAGCCGAAGTTATGAATCGCTCTAAGTGACCGTATAATTGATCGATCAGTGAAACATCATAGATATCACTGTTATATTCTAACTGTAAGTGGATGCCTTCAGTATCTTCTGTAAAAGAAAAGGTCATATCAAACTTACTTACTTCTCTTTCATTCTCATTGTAAGGAGTGATGTTCAACCCTTCTAAAGTGATTGCCGTTTCTTGTTGGTTTTGTAACACTACCATCACATCAAATAGTGCTGATCTTGAAGTGTCTCTTTTTAGTTTGAGCTTCTCAACCAGTGAATCAAATGGATAGTCTTGATTCGTATATGCATCTAGTAAAGTCTCTTTTTGGATTTGTATTAATTCTTTGAAACTATTAACACCCTCAAATTCAGTTCTGATGGCCAGTGTGTTTAGATACAATCCTACCTGGTTTTCTAACGCCTCATGGGAACGACCTGCAATCGGGGTTCCGATGATAATATCACTTTGATTCGTATATCTATATAAAAGTCCATTGACTCCTGCCAGTAGGGTCATATACAAAGTAACTCCTTGTCCTTTGCTGAACTGGTTGAGTTTATCACTCAATTCTTTACCAAAACTATAGTGCTTGGTACTTCCATTGTAGGTCTTTACTAGAGGCCGTTTGCTGTAACTTGGCAGTTCCAATATCGGAATCTCTCCCTTGAACTTATCTAACCAATAATCTTCTTGCTTTTGAATAACATCTTGTTGCTCCTCACTTTGAATCCATATTACATAATCTTGGTATTGGATACTTAGTTTAGGAAGACTTACTTCTTCTCGATTGATTATATGCTTGTAGACCTGCATCAGTTCTTTAGTCAGTACTTCCATTGACCAGCCATCACCGATAATATGGTGAATGGAGAATAATAAGTAGTATTCATCTGCTGATACTTGCAATAAATTTGCACTTAGCAGTGGTGCTTTACTTAGATTAAACTCTTCTTGGTAGAAGGATTCTATTTTACTATCTACTTGCTCTTGCTGAATCTGTTCGTTTTCTAGTGTAAAGTTCAACTCTTCAGCTAGAAGTATCTTTTGATAGACTTCACCGTCCTTCTCCACAAAATACATTCGTAGACTATCGTGTCGCTCTATTAAAAAGCGGAAAGATGATGCCAAAGCATTAGCATCTAAACTTCCTTCCATCTTTAAAACTCCTGGAATGTTATAGGCTTGTCCCGCCCCCTTCAAACTGGCTTAAAACCCAAAGTCTACGTTGTGAAGACGTTAATGAATAAAACTCTTGAATAGGAGCTCTCAGGATGGATTGGTAATTGGTATCGGTAATTTCTTTGCTAAGTCCTTTGATTGTTGGTAAAACAAAAACTTGTTTTACCGTTAGATTGCTTTGTAGTTCTTTGTTGATCTTGTTTATCAGTTGAGTTACTTTCAAACTATGACCTCCTAACTCAAAGAAATTATCAGTAACACCAACTTGTGCTACTCCCAAAACTTCTTGCCAGATTGAAGCCATTACTTTTTCTGTTTCTGTTTCTGGTGCGACATATACGCTTTCGCCCAAACCTTCTATCGAAACTTTTGGGAGTGCTTTTCTATCAATCTTACCATTAGAAGTTAGTGGCAATGCTTCCAATTTCATAAAATACTGGGGAATCATATAAGTTGGTAGATGAGAACGAAGTGATTCTTTTAATGTCGCTTGATCAATATTACTCTCTGTCACAAGGTAAGCAACCAAGTGCTTGTCTTGCCCCTTTTCTTGCGCAACAACAACACTCGATACAACTCCGCTTTGCTTATTCAAAACATATTCTATCTCTCCCAGTTCTATTCGATATCCCCTAATCTTTACTTGATGGTCTTTCCTGCCTATAAACTCAATATTCCCGTCAGGTAACCATCTCGCTAAATCACCCGTTTTGTACAAACGTTCACCTTCTATAAATGGATGGTCAATAAATTTCTCTGCGGTCAATTTTGGTTGGTTCAAATAGCCTCGTGATAAGCCAGCACCTGACACACATAGCTCTCCAATGACCCCTTTGGGCTGTAATGCATTGCTAAAAGAATCTAAAATATAAGCTTGATAATTATTCAGTGGTGTTCCAATTGGAATGTAAGGAGTTTTGATAGCTTTAAGACTATCAATTTTAAGATTCGTTGCACAAATAGTACTTTCTGTTGGACCATAAGCATTGATGATTTCTACATTATTTTTATGATACCATTCAATTACTAATGGTTGAATTCCTTCAACCCCAATTAATATCTTTTTTAAATAAATATTATCATAAGTAGCCAATTGATTGGATACTTCTTTCAGGTGCATTGGATGAATATAACAATGTGAGATTTTGTTCTGGTATAGAAAACCCGTATATTCCTTCGGATTATAAACAATTTCTTCATTTGGAATAAACAATGTGCTTCCAGAAGTTATAGAACCCATAATCTCAAATACAGAGACATCAAAAATAGTATTACATGTAAGTGAGGTATTTGATTTTTCAAGTTGATAATCGTCTAAGAAGTTCACTAAACTCTTATGCTCAATCATTACACCTTTTGATTGACCTGTAGAACCCGAAGTATAAATGATATAAGCAAGTTGATTAGATGTAATTTCATTTTCTAATACTTCCGAATTTTTATTAGATGATTGAAAATTTTCTAAGAAATTTTCGTCAATAACAATTTCGCAATTGCTATCCTCTTTGATATATTCAATTCGTTTATTTGGAAATAACGGATCAATAGATAGATAAGCACATCCAGCCTTGAGTACAGCAAGCATACTAATCACAATCCATTCACTTCGGTTTAATAAAATTCCGATTATGTTTTCTTTTTCTACTGTTCCTTGCGATATAATAAAATTTGCTATTTCATTGGAGCGTTCATCTAATTCTCTATAAGTAATTTTTCGATTTTCATACACTACGGCTATGGTATCAGCAGTCTTTTCAACCTGAATCTTGAATAAGTCAACAACGGTTTTATTTCGTATTGGTTCTGCTGTGTTATTAAAATCTATTAAAAGCTCTTTTTCTTGCTCCTGATTCATACACGGAATCTGCTTATAAGAAACTTTTGGAGTGGTAACCATCGCTTCTAAAATCTCAAAATAAGAATCAAGCATTTGCCACATGGTATCTTCTGCATATATATCACTATTGTATTCCCATTCCACAATAATAGTTCTGTCTGTTTCCTCCATACCTTCCAGCAATGCTTGCTCGTAAGGCGTAACTACTACTACATTGATATCAAACTTGGCTGATAAATTATGTGAATCTAAAATTTCAAGATCAATATCTGGTAAGAACAAATTTCTTGAAGGTGTGTTCATGAAACTAAAGATGTACTGGAACAATGGCATTAACCCTAAACTCCTATTTGGAGAAACATGCTCTACTACTTTTCCAAATGGTGTATCTTCATAGGTATAGGCTTCAAAGCATGTTTCTTTTACTTTTTCAAGAGCATCCGCAAAAGTATCTGAATCTTTAAGTTTTGTTCTTAAGGTAATGGTATTGATTACCATTCCTAATATATTCTCAATGGATGCCAATCGTCTGTTAGCTACAGCAGTTCCAACGCAGATATCTGTTTCATTACTAAATCGACTTAAGGTCAGTTTAAAGGCTGTCATCATGGTAATAAACAAAGTAGAACAACTGGTTTTACTGTAATCACGTATTTTGTCAGATAACTCAGCATCTATCGTTTTAATTAATAATTTTCCATTTCCTGTGATTAGTTTCGGTCTTTTTGCTTTTTGAGGCAATGGCAATACAGGAATATGACCTTCTAACTTTTGCTTCCAAAAGCTCATGTGTTGTGTCAACCTTTGATCATCAAAAAAGGCTTTCTGCCAATAAGAGAAATCTTTAAACTGTAATTCTGGGACTGTCACTTGATAGTTTTCATCTTCCATTAATTCAGTATAAATATCAATATACTCTCTCAACAAAATTCCTTGTGTCCAACCATCATGGATTAAGTGATGCTGACACAGCACTAATACTTGATCTTCTTCGGATCTTTTTAGAATGGTAATTCGCAACAATGGCCCTTTTTCTAAATCAAAAAACGTGTTTCCTTCTTCAAAAATGAATTCCTTTAATGCTTTATCCTGTTCTTCTAGAGATAAATGCACTAAAGAGATGAGAGGAACTTGGAATTCAAATGGGTCTAAAATTTTCTGATAAGGAATACCATCAATTACAGGAAAAACAGTTCTTAAAACTTCATGCTTTTCTGTCAAAAGTGTAAATGCTCTTCGGATTCGCTGAATATTCAACTTTCCTGTCATTTTAATGGCTCTTGGAACGTAGTATGACTTGTTCTCTTGGTTAAGCTGATCCAAGAACCACAATCGCTCTTGCGGATAGGATAATGGATATAACTCTTGTTCGGGAGCCTTTCCTAATTGGAATATGTTGGAAACCTCTTTTGATTCTATTATTTTAACAGTTTCATGTATTGTTGGAGATTCATAAAATTCTTTAAGTGAAATATCTTGCTTTCTGGTCTCCCTTATAATCCCAATAAATTGGTTCGCAAGTAAAGAATGACCGCCTAACTCAAAAAAGTTTGTATAAATACCGACTTTGCCAATATTTAAAAGCACTTTCCAAATATCTGCTATTTCATTTTCTATTGTTGTTGAAGGAAGAATAATTTTCTTCTTTATAGAAGAATTCTTAGGTAAGGGTAAACGTTTAATATCAACTTTTCCACTTGTGTTCAGTGGTAATTTATCAAGAGTCACTATATGATTTGGAATCATATATGAAGGTAGTATCTTCTTGATTTTGTTTATCAAATAACTATTGTCTAGCTCATTATTACCAGCTAAATAAGCTATAAGTGAGGGTAAACCTTGTAACTCTTTTATTGCAACATGACAATTCTTAATTGAGGTATCAATAGATTTTATTATTTGTTCAATTTCACTGACTTCGATTCGATATCCTCTAAAGTTTAGTTGCGTATCTTTTCTTCCATAAAAAAGGAGCTCGCCTTGTTGATTCCATTGGCCTATATCTCCAGTTTTATATACACGTTCACCATCAATTTCAATAAATAATGACATTGTTAATACTTCATTATTTATATAACCGTCTGTCAATCCTTTTCCGCCTAAAACGATTTCTCCAAGCGTTCCTTTTGGCAACAGTTGATCATCTTTTACAACAAATACTTTTCTATTAGAGATGGGCTTACCAATAGGAATTATACCATCTTCTTTTGTAACTTTATGATAAGTCGCACAAACGGTACTTTCGGTTGGTCCATATGTATTGTATATATCAACCGTGTCTAGTAAGTTATGTACTTGCTCTTTTTTAAGCACATCACCACCGCTTATAAGGGTTTTCAGTGAAAGCGTATAGTTTTTTTGATTATCATTTAAATAATTGACTACAAATGGATTCGTACTCAGAAGCGTTACTTTATAAATACTACATTCTTGTAATAATTTATGGAAATCTTTAGGGTTTTCTGAAATAACTAATGTTCCTCCGATACTCAGTATAGGGAAAATTTCTTCTATAGAGGTATCAAATACAAAAGAGGATTGTTGAATCACACAATCAGATGCATCTAAGGTAAAATACTCTGAAAAAGTAGTTGTATAATCGATTAACGATTCGTGCTTAATAGATACACCTTTAGGTTTTCCAGTAGAACCAGAAGTGTAAATTATATATGCCTCATCTTCAGGAAAAATTATAACCTCTTCAGATATTTCTAGTATTTTGTTTTCAAGAATAGTTTGAATCAAAACAGAATCGCAAGAATATTGAGCCTCAGGACTGTCTGTAAGCAACAATTTAATGTCACTATCTTCAATAATAAATTTCTTTCTCTCATTAGGAAAAGTTTTATCTATTGGAACATAAGTAGCCCCTGATTGCAATATTCCTAGGATTACAGGAATAAGATTTATAGATCGATTTGATAAGACACCTACGCGATTTCCCTTTTTTATTCCTTGTTCTTGAAGATAATTAGAAATGGTCGTTATCTTTTTGTCAATCTCGTTATAGCTTAATTTTTCATCTTGATAAACCAAGGCTTTATTTGATGAAAATTGTTCAATATTTTCTTTCCATAATTCTGGAAAACTTCTATTGTTAAGAAGCCTAATTTTACCTGTTGAAATACTTTTTACTTCTTCTATTTGCTCAGAAGTAGTAATAGAAACAGTTTTTAATTTCTCACCCAATAAAATATTAACATTTTTTAAAATATACTTCAAAGACTTTATAAACTCATCTGCAATATATTCTGGTACATGGTTACCATTAATATCAAAACGGAATTTTAACCCTTCATTATTATAGTCCATAACATGAACAGACATAGGGTCTTCTTCACTGTAATTTGATAGAGCTATAATTTCAGCCTCGAAATCAGAAAAGGTTTTCTGATAATCAAAACTCTCATAAGAAATCCTAACATCGTATAGCCTATTTCCTTTATAAGATAAAGCTTTAAGAATTTCTGCTTGCTGAAACTTTTGATGCCTAAGCATACTAAAAGATTCACTCTTTATTCGTTTAACAAACTCTTTAAAAGAAATATCTTCATCTAGTTTTATCTGTAATGGAAGTAAATTAATAAAAGGTCCAAACACTTCTCTGTCTGCCCTGCTAAGTCTATTAAGAATAGGAGTGCCTAGATTTATCTCTTCTGTGTAATAAAATCTTGAAAGAACAATCGAAAAGCTCGCTAACAAAATATGAAATACACTTACCCCTTCTTGTTTAGAGAGTAATTGTATCTTCTGAAAATACTCCTTAGATAAATATAGTTCTTTGTCATAGAACTTTTTATCTTGATATTGCTTGCTATATATCAGTTCTGGAAAAGCAGTGTATTTACTCTCCCAATATTTTTTATCTTTTAAAAAGTCTTTTGATTTATAATATTCTTCTTCTTCTTTAATATGTTGCTTAAACTCCTTAAGGTCATTATTATCTTGAAGAATAAATTCTCTTGTTAACGATTTATAATTATTACTAACCCCATTAAATAATAATTGAAAAGAATAACCATCAGCTATTAAGTGATGTAATTTAGTGTACCAAATAAACGTATTAGGGCTCGTTTTTATAAGCCATATATTAAATAGCCTTTCATCTATATCAAGATTAAAAGGCTTTTTAAAATCTTTTTGAATTAAATCTATAGCTTCCTCTATGCTGTCTTTTTCAAAATAAAGGACTCCTTCTTTTAAAGATTTTTCATTTAATAGAATATTAGGATTCCCCTTATCTTCACGAAAAATACTCTTTAAAATAGTATGCTTTTTTGAAAAGATAGATGTCGCTTTCTTAAATACGTAAAAATCTACATTCCCTTTTATAACAGCATACCCACCTATATTATATTTAGGGGATTCTGTAGTTAATTTTTGATCAAGCCAAATGTATTTCTGAAGAGAAGAAATTTTATTCTTGCTCATATAATAGATACTTTTGATAAAACATAAGAAGGTATCGTTGCCATTATACTCTGCTGCAATGAGTCAATTCTAACAATAATTTTATTGTGGTTGTCTGCTTTAATAATTTCACAATCCAATCCGTTTAGAGGATCATAAGTATTTTTTTTAATTTCACCGATTTTAGGAAGCACCACATTAGTCTCTATATCTGAAATGTTCTTATCTCCAGTAAGTAACTCTATTTGGTTGGTTTCTTTTTCAGTTACCTTAGCATATTCTTTTCTAAATCGGATATATGCACAAGCCCCATTAACAGATAGTGCTTTATGGAATTCTAAAGAAGAATTAATATTTACAAAAACATAAGATGAAAATAGAGGTTTAAGAATTGTTTTCTTTCTATCACTCCACTGTTTTACTGTTGTAATTTGTGGTAAAAAGGATTCTAAAGAAATATCTTTTAACGACTCATATACTTTTTTCTCCCAACGAGATTTTACATACAGAGCATACCAACCAATGGCAAAATTCATAGCAATACAGATTTAAGTTTAGAGCGAAGCTCCGCTAAGCTCACTCACATGAAGTTATTTTAATAAGTCAATTTTTAGAGGAGTACAATATATAATCACAAACAAATTCCTCAATAATCTAATAGCCTATTAATTTTCTTTAAAAATGATGCTTTTTTTCTTATTTACAAAATTTTAACAAAAAAAGCGTCTAATAATCAGAATCTTTTAATGACTTCTAAAACACTTTATCCTTTTAAATTACTCTAATTTATAGTTTTCATATATTTATGAACAGCAGTATCCGATTAAAATTTTTATTTTTTTTAATCAAAATTCTTGTTTTAACACCACTAGAATTAGGAAGTTTTAATTCTTTCAAATACTTTTTATTATCAATATTTTATTTCTACCTAAACATTTGAGAGTTCTTCTAGTCATTACATATTTTATAGTAGCCACCCATCCCTTCTACCTTATAAACTTCCTATTCTATAAAAACCCAAAAGACATCTTTTGAATTCAAAATTCATTGTATTTTTTTTATAATTGTGATGAAGTAAAAACAAAAAATAGAAGAGGTTAAAAGATTATTTAGTTGTTGTGAAACCGAAATAATTATTATTTGCTAATAATCCTAGTAAAGATAGATTGCATTTACCCGTTGTGCATTTTAAATGATGCTAATTTTAAAATTATTAATATTTCTATCGAAAATAAATTTGTTGATATACTGAACTGTTGTTAACGCAGTTATTTTAAACTGTGTGGCTATTTCTAAAGCGACCTTCTTATAGGAATCGAATAACACATATTCGTCTTTCTCTGCTTTTTCTTTGCCACGATAGGAAATCGTAACGTAACTGAATTTGCTTTTGTCAATGTTTTCTAAGGACGGCTCAAAGGATGGATAAAGATTTACCGTTTTCCAATCGTCGCCACGAGAAAATGTATCTCTTAAGGAAGTAGCAAAACTTTTGTAGGCTGGATGTGCATCTGCATACCAGATGTTTCTCTTCTTTAAAACCTCGCGAAAGCCTATTTCTACTAGGAAGGTCGAAAACTTTTTGGGTAAATTTTCACTGAATAGCAATTCTATTCCTCCTTTTTCTTCGTTCTCTGTAATCGTTAATTGCATCTGTATCCTGAATAGGAAAACTCATCGCTATAGGAAGCTCGTTTTCTCTTTGATTTAGGATAAATATAGATTTGTGAAGAATGGATTTGATTGTGAGGGAATGTACTTTGGTACGCTGGGAATATTTTAAAAAAGACTTAAAATGACTGAACGTAGTAATGATAAGGAATTTGAATTTATAGGTGGGATAAATTGAATGATTGTGGAAGGTACTCTAAAGTAAATTCCCTGAACTTTCATTTTAAGTTCAGGGATATTGATTGACTAAATATATAAGGAAGTTATTTTATCAATAGCTGTCGTTGTAAAGGTGTTATTATTCCAGATGTTCTTAATGAGATTAGAAGAAAAGTTATTCTCTTTGTCATAATTTACAAATGTTTCAAGAGCTTCCAACCAATCTAGAACTTCACTTGCTAAAAATCCGCTTTCTCCATCAGTAATCCATTTCTTAACAGGATGCTGCATAGAAGCAATCACAGGAATCCCAAATACCGAAAGTTCCATAAAAAGCTGATGGTTTTGATGCCTATTAAAAAGACCTTCTATAGCAGGTAGCAAAACTACATCGAGTTTTAAACTGTTCAACTTTTCAAAATATTCTAAGAATGAAACGGTAGGATGGATTTCTACTTTATATTCTTCAAAAAGTTTTTCTATTTCCCATACAGAATGGGGCTTGCCGAAGTAAATAAACTCAATTCTATCCCCAAAAGTTTTTCTCATTTCAAAAACTACTTCCTTAAGAGATAGCAAATCTTCTTCACTTGTTTTTATCAATCCTATGCGTAGTTTCTCAGTTGTGTTTTTAGATAGCGGTGGCATTTCTTCATAACCGAATCTGGACACCAAACTAGGTTGATATTGCACTAGTGTATTTGCATTTGGTAAGCGGTCATCTATAAAACGTTGTAGGAATTTTTGAAACGTTTCGTTTGCTACAGTCACTAAATCGACAAGTCCTAAGTTGTGTTCTAGTTGCTTTAGCCTTTCTTGTGTCAGCTTTCGCGAAAGCGGAATACTATCAGGCATCGCAAAATAATTTCTATCTATATCCATAACCAATTGTACCGATGGATTGAGTGTTTTAATGGCCTGAAACAGATAATTCACATCACTAAATAGTGACGGAAAAATGATATAATCTGCCCAAGTAATCAATCGCTCGTCCAGCTGATGTAACATTTCAGTCAGATTGCTGGAGAAGTTGTTGTTTTCAATACTCGTGAGTATGGCTTTGTGAGTTGTTGTTCTACTTATTTCTAAAGCAGGCGTAATCATCCTGTATTAGCCCGTCGCATTCATCTTAGGACTCACGTAGAGCAAATGAATTTTATCATCTGGCTCAATGTTGTACTTATTCTCAAAACTATTTTTAGGATGCAGTTTTGCTCGTAGTTCTTTGATGGTTCTCATTGTAAATCGTTTGGAAGTTCTTTTTCTATTCCCTCGTAAAATTTAGCAATGCGTTGTCCTGTTGCTTTATCATAAATTTCAATCGTACCTGCTAATGGTCCATATTGTTTTATCTTTTTTCGGAAGCGTTCTAGTCCAGTTTCCTTACTTCGTGTTCTGGATAATTTATGTCTCCAGTCTATCGAATACATTGTCCTGACGTTACCATCTTTAAACCAGACAATCATTTTTGTAAATGAGTCCTGGCCGAGTTTCCATCCTTTTTTTTGTGTCATTATTTGAAGAATTTAATTAGTGATTTAAGTGATATTTGTTTGATGAATTCTTCATCTTGAAAAGCTCTAACCTGTACTTGGTTGTCCTTTACGTGAATCCAAATGCGTACATTTTCTTCATCAATACGGTTTGCAGCAGCAAATTCTTTGAGGTATTGCTTGATACTAAAAGCCACCTTGTTTTGATAATCGCCTAATTGGGCTATTTGCTCTTCCAAGAAGAAATAGGTAAGTTCGCCAGTAGGTATTGTCGTAATGGGTTTGCTCTGGTCGTAGAGGAATGATTTTATGGCGTGGTCTTTCTGAAAAACCCTGATATAGAGCCGTTCTGTAGGGGTTTCAAGACGTTTTGAAATGTAATCTGTACGATGTGTGATGTTCTTTGTGACCATCTTTTCATAACCGAAAATATCTACGGATAAATCGGTCAGCGCTCCTTTGAGTTTTCTACTCAACGAGCTGTCTTTTTTCTTAAATGGATTCATTTTTAAGTATTGAATTGTAAAAATTTATGTGTGCTGTGGTTTAAAACTGATGCGTGAAACTCACGAACTAAGTGCGGTTGTCCAAGCTTTCCAAGCCGTGTTTCACAAGCTTTAAAAAGGGCTAATCGTGGTTGTTGTTTTGCAGTTTCTTTTTTCTCATTATTAAGGAATCGACGAATCTGAGAGTGTAAAATGAGCTTCATTTGTACATTCAATTCTCGTTTCTTTTGCTGATAGTACCAGGCTCGTGTACCTGTAAAACCAGAAGGGTTGTCTGGATTAAAGTATTTGTCTGGTAGCTGGACATAGCGGCTTTTAGGGTCTTTTGCTATGTATTTCTGGACGATACCCAGACGTTCAACATAGACCTGATGCACGTCTGCCAGTTTTTTATCAGGCACTGGGTCGTACCATTTAAAAAGCAGCTCTTTTGCTTTTTTCTCCTGACTTTTAGTGAGATAGTGCTCTTTGTAAATCGTATTTCGCGCAAGCTTCCATAGCGCATTGACATAAAAGGAAAGGGAAACGGAACGAGCCACATCAGACTCCAAAATTTCGGCGCCAGTTTGCTCTGTGACTCGAGTGTTCCGTGCTGTTTCCCCTGCATTTTTATATTTTTTTGGGGCTATTTCCCCTGTGTATCTTGTAAAACTGTTTCCAGTAGCGTTGCGTGACTTTGAAGATAAAGTGAGTGGTAATGAGCTCGTATCTGTCTTCCACTTATCAACCGCTATTATTATATTATTTATGTAACCATTGTTACTAGTATCTCTATGAGGACAAATTGTCGTTTTATTTTTAGCAATTACCTGATTATCAATAACAACCTTATTTGACTTATTTCTGTCCGGATTTAGGTTTTCAACAGGTTTAGCTTTGGTTATACACAGTATCTCGGTCAAAATGTGAATATCATAACTCGCTCTAGAACCACGCCACTTTTTATGAGTAATTATTCCTGCCCGTTGCAATCTCTTAATATGTCTTTGTATCGTTCGACCGCTAGTGTTACTTATCGTTGCTAGATGTTTATTATTGGTCCGTAATGGTGGTAACGGCATCAGTGGATTGTACTTGATTTTTAAAAGTTCTAGACCATAGATTCGTATTAAATCTTTGGCGGTAGAAATAGTGGATTGCTTCAGCTTTTCGGCTACGCTTGTGCACTGCGAATTATAATTTTTAATGTATGTATCTAAAGCCTTGAGCGATTCAGAGTAAGGAATAATGAACATTCAATCCTATGATGTTAAAACCTCAGTTATTTTCTGTCAGCCTTAGGGTATGAGAAGTTTGCTTTAATTGCAATTTTCAAACGTCAATAAGATGGTAAAACTACATTTTAAAATCGGCAATGACAACCATAATCACCTATTAAACAAATTGTTAAACATCAGTCAATAAAATATAAATCTAATGTAAACATATAGTAAATCTACTGTAAAAAATAAGTAGATACTTTTACAATTGATCAATAATATGATTATTATGTATTATAATAAATACATAGTTGTATATTTGAGCAACTATAATAGCCAATGAAAAACAATCCTTCTGAAATAAATATTAAAGAACTGCTTCAAGAAGAAGCTTATACGGGCAAGTTCATTGTCGGTTTGCGACGCGCTTTATTATCACAATGGCAGCGTGATGGTTTTATAAGAGACCGCCGTGATAACCACGAGACTTGGGCGCGATTCAGTTTGTTGGAGATTTTGTGGTTGGAAATCATTCAGGAATTGAGAGCATTTGGTTTAAAAAGTGAAGCAATACAAACGGTTGGCGAGTACGCTTTCGCGAAAGCGGAACAAAAATTATTAAATGCTACCACAGCAATTTTATCAGAAGATACCAGCTATGTACTTAAGGTGCAGAAAAATGGTGTTTCTGATATTAAGAAACCAGTAGATTCTAATCAGATTTTTCAAGAACAAAAACCAGAAAATCATATTATCATCTACTTAAACGATATGGTCAACCGTAGCATTAGATGGTTGTTCAATCAGCCAAATACTGAATGGTCGCAAGGCTTGACGAGAGATGAAGTACAAGCGGTTTTGATATTAATGAATCAAAAATATGATTCCTTTAAATGCAAAGGGAAATCAGATATAGAAATTAATGAAAACGCAGCTCAGGTTGCAGAATTAATACAGCATCGAGACTATAGACGTCTTGAAATTATACTTGATGATAAAAGTATTTTTAGCGTGGCACGTAAAACGAAAGCTAGTTAAACGCTGGCGATTTTACAGTTAACATAAAGGACTCTATAAAAGAGCCGAATGTTTATCGCTTAACAATGTCATTTAAAGATAGTGAGAGTAAACAATTACAATTAGAAAAAACAAAGATGACCGCCGCTCGTCTCAAAACGTTTAAAGGATTTGAGCATTATAACGACTCGCAGGCAACATCTACTTTAAGAATTATGGAAGAGTTTGCACACCTATTATGCAACCACATCCAAAATAGAAATTAAAATGAAAGACTTAGCCATATTTGAAAAATTTGCCAAAACAGGTAAGGGACAAAAATTACGAACTGATGGAAAAGCAGTTATTTACACACGCGTTTCTACAAAGGAACAAGCAGAAAATAATGCAAGTCTTGAAACTCAACTGAAATATTGTAAACAGCTAGCTGATAAGAAAGGTCTTGAAGTTATTGAGTATTTTGGTGGAACCTATGAGTCGGCTAAAAGTGATGAGCGCAAGGAATTTCAAAAGATGCTTAACTATGTCAAGCGAAGAAGCAACGTAGGATATATTATAGTTTACTCTTATGATAGGTTTTCAAGAACTGGAGCAAATGGCGCTTACATAAGTGACCAACTTAAAAAGCAAGGAATAGTCACCATATCGGCTACTCAAGAGGTAGACACCTCTACAAGTGCAGGTTCCTTCCAGCAAAACCTTTATTATATGTTTTCTCAGTTTGATAACGAATTAAGAAGAGATAAGTCTGTTTCTGGAATGCAAGAGAAACTTCGCAAAGGACATTGGACAGGCGCATATCCGTTTGGCTACACAAATGCCAATCCAGGAAAAGGTAAAATACCCAATTTTGTTATTACAGAAGAAGGAAGGCTTCTGAAACAAGCATTCTTATGGAAAGCAAATAGAAATATGTCTCACGTGGATATTGCTAAAAAACTACAGAAAAAAGGTCTTAACATCAACGATAAGCGATTGAGTGATTTGTTTAGAAATCCGTTTTATTGTGGCCTCATAGTAAATAGTCTTATTCCTGGAGAAATTATCGAAGGATTGCATCCGCCTTTAATCAGTAGAGAAGTATTTCTCAAGATTCATAATCTACTCAATGCTGGAGCAGAAACAAGAAAATATTCCTTTGATGATGAAAACCTACCTTTAAAAACCTTCCTTAAATCAACAGTTTGCGGAACACCTTATACAGGTTTTGTAGTAAAGAAAAAGGGATTGTACTATTACAAGAACAGACGTAAAGGAAGCAACGAGAATAGAAGTGCAAAAAAGCTACACCAAGAGTTTTTAGAGCTGTTAAAAACTTATACTTTAAAAGATGAAAAATTCATCGCTCCATTAAGAGAAATGCTTCACTATACATTTGTAAGTATGAACAAAGAAGCCATAGAAGATTCTGAAAGACTTACAAAAGAAGTAAACGCTATCGAATTAAAGCTGGATCGTATAGAAGAGCGATATGTTTTTGAAGAGATCAATAAGTCGCAATACGATAAATTTAGAACCAAGCTACTCACTGAAGTCAACGAAAAGAAGAAGAATTTAACTCAAAATACTTTTGATAGTTCAAACCTCAAAAAAGCGATTGACCGAGGTTTAAAATATGCGCTCAATCTACCATTATTGTGGAGTTCTGGAGATATTGAAACCAAAAGAAAACTTCAATATATGGTCTTTCCAGACGGTTTAGGGTATGACTTCAAAAACAAGAGAGTTCAAACTTTTAGAGTGAACTCTATTTTTGCTCAAATCGCCTGTTTATCAGATAAGTTAGGAGCAAATAAAAAAGGGAACTTTCAAAATAAAATTGAAAATTCCCTTTCAGTGACCTCGGCAGGATTCAAACCTGCAACCTCCACAGCCGTAATGTGGTGCACTATTCAGTTATGCTACGAGGCCTAAAAAACATAAGCATGTTGCTTAAGCGGCTGCAAATATAATTCTTTTTAAAAAAATGCCAACTATATTTCTAAATAAAGTTACCTAATATTTATAGGTGTACCTAATTCAAGTAATATTATTATTAAACTCTCATATTACCGTCTTAAAAAGCACAGCCTTATTTATATTTGACTATGAATGATCCTTTTTTAGAAAAACATATCCATGACATTCCAGATTTTCCAAAACCTGGAATCGTTTTCAAAGATATCTCTCCGCTCCTAGCTTCTACTGAGGCGCGAATTAAAATGACCGAAAGCTTAGTTCAAAAATTTAAAAAAGACAATATCAACGTGGTCGTAGGCATAGAATCTCGCGGTTTTTTATTTGGTATGCTTATGGCAAATGCTCTTAATGCCAAGTTTGTCATGGTTCGTAAACCTGGTAAATTACCTGGAGAGTTGATAGATCAAGAATATGAGTTAGAATATGGAACAGACACAATTGAAATTCAACAAAATGCCATCCAGTCTAATGACAACGTACTTATTCACGATGATGTACTTGCTACTGGTGGTACTGCAGCGGCTGCTCATTCCCTAATCTCAAAACTAGGAGCTGAAATTGCTGGATACAGTTTTATGATCGAACTGGACTTTCTCAAAGGCAGAGAAAAATTACCTGCTTCAAAAACACACTCTGTATTGCATTTCTAGGAACTTTAGAATTTACTTTGATTTATATTCCGCTTTCGCAAAAGCGGAATAATAATTACTCAAATTTTTCTAACAGGTGAACTGCCCAGTTAATAGCATCTTCTACAGTTGAAACTACCATAAAATCCTTAGAGTAAAATTTACTTTCAAAGATGGCGGTTTTTTTACCAATTTCGGTATTGGTAACAATGACCATTCCTTTTAAATTAGAAATCTTTGAAGTTTCTATATAGGTCATAGGACTAACGTTGTATTCAAAAACTCGATTGGATATGTAAACAAAGTTTTTTCCTGCAAAATGCCTTTGTGCTATTTTATTTAGTTCGTCATTATTTTCAGGCTCGAGTATCGTGCCATTTTTTACTTGAGCAATCATGTATTTAGGGAATACAAATAGCTCCACATACGACAAGTCGTAATAGGTAATGGATAACATATAGGGGTTTCATAATTCGCTGCAAAATTAATTTAATAATTCTGAATAATGAATTATGTGAAGCGAATTAGTAGGATTGTTGATAAGTATATTTACTAACTTTTATTCTTTTCAATCACTCGATCCATGCAATTAATACCGTCTATTGCTGCACTTATTATTCCGCCAGCATAACCTGCACCTTCGGCACATGGATATAAACCATTGATTTCTATATGCTCAAGAGTCACTGCGTCTCTAGGTATTTGAACCGGTGAGCTAGTTCTACTTTCTGGAGCGTGTAGCACAGCCTCGTTTGTATAGTAACCTTTCATTTTTTTACCAAAAGTTTTTAAAGCAACTCGCAACCTGCTAGAAAGCATTTCTGGTAAGACTTGATTCAAATCTACACTTACTAGACCGGGAAAATAGGACGTTTTAGGTAAATCCTCAGAAACTTTTCCTTTTACAAAATCGATCATACGTTGCGCAGGAACTTGTTGCGTTTTTCCTGCAGCAATCCAGCAGTCTTGTTCTACCTTTTTTTGAAAATTTAAAGATACGAATGGATCTCGTGGATCATAGTTAGGTAAATCTTCTGGAGAAACACTTACTACAATACCACTATTTGCATACGGATTATTACGCTTGCTAGGACTCCAGCCGTTAGTTACTACCTCATCTGTATTTGTAGCACATGGGGCGATTATTCCTCCAGGACACATACAAAATGAATAAACACCCATGCCGTCCACCTGTTCTACAAGACTATAACTTGCTGGCGGCAAATAAGGGTTTTGATCATCGCCGTGATACTGAATTTGATTAATTAAATCTTGCTGGTGCTCAATACGAACTCCTATAGCAAAAGGTTTTGCTTGAACTTTTATACCTCTTTTATGAAGCAAATAAAATATATCTCGTGCGCTATGTCCAGTTGCTAGAATAACATTATCGTACTCTTTCCAGTCTTGACCTTCTATTTGAATTGCTTTAATTCTATGATCTTCATGACGTATATCGATCAGCTTTGAGGAAAAGTGAACTTCGCCTCCAGCCTTTTCAATGGCCTCTCGCATAGAAGTAATGATTTGCGGTAATTTGTTTGTTCCGATATGTGGATGAGCGTCTACTAGAATATCTGGCGTGGCACCAAAATCTACAAACCATTCCATCGCTTTAAGCACGTTACCACGTTTTTTAGATCGTGTGTATAATTTACCATCACTATAAGTACCAGCACCACCTTCTCCAAAACAATAGTTAGATTCTGGGTTAACTATTTGCTCTTTATTTAAAGCAGCTAGGTCTCTTCTTCTGGAACGTACATCTTTACCTCGTTCATAAACGATGGGCTTCATTCCTCCTTCTATGGCTCTCAATGCAGCATATAATCCTGCTGGACCAGCTCCTATAATGGCTACTTCTTTTCCATTAGAAACATCTTGAATTTTAAAAATTTCTCGCTTAGGAATTTCTTCTCCTTTGAGCCATAATTCTATTTGAAGATTGTATTTTACCTTTTTCTGACGTGCGTCTATAGACCGTTTTCTGATGTTCCACTCCTGGACATCATCCATACGAAAGTCTACCTTATCAAATACTTTTTGAAGTATATGATCTTCATCTTCTAGATGATGTGGTAAAATAGAGATTTGTACTAGCTGGCTCATGCAGCAAAGGTAATTGTAAAATTAAGAATCATGAGGTGTCAAGTCGTCCTTTCAACGCATCAGCAAATCAGCACATCAGCACATCAGCACATCAGCACATTAATCAACTATATTTCTTTAAATTCTCGATTTGTTTTTCAATAGCCGTTTTGAACTCGGCTTTCATTCTGTTGATTAACGCTGTAGCTGGCATACTATCTTTAATAGTAGCGCTTCCTTGTCCTGCACTCCAGATGGTTTTCCATGCTTTTGCTTCGGTATCCATTTCTTTTCCAAAATCGATTTTTACCTTAGCCTTCATTTGTTCTTCTGTGATTCCTGCTGCTTCTAGGCTAGCGCCTAAAAAGTTAGCACTTACTCCAGAAATAGCTGCCGTATAAACGATATCACTACAACCGGCTTCTATAATCATGTCTCGATATTCGTCGGTCGCCTTGGATTCGTCTGTATTGATAAAACGTGTCCCCATATAAGCAAGGTCGGCTCCCATTTGCAATGCACTAGCAACATCCTGACCAGAGCTCATTGCTCCAGAAAGTAGAATAGTACCATCAAAAAATTCTTTTACCTCTCGTACAAATGGCATAGGGTTATGTGTTCCAGCATGCCCACCTGCACCAGCACAAACTAGGATCAAACCATCTACTCCAGCTTCTTGAGCTTTTTGAGCATGACGTTTTTTAATAACATCGTGAAAAACAACACCTCCATAACTATGTACTGCGTTTACTACATCGCTTACTGCTCCTAAAGAAGTTATAATTAACGGTACTTTATGTTTGATACACAACATCAAATCTGCCTTTAAACGCGGATTGCTACCGTGAACAATCAAATTCACACCGTATGGCGCTGCTTTCTTACCTGTTTCTTCTTCCCATTGTGCAAGTTCAGTTTTAATTTGCACTAACCACTCTTCAAATCCTTCACTAGAACGCTGATTAAGTGCTGGAAACGTACCTACAATACCATTTTTACAGCAAGAAATAACAAGCTCTGGTCCTGAAATTAAAAACATAGGTGCTACCACTACTGGTAAGGAAAGTTGGTCTGTAAGTTGTTGAGTCGTCATAGAAATTGTTTTGCTCAAAGTTACTAAAGTGTTTTATTATGTATGCATAGTGTTTTGAAAAGATTTAAAATAAATGTTAAGTGTACAACCTAGGTGAATTACAAGTTTATTTTTGTAATGAATTTAGTGTCAAACCGTTTCTACCTTACAACTAATACAGGACTATTGAAAAATTTAATTTTAAGTGTTTTTGCTGTTCTCGCTTTCGCGAAAGCGTACTCACAAAAATCTACCTTATCAGGAACCATCATCGAGGCAGGAACTGGAGAAACCATGCTCAACGTAAATGTGATCATAGTGGAACTGAAAACAGGTACAATAAGTAATGAATATGGTTATTATTCCATCACGCTTCCTGACGGAGATTATACGGTGCAATACTCTAGTATAGGTTATGCAACGGTGGAGAAAAAAATATCTCTTACAGAAAATATCAAATTAGACATCTCTTTAAAAGAAGAAGGTGAAGAGCTAGAAGCTATTGTTATCAATGCCGATGTAGAGAAGTTGAGCACTAAATCTCCACAAATGAGTGTCAACGCACTTTCTATAGAAACGATTAAAAAAGTACCTGTAGTTCTAGGTGAAACTGATCTAATAAAAGCGTTAACCTTGCTTCCTGGAGTGAGTAATGCAGGAGAAGGATCGGCTGGATTTAATGTACGTGGTGGCGCAGCAGATCAAAATCTGGTGCTTCTTGATGAAGCTACACTTTATGGGAGCGATCACTTGTTTGGGTTCTTTTCTGTATTTAATCCAGATGCGATCAAAGATTTAAAACTTTATAAAGGTGGAATTCCTGCAAGATACGGTGGTCGTGTTTCTAGTGTTCTAGATATCTATCAACGTGATGGAAATAAAAAACAATTCAGTGGTACAGGAGGAATAGGAATTGTGGCGAGTCGACTTCTCTTTGAAGGTCCTATCATTAAAGATAAAGCGTCTTTTCTAGTAGGTGGACGTAGTAGTTATGCGCATTTATTTCTGCCATTATTTGACATTGAAAACGAAGCTTATTTCTACGATTTAAACGCAAAATTAAGCTTTAATCTAGATGATAATAATAGGCTGTATTTATCTAGTTACTTTGGTAGAGATGTTTTTAATGTGAATAATCTTTTTGCTAACACCTTCGGAAACAGTTTTGTAAACGTAAGGTGGAATCATTTATTTAATGAAAAATGGTTTTCTAATGCTTCTCTTATTTTTAGCGATTATAATTATGGACTGGAATTGAACTTTGTGGAATTTACCTTTGACAGTGGAATCACAAACTTAAACGCCAAATATGATTTGACTCATTTTGTAAATGATAAGGTAAAAATGAAATATGGTCTCAACTCTATTTACTATGAGTTTGATCCAGGAAGAATTCAACCTACCAGTCCTACCAGCGGTATAAATGACCGACAATTAATCAAAAAATATGCGTGGGAAAATGGCATCTATGCCGATGGAGAATTTGCCGTCACCGACGACATCAATATCAATGCAGGATTAAGAATAAGTACTTTTAGTAGATTAGGGCAAGAAAGCTTGAATATTTACGAGAACAACCAGCCACTTCTTTATAATCAAGACTTAGGCGTTTATGAAAGTGCCGAAGAAATTGACACCTTATCAAGCAGCCGTAGTGAGACGCTTAAATCATTTGTAAATCTAGAGCCTCGTTTTTCCATTGCTTATTCTCTAGACGATGATACAAGTATCAAAGCAAGCTACCAGCGTATTAATCAATACATACACTTGATTTCTAATACTAACGCTCCTACTCCATTTGATCTTTACGCACCCAGCGGCACATTTATAGATCCACAAGTAGGAGATCAAGTTGCAGCAGGTTTTTTTAAAAATATAGGAGACTACAGTATTGAAACAGAAGCTTTCTATAAAACGGTTCAAAACAGATTGGATTACATAGATGGAGCAGATTTAATAGCAAACGATGCCGTAGAACAAATTCTGCTAGAAGGTGAAGCGCGAGCCTACGGACTAGAATTATTATTAAGAAAAAATAGAGGAAGATTACAAGGCTGGATTGCATACACACTTTCTAGAAGTGAACAACGTACGCCAGGAAGAACTGCTCTAGAACCTGGAATTAATAATGGAGAATGGTACAATGCTGCTTGGGACAAAACGCACGATCTAACCATTACTACTAATTATGAGTTGAATAAAAAGTGGGATCTAGGAGCTAATTTTACCTTGCAAACAGGACAACCTATTACCTATCCTAACGGTCAGTATGAATTTGACGGCTTATTTATTCCAACTTTTGAGGCCCGTAACAGCAGTAGATTGCCTATGGTGCATCGACTAGATTTTTCTGCTACGTACACACCTAAGCCAGATAAGAAAAAAGGATGGCAATCCAGTTGGGTATTTAGTTTGTACAACGCTTATAACCGCAGAAACGCCGTAAGCATCACCTTTGGAGAAAATGAAGATACAGGAAGAAACGAAGCAACGAGACTAGCTATTTTTGGAATAGTACCAGCAGTTACTTATAATTTTAATTTTTAAGAGATGAAAAGAATTTTTATATACCTAATAGCTCTAATAGCAGTTTCTTCATGTTCTGATGTGATAGAGTTAAATCTTAATAATTCAGATTCCCGATTAGTAATCGACGCAGTAATGCAACGCAATGAATCTGGGACTACTTACACAAGAATTCAATTGACAAGATCTGCTGGGTTTTATGATGAAGATTTAGTTTTTGTCAATGATGCTACCATTACTATAACTGATAGTGAAGGAACTGTTACTCCTATTCCTTTTAGAGCCGATGGAGTTTATGATACCAGCTTTCCTTTTATTAGAATCAATAATCCTACTGACGTAAGTTATACGCTCAGCATTAATGATAATGGTGATATTTATACTGCAACTGAAGTATTGCAACAAACTGTTCCCTTAACAGAGGTAGAACAAGAAACGATCTCTGGTTTTGGTGATGATATTACTGAAATCACAGCATTTTTCAATGATCCGCCAGAGGAAGGTAATTTTTACTTGTTTGAGTATCTAGATGGAGAAAATGACGAAGTAGACATAGGTGATGATGAGTTCACTAATGGTAATCGTTCTCAAACCACTTTCTTCTTAGAAGAGTTAGAAGCTGGAACACCTACTACCATAACTATAGAAGGAATAGACCAGCGTTGTTATAATTTTTATGAGACTCTACTACAGCAATCTGATGGCGGCGGCGGTGGCCCATTTGCTACACAACCTGCTGTTGTACGAGGTAATATCGTAAATATTACAAATACAGATCGTTTCCCTTTTGGTTACTTTAGAATTTCTGAAGTTTTTGAAATAGAATACACAGTACAGTAGCTAATGGCTAATGGCTAATGGCTAATGGCTAATGGCTAATGGCTAATGGCTAATGGCTAATGGCTAATGGCTAATGGCTAATGGCTAATGGCTAATGGCTAATGGCTAATGGCTAATGGCTAATGGCTAATGGCTAAAATAATTTTTGAGCAAAAAAAACAGCATTTTCTAAAGAAAAATGCTGTTTTTTTTAGTCTATTTTTTCAAGCCTAGAGTTTAAAAATACTTTCGTTCTCTTTCATAAATTTCCAGTGGTATCTAGGATCTTCTCCACTAAAACGTTCTACTCGATTACGTTCTTTACCTTTAAAATCAAAAGCGATAACTGTAGGAAACTTGACATCCAGCTTATCGGCTATTTTTTTGTTTTCTTTCTTTTCCTTTTCTGGGATAATATCATCTCTATAAGGATTGTCTAAATAAACAAGATGATACTTATTTGCTGCTTTTTCAAAAGCTGGCGTATTAAAAAAATGTTTTTCTAGTTTTTTACAAGGTGTGCACCAGTCGCTACCAGAGAAATAAACGAGAATAGGTTTCTTAGATTTTTTTGCTTTTGCTTTTGCCTTTTCAAGGCTCGTCATCCAGTCTAGTTTTACCTCTTTAACGCTTTCGGTTTTCTTCACTTCTTTTTTTGCCTCAAGACCATCCATACTCATATTTTGAGCGCTAGCACTAAAAGAAATAAGTAAAACAGTTATAAAGACAAATAGTTTCATGATTCTTAACTTATGAATTCAAATGTATAATATTACTAAAACCTAGACAATTATCTTGCCATACTTCTATATATAAGAAACCATTTCTTGTTGAGGTCTACGTACTTTTTTAAGCTCAGACATCATGTCGTCTGCAGCACGATAGCCTACTGGTAAGAGTAATGTGCTTTTTAATCCTACTTTAGAAAGGCCTAATAACTCGTCTACTTTTTCTGGCACAAAACCTTCCATAGGACAAGAATCAATTTGCTCTTGTGCGCACACTGTAAGCAAATTACCCAAAATCAAGTAAGCTTGATTTCTTGCCCAAGTCTCTACTTCTTCCACCTCTTTTTTAGAAAAGGTGTCTGTCAAGAAATCTTCAAAAGGTTTCAATACCTCATCTGGTGTGTTGCGCTGTTTTTTTACTATAGAAAAATAGTCTTTTATATAGTTTTTATCTACAGCGGTCGTACACAATACTAAAACAGCACTGGCATCCTTAACCTGCAACTGTCCAAAAGAGTGCGCCACCATTTTATCCTTAACATCTTGGTCTTGAACAACTACAAGTCTACATGGTTGTAAACCGTAAGAAGTCGCTGTTAAATTAAATGCTTGAGCGAGTAATTCTAATTGGCTCACTTCTATTTTCTTGGCTGGATCAAACTTCTTTGTGGCATACCTCCATTTTAAACTTTCTATACTATTCATAAGTGTCTTACGTTATATTTGTAACTTTGATTATGAAACTATTTTCGCTTTCGCGAAAGCGAGATCATAACCATCAAAACAAAGGTAACTAACCTCTCAAACCCTATAATAGCTTTGCTATAATTAATATCAATGCAGGATATCAATAAACGAATCACGGATTCTGAAACACGTATTTTCAAAGCCGTTTTCCCAAATACTACTAATCATTATGATACTCTTTTTGGTGGGACCGCATTGCATCTCATGGACGAAGTAGCTTTTATTTGTGCCACTAGATTTTCAAGAAAAAAAGTTGTTACCATAAGTACCGATCAAATTGATTTTAAAAAACCGATCCCACAAGGAAGTATTATTGAACTCGTAGGAAAAATTGTTAACGTAGGAAATACGAGTTGTGTGGTAGGAATAAGTATTTATATGGAAGATATGTATAGTTACACGAGAGAAAAAGTCGTTGAGGGCACATTTACATTTGTTGCTGTTGATGATAATAAAAAACCAACTCCCATTATCTAATGCGTAAATTTTTAAACATTCTTGTTTTTGGAGTGCTCATCGTTGTGGTAGGTGTTTTGATATTGCAAATACACGTTAATAGAACAGCGCGCAATCAAATTTTTACCAATGTAGAAGAACTGGAACCAGCTTACACAGGTATCGTTTTAGGCGCGAGTGTACGTCCAGACAAAAGCTTATCTCCTATTTTACAAGATCGTGTAGACGCAGCTTTTCTTGCCTATCAAAACAAAAAAATAAAGAAATTTTTATTGAGTGGTGATCATGGAGAAAAGAATTATGACGAAGTCAACGCAATGAAAAATTACCTAAACAAAAAAGGAGTTCCTGACGAAGACATCTTTTTAGACCATGCAGGTTTTGATACGTATGATACCATGTTTAGGGCAAGAGATGTTTTTCAAGTTAAAAGCAGTATTGTATTTACTCAAGAATTTCATTTGCCTAGAGCTATTTATTTAGGTAAAAATATGGGACTTGATATTCAAGGCTACGTAGCAGATCAACGAGAATATCCTGGTAGCAGTCATTTTGCTAGAAGAGAATGGCTAGCAAATATCAAGGCCTGGATGGAACTCAACATAGAAAAATCTCCTACTTATTCTGGACCAGTGATACCTATAACAGGCGACAGCAAGGTGTCTCACGATAAAAATTAATAAAAAATACTTATATTCTTTTAGGTATTAAGAAATTCAAAATTTTGTCGTACCATTCCTTGAAAAGTGAACCAAAGTACATAAAACACTTAAAAAAGTACTAATTCTTTGCTCTTTGGCGGTTAAAATGTGTTAATCACCCTTAGAAAGCTCTTTTTATTTTTAACTTGAAAATAAAAATTATGAGCACAACCAAACCAAACCCTGAAAAAACAAGTAAAAAAGAGCAGGCTATCAATTTAGAAGCTACACATGGGAAAGATATTAATCACCAAGTAAAAGATAAAAAAGAGCACCACCAGCCTAGAGATGCTACACAAGATCAATCATAAAACTGGCTAACAATTTTACGATACTAAAATCTACAATTGAATTGTAGATTTTTTTTACAATAGACTTTAATTTTAAAAGAATAACTGTATATTTGCAACCGCTTAAACAAAAAGTGTTTTGTTTAATTTTTAAGGAGAAGTGGCAGAGTGGTCGAATGCACTGGTCTTGAAAACCAGCGAGGGTCACACCTCCAGGGGTTCGAATCCCTTCTTCTCCGCTTTACAAATCCCGATTTCTACAAGAGATCGGGATTTTTGTTTTATCGAATTCTATTCCGTTAGTTTTTATATTACCTTAAAATCAGTAAGCTGTTACTTAAATCTGACGTTTTAAGTCTATTTTACTTAAAAATAGGATTTTACGAATACGATTTCGTTTCTTAAAAGTCAAAAATACTGCTCAAAATATTTGACGTTTTAATGATAAATTGATGGTAAAACCTACTTTAAATTACTAGATTCTAAATGAAAATGGATAATAGATATAGAATCCTTAATTATTATAAAAATATTTGATTTTTAGACGGTTAGCTTCCTAAATTTAATATTTTTAAAGCAGAATTAAAAACAAGATTATGGCTATTAAAAAACAATTTTTAAAAAGCAAACCAGTTTGTAAAGTGACCTTCACGTTACCTATGGAAGAGGCAAAAAATGCTGCCGTTATAGGAAGTTTTAACGAATGGGATCAAAAAGCAACTCCATTAAAAAAATTAAAAAATGGTACGTTTAAAACAACTGTTGATTTAGAAACTTCAAATTCTTATGAATTTAGATATGTTGTAGATGGTACCACATATTTAAATGAAGAACAAGCCGACTCCTATGCATGGAACGATTATGCTGGAGCTGAGAATAGTGTTTTATCCCTATAGTTTTTCTATTCTTTTATACTAATTCGATTACCAATAGATTTACGTTCAAAATGTAAATTGACCTATTCAAAATTCAAAGCCACTTCTTTTAATATAGACTTGGCTTTTTTTTATGATTCAATTTTAAAGAGAAGGATACTTATTGAAGTGATAAAAATCATCTTTTAGTAGCTGCTATCTCCTTACTTTTGGCTATATTATAAATTAAAAACCATACAGATGAAAAATATTATTGTACCAGTAGACTTCTCAAATCACTCAGAATATGCTCTCGAGACCGCTGCTATAATTGCTAAAAAACATGATGCTACGTTGCACGTGCTTCATATGTTAGAGTTGTCAGAATCTCTAATATCTCACTCTAGCAATGACAATACAAACGAAATGATGTTTTTACTAGCTCTAAGCAGAAAGAAATTTGAACCTTTTCTAGAAAAGGAATATTTAAAAGGAGTAAAAGTAGAAGCAGTCATTAAGCACCATAAAGTATATAAAGAAGTAGATGTTCTAGCCAAAAAAATAAATGCTGACCTCATCGTAATGGGATCTCACGGATTAATGGCTCATCAGGGTATTTTTGCTGGGTCAAATGCAGAAAAAATGGTAAGAAACAGTACTACTCCAGTATTAACGATTAAGTCTGCTCCTAAGAACTTTAACCTAGAAAAAGTCATTATGGCTACAGACTTATCTGTTGAAAGCGTTCCTGCTTATCAAAAAGCCTTAGGACTATTTGAAACATTAGGAAGCTCAGTAAACCTCGTGTTTGTCAATAGACCACATGCTAGTTTCATAAGCTCTCAAGAATTTAAAGAATTGACTCAAAAATTTGAAAAAGCAGGTGGAACAAATCAAGTTTCCTTTATCGCTGGTTATACTATTGAAGATGGATTAATGCAATTTGCAGAAGAGTTACAAGCAGATGGAATTGCTATCAGTACGCATGGTAGAAAAGGACTTTCTCATTTCTTTAAAGGAAGTATATCAGAAGATCTAGCAAACCACTCTCCTCTTCCTGTAATGAGTTTTAAAATATAATAGGATTTTGAGATATTAGTAAGAAGTAGCTAAAAGATATCTTGAACTACTTCTTTTTCTAAATCAAACTAAGTTAGAATGTTATCAAGTTTATCCTTTTGAATCTTGGATTTTAATAATTAAATGTAATAAAATCTAATACTATCTATTAATTAAACAAAGACTCGATTAAGTCGAGACTATATCACTAGGCAGCTTTAAAGTGAGTGTAGTTCCTTCTTCTTCACTGGTTAAAAAAGATAGAGAGCCACCATGTATTTCGGCAATCATTTTTGAGATATAAGTTCCAAGTCCTGTACCTGTATCTTTTCCCGAGGTAGCATATTTTTCAAAAAAGTTGTTTCTCACACTTTTAGGAATTACCCCTTTATTGCTGATTTTTACAGTAAAGATTTGATCATAATCTATTGAGATACCTATCGTTTCTTTATCGGGAGATGCTTCCAAAGCATTGCGCAACAAGTTTTGAAATAAATGCTGCAGATAAAATTCATCACCTTTAATCATAAATTCATCTGTGCCAGGCTCACAAACTTTACCATCATGTATGAGACTAAAATCTGCCTCCTTTTCCATTATAAGATCCTTTAACTCTGAAGTTTCATTTGCAATAAGAGCTATTAAATCAAAAGTAGAAACATCTGGTTGATATTCACCACGCTCCATTTTTGCAAAATCATTTGCAGAGGTGAGCAGCTTTATGGTATCATTACCTATGTTCTTCAACATCGTTACCCACTTAGCTTGTTGCTTATCAAGTTCTGTTTTAGATAGAATAGTTGCTATGGAAACCATAGACGCAACTCTATTGCGCATGTCATGATCTACCATTTCGTTTGCAATATCTTGAGTCTTTATCTTATTCTCTAGAATATCGATCGTGGTTTTAAGACGATCAATAGTTAATTCTAATTCTTTCGCTTTGACCACTAGGGTCATTTTTTTCTTTACATTAGTTTCTTCATCATAAAGAAAAGCTGCATTTGAAATGATTTCAAATTGTTGATTTTGTTTATTTTGAACAGTCCAGCGTCCTTGAAGCTCATATTCTTTTTCAAGAAATTCTTCATGAAGTTTTACAAGCATATCTCTATACTCATCTGGTACGACTGTCGTAAAAGGTTTTCCTATAAGTTCATCTTTAGAATATCCGTAGATATCGCAATAGGTAAGGTTGACATCAGTAAAGTATCCATCTGAATCTGTAATACATATACCTATAGGCATTTGTTGAAAAACCTCATAGGATAATTTATTATCTTCCTCAAAGCTACTTTTAATTTGTGCAAGCTTCTTTTCTGTTGATTTTTGAAAGGATGAATTCATAGGGATTACTGGTACTCAAAATAGGTTTAAAAATGATTACAAAGATATGAAAAATGCTCTTAATCAGAACATTCACTCAAATCCTTCAATAAGATTGTAAAGTGATTTATGATCTACTAGTTTTATACGTTTACCGTCAGTAGCTATCCATCCTGCTTTTTTAAATTTCGTAAGCTGTCTTATACAAGCTTCCTTAGCGGTGCCGACTACATTTGCAATATCTTCTCTAGTTAATATCATTTTGATATAACCTTCGTCATCCGTGCCAAAAGTATCTTCCAGATATTTCAAGGTCTCTGCAATGCGCTGTCTTACATTCTTTTGAGCCATGTTTACGATCACATCATCTGCAAACTTTAACTCGTTTGCCATTTGTTGAAGAATAGCATTTGTGAATTTAATATTGTTGCTTATGTTGTCTTTCAAGTGGTTTTTAGGAATAAAACAAACCGTCATATCACTCAAGGCAACAGCGCTTAAATTGGTAGATTCTTCTGTTATCACAGATCGCTGTCCTAATAGCTCTCCTCGTTTAACAAGTTTTACTATTTGATCTTTACCATTGTCGCTCATTTTTGACAACTTAGAAACGCCGTCTCGCACACAAAAAACACCATTTAACTTATCACCTTCTTTAAAGATCTCATCACCTTTTTTAACTGTTTTAGTTTCCTTACTATCAGAAATGTTTTTAAGTTCTTCTTTAGTAAGAGCTTTAAGTGTATTTAATCTACGTACAATGCAGTTCTCGCATCTTTGCTCAGTGTGTTGACTCATCTAGTTGCTCAAAAGGTTAATGTAAATCTCCAATAATTTAATTCAAAACAGAAGTTTTATTTCATCTCTTTGAATTAATGTTTTTCATGTCATCTAAGTCTATTCAATAAGCTTATCCTTAAGATCTCAATCCGACACCTGTTAAATTATAAAAACAAAAATAACAATTCTAGGTGACAAATGTCATCGTTTTCAACCTGTGATTCGGTTCATATTTGCCACAGGTAATTATAAAAGTGCTTGCACTTAAGCAAATTGAATAAATTATGGAAAGTTGTTTCCATTGTGGAGATGAATGTCGCAAAACCCTTATCAAGCATCAGGAAAAATCTTTTTGCTGTAATGGTTGTAAAACGGTCTATGACATTTTAAACGATAATGACTTATCGTATTATTATGATCTGGAACACACTCCAGGAACTACTCCTGTTGAGCAAGAGGGAAAATTTGACTTTCTAGAAAGCAATGAGATCATATCGCAATTGCTGGAATTTAATGAACAAGGCATTCAGGTTATCTCTCTTCTCATTCCTTCTATTCATTGTAGCTCTTGTATTTGGGTATTAGAAAATTTACAAAAATTACAACCTGGTGTAAAAACTTCACAAGTAAATTTTCCAGAGAAAACAGTAAGAATCACCTATTCTAGCGCAGACTTGAACCTTCAAGATCTCGTACTTCTTTTATCTAAATTAGGTTACGAGCCGTACATATCGCTTGAAGATACTAATAAGCAAAAAACCGATAAGGATCGTAGTCTTATTTATAAATTAGGTGTTGCTGGTTTTGCTTTTGGTAATATCATGTTTTTATCTTTTCCAGAGTATTTTGAAGTGAACGAATTCTGGTTAGAAAAGTACAAACATGTCTTCAGGTGGTTGATGTTCATATTTAGCTTACCAGTTGTTTTTTATTCTGGTCGTGATTACTTTATCTCGGCATTCAAAGGGTTGCGCAGTAAAATTCTCAATATAGATGTACCTATCGCCATAGGGATTACGGTTCTATTCACACGCTCTTTTGTAGATGTTTTGATGGATTGGGGTTCTGGTTTTTTTGATAGCCTTGCAGGACTGGTCTTCTTTTTACTTTTAGGACGTTTCTTCCAGCAAAAAACCTACGCCTATCTTTCTTTTGAGCGCGATTATAAGTCCTACTTCCCTATCGCTGTTACAAGAATATTTAAAAATATAGATGGTGATGATCTCGCTTTCGCGAAAGCGGAATCAGGAAAATCTTCTTTCTCTACCAAAAAATCTGAACAACAAATTCAAGTCAACGATCTGCAGCAAGGCGACCGTATCTTGATAAGAAACAATGAGTTATTACCTGTAGATGGTGTGTTGATTAATGGAAACGCATTGATCGATTACAGCTTTGCGACTGGAGAAGCAGAGCCTGTGGCCAAGACATCTGGAGACCACCTATTTGCAGGAGGAAGACAGCTCGCAGGATCAATAGAAGTAGAAGTTTTGAAAAGCATGGAGCAAAGTTATCTCACGCAACTCTGGTCTAATGAGGTCTTTTCAAAAAAAGGAAAAAACGTATTCCAATCGCTTACTGATCAAATAAGTCGCCGTTTTACCATTACTTTATTACTAATAGCGATTGTTGCAACGGCGGTTTGGCTTTTTATAGATACTAGTATTGCACTTAATGTATTTACTTCTGTTTTGATAGTAGCCTGCCCATGTGCAATAGCGCTTGCAGCACCTTTTACATTAGGAAATTTGTTGCGCATTTTTGGACGTCACAAATTGTATATGAAAGACACGTCTTCCATAGAGCAAATGGCACATATTGATCTAGTGGTTTTTGATAAAACAGGGACACTTACCACAAATTCTAAAAACACTATTACTTATGAAGGTGTCGAGCTGGATGAAGATGAAAAATCTTTACTGTCGAGTACGCTACGCTCTTCTAACCATCCATTGAGTCGTTCTCTTTATGAAATGCTGGATCAACACGATATCAAAACCCTTGATGATTTTCAAGAAGAAGTAGGTAAAGGTGTTACAGGAACTATTAATGACCAGCACATTAAGATAGGCTCTTTTGAGTTTTTAGGATCGCCAGAACAAGGAGCCAGTGTTAACACGCATCAAAACACAGCTGTGCATATTTGTTATAATAATACTTATAAAGGCTGTTTCATTTTTTATAATGAATATCGTGATGGTGTTCAAGAGGTGTTTAACCAGTTAAAGAAGTCTGTTCAAATTGTTATTCTTTCTGGTGATAATGATGGGGAACGAGAGCATCTAGCAAGCATTTTACCTGCTAACACTACGTTGCTTTTTAATCAAAAACCAGAAGACAAGCTCAATTACATCAAGAATCAACAGCGAGCTGGCAAAACCGTTTTAATGGTAGGTGATGGACTTAATGATGCCGGAGCCTTAGCGCAAAGTAACGTTGGAATTACTATTTCTGAGAATATCAATGTATTTTCTCCTGCTTGCGACGGTATTCTTGACGCTTCAAGATTTAGCGATATCAACACTTTTCTATCTATTTCAAAAAATGGTTTAAAAACTATTAAATACGCTTTTATTTTCTCTCTTTTCTACAATATGATCGGATTAGGATTTGCTCTCACTGGCAAACTTGCTCCTGTGGTAGCGGCTATTTTAATGCCTTTAAGTTCAATAAGCATTGTGATCTTCACAACTGTAATCACTTATTTGTTAGGGAGAAAACTGAAATCTAATTAAAAATTATCATGATATTAAGCACTCAAAACTTCTCGCAAACTAGAAAGGATCTCAATTTTAATTTTTGGTTGAGCAATTTCAAAGAAAATGAAGTTATCTCTTTATTTCAGGACGCCATTTGTAATCATTCCATCAACACAGCTTTAAATGGATGGATTCAAAAAGCTCAAACACAAGTTAGTTCTCTAGAACAACTTTTATATAATAGCAATCATTTGTGTCCTACTCTTTATGAGTCTGTTTATAATAAAATCTCAACATACGACTCGTCTATTTCAGAATTAAACAGAAGTCTTCTATCCAATGAAGTAAACCTTCCCATACACGGAATATCTCTTTTAAAACAACTTCTTGAGTTACAACAAAGGATTCAAAATGTCTTCATGTATTTACATGTTTAAAGAACATGGAAATCTCAAATAAATAATTGAAAAAAAATATAAAGCTGACAAAAGTCATCTTTTCCCTTAGTCCTAGATTCTAATTTTACCAAATAATTCAAACGGTATGAATATTATTTATATGCTTCTCGCAATTAGTGTTGTCGTGGCGCTGCTATTTCTCGCAGCGTTTATTTTCTCTGTAAAGCTGGGACAATATGATGATACTTATACTCCATCAGTTAGAATGCTATTTGATGATGAATTGATAAAAGAAAACCCTAAAGAAAAAAAAACAACCGATTAATTTAAATCAACAACCTAAATAATTATGGAAGTACAAAAGTTTTATTACGATAATAAAATCGTAAGCAAATTTATCATCGCAACTTTGTTTTGGGGTGTTATAGGTATGAGCGTTGGGCTCTTACTTGCTTATATGTATCTGTTTCCTAATTTAACCGATGGGGTCTCCTGGTTAAGCTATGGTCGTTTAAGACCATTACATACAAATGCAGTGATATTTGCCTTTGTAGGAAACGCAATATTTGCTGGAGTTTACTACTCTACGCAGCGTCTTTTAAAAGCACGTATGTGGAAAGACTGGTTGAGCAATCTCAATTTTTGGGGATGGCAAGCAATTATTGTAGGTGCTGCAATTACATTGCCATTAGGTTACACAACTTCCAAAGAATATGCAGAGCTAGAGTGGCCGTTTGATATCGCTATTGCCTTGATATGGGTAGCCTTTGGAGCAAATCTAATTGGTACAATACTTAAAAGAAGACAGCGTCACCTGTATGTGGCTATCTGGTTTTATCTAGCAACATTTGTTACCGTAGCTGTTCTACATATAGTAAACAGTATGGAGTTACCAGTAAGCGCATTAAAAAGTTATTCTGCTTATGCTGGTGTACAAGATGCCTTAGTACAATGGTGGTACGGTCATAATGCTGTTGCCTTTTTCTTAACTACTCCGTTTTTAGGATTGATGTATTACTTTGTTCCTAAAGCGGCAAATAGACCAGTATATTCTTATAGGCTTTCTATTGTTCACTTCTGGTCGTTGATTTTTATTTATATCTGGGCTGGACCTCACCACTTATTATACTCAGCTTTACCAGACTGGGCTCAAAATTTAGGTGTTGCTTTTTCTGTGATGTTAATTGCACCATCGTGGGGTGGAATGATCAATGGATTATTAACCTTAAGAGGTGCTTGGGATAAAGTACGTACAGATCCTGTTTTAAAATTTATGGTAGTTGCTATAACAGGTTACGGTATGGCAACATTTGAAGGACCTATGCTTTCTCTTAAAAATGTAAACGCCATAGCGCACTTTAGCGACTGGATTATTGCACACGTTCACGTAGGAGCTCTTGCGTGGAATGGTTTCCTAACTTTCGGTATGGTGTACTGGTTAGTTCCTAGATTGTTTAAAACAACTCTTTGGTCCACTAAGTTAGCAAACGTTCACTTCTGGATAGGTACATTAGGTGTAATTCTCTATGCATTACCTATGTATGTTGCTGGATTTGTACAAGCTTCTATGTGGAAACAATTTAATCCAGATGGTACGCTTACTTACGGTAACTTCTTAGAAACTGTTACTCAAATCATGCCTATGTACTGGATGAGAGCAATAGGTGGAAGTTTATTTATAGTAGGAGCTTTAATAGGTGTTTATAACATGATTATGACAGCTCGTGCTGGTAGTAAAGTTACTGATGAACTTGCTGAAGCTGCTGCTTTATCAAATGTGACTAGTAAACGTACTGTAAAAGAAGGTTATCACACCTGGTTAGAAAGACGACCAGTAAAATTAACTATCTATGCAACAGTAGCAATTCTTATAGGTGGAATGGTACAGATAATTCCGTCTCTTATGGTAGATGATTATGTACCTGTCATTTCTAGTGTTAAACCTTATACACCGTTAGAACTGGAAGGAAGAGATATCTATATAAGGGAAGGTTGTGTAGGATGTCACTCTCAAATGATACGTCCTTTTAGAAGTGAGGTAGAACGATACGGAGAATATTCTAAAGCTGGAGAATATGTTTATGATCATCCATTCTTATGGGGTAGTAAGCGTACTGGCCCAGATTTAATGCGCGTAGGTGGAAAATATAGTGACAACTGGCACATCAACCACTTCTATGATCCACAAAGTACTTCATCTGGTTCTATAATGCCTTCTTATAAATGGCTCATTAAAAATGAGCTTGATAAATCTGATACTGAAGATAAAATGGCCGCTATGATGACCTTAGGTGTTCCATATACTCAAGAAGAAATCGATCGAGCGCAAGAATGGATGACAGAGCAAGGAACTCAAATAGAAAAAAGTCTCTACAACGATCCTGACTTTGCAAAAACTTATGAGGCAGATAAGCAGTATGCTCAAGAGAACAACTTACCATTTGTAGAAATGCGCAATAGAGAAGTAGTAGCAATCATATCCTATCTACAACGATTAGGTACCGATATCAAAGTCACCACTGCTGATGGAACTGTAATGAACTTAAACGAAGAATAAGATGTTAAAATTTGTAAAAGGAAACTTAGAAAACATTGATGGCGTAGAGATCTACCCTATCATATCATTACTCATATTTTTCATCTTTTTCACTGCTCTTTTCTGGTGGGTTTTCACTGCCAAAAAGAAACATATAGAAGAGGTAAGTAACATCCCTTTGACTGATGATGCTTCAACTATTAAAGACCTATAAACATGAACAATACAGGATTATTTATAAGAACGATAGCTTTTGCTGTCCTTGGATATTTTTTCTTCAACTGGATAGGCTCCACTGAAGATGCTACGGCATTTGAAAACTTGCCTTGGCTTTGGGTTGTATACGGTGTCATTATATTATTCTACATAGCAGGTGAAGCGAGTCTGGGAGCTCTAAGTAGGGTTCTTTATGCAAGCCTCAAGCCAGATGCACAGAAAAAGTATGATGAGAATATCGCTTTCGCGAAAGCAAACCAATTCAAATGGATCAAAAATATCTACAAAAAATCTTTAGGAAGCAAAGCTGTAGAAGAAGAGCATGAAATTATACTAGATCACAATTATGACGGAATCAAAGAACTAGACAACAATTTACCGCCATGGTGGGTTTACATGTTCTATGCAACCATCCTTTTTGCTGTAGTTTATCTAGTAAGATTTGAAATTTTCAATAATTATGATCAAGATGAAGAATATGAAACTGCAGTTGCAGCAGCTCAAATAGAGATTGATGAATGGAAAAAAACAGCTAAAAACTTAGTAGATGTAAACACAGTAGTATTGCTAACTGATGCAGCAGATATTAATGCTGGAAAAGTAATTTTTCAATCTAATTGTGTTGCCTGCCATAAAGCAGACGGTGGCGGTGGAATAGGTCCTAATCTTACCGATAGAAACTGGATTCTAGGTGGCGGCATTAAAAATGTATTCAACACCATTTCTGAAGGTGGAAGATCTGGAAAAGGAATGGTTGCATGGAAGCAAGACCTGAAACCTCTAGAAATGGCACAAGTAGCAAGTTATGTTTTGACATTTGAAGGAACTACTCCTGCAGAGCCAAAAGCTGCTGAAGGTGAAATATGGACCGATCCAGATGCACCTCAAATAGAAGAGCAAATCAATGAAATTATTACAGACTCTCTAGATCATCCAGAGGTAGAAATAGAAGAGCTTAAAGTAGTAACTGATAATAATTAATGTAATCATGACACTCAGCGAGATAGAACAAGCATCAATACACTCAGAATTACCTATAGTGAAAAACATTTTTAACACTGATGGATCTTCACTCATTGCAATAGGTATGAAAAGTGGTGCTGTTCTCGATGAACATAAAGCTCCTTGTAAAGCAAAACTTATGGTCATTAAAGGAGAGATTGATTTTAACACAGCAACAGAAAGTAGACGACTAGCCGTTTATGATAGTTACGACATACCGCTTGATGTAACTCATTCTGTTGAGGCATATGAAGATGCCTTATTTCTTCTCATGCTGGAATCTTAAATAGATATATCAAATGGCAGACCAAGGTCAAGACAATTTTAGAGACACAATAGGAACGCTGGACAAAGAAGGACAGCGCGCTTGGGTATATCCTAAAAAACCAGATGGTAAATGGTATGAATACCGCAAGTATGTAAGTTATATTTTACTTGCGTTTCTATTTGCTGCGCCGTTTATTAAAATTAACGGTAATCAGTTTTTAATGTTCAATGTATTAGAACGTAGGTTCAATATTTTTGGATTTCCATTCTGGCCGCAAGACTTCCATTTGTTTGTCATCATGATGATCACGGGAGTGGTTTTTGTCATCTTATTTACTGTGGCCTTTGGAAGACTATTTTGTGGATGGGTATGCCCTCAAACCATATTTATGGAAATGGTTTTTAGACGTATTGAGTACTGGATCGATGGCGATCGCGGTAAACAAATACGCCTTGCAAAAATGCCATGGAATGCAGAAAAGATTAAAAAAAGAGTTCTTAAGTGGTTTGTTTTCTTTGTGATCTCATTTTTAATAGCCAATGTTTTTCTTGCCTATTTGATAGGTAGCGATCAATTGATACGTTACATCACAGATGGACCTATAAAACAGCTCAGCACATTTATTTCTCTGCTCATATTTACCGGTGTTTTTTACTTCGTTTTTGCATGGTTTAGAGAACAAGTTTGCATCATTGCCTGTCCATATGGTAGGCTTCAAGGTGTATTACTGGATAATAAATCTATTATCGTTGCCTATGATCATAAAAGAGGTGAAAAAGAAGAAGGTCGCGCAAAATTTAAGAAAAATGAAGAGCGTGCTACAACAGGAAAAGGAGACTGTATTGATTGCTTTGCTTGCGTTCATGTGTGTCCTACAGGAATAGATATACGTAATGGGACTCAACTAGAATGTGTCAATTGTACCGCATGTATTGATGCGTGTGATAAAATGATGGAAGCCGTTGATTTACCTAAAGGTCTTATACGTTATACCAGCGAGGATAACATTGAGAAAAAGGAGAAATTTAAACTTACTCCTAGGCTTAAAGGTTACATAGTCGTTTTAGGAATTTTAACCGCAGTTTTAATCGGGATGTTATTCTTACGTAATGACATAGAAGCCAATATATTAAGACTACCTGGCCAACTTTATGAACACAAAGGTGAATTTAACATCAGTAATGTCTACACCTATAAATTAGTTAATAAAACGGTAGATAACATTGAAAATATTGAGTTCAAATTACTTTCTCATAAAGGAACAATTCAACTTGTTTCTCAAGATAAATTTACTGTAGAAGGACAAGGCCTTTCAGAAGGAACTTTGTTTATAGAAATAGATTCTCGTGCTTTAAGTGGTGATAAAGATCGCGTAGAAATAGGAATTTATAGCGATGGTGATTTGATTGAGACTACCACAACTGCATTTCTAGGACCACGTAGCTTTAATTAGCCACAAGATTCTAGTACGAGTTGAGGTGGTAGTTGTCATTCCGCTTTCGCGAAAGCGAGATACTTAAAAAAGTTACATATGAAATCAGAAGAAAAAGACGATTGCTGCAACGGTTGCCAAAACGGACAGCCTGGAAAAAACCCTTCTTGTCAAGCAAAATTGATGATAGAAGAATTAAATAGAAAAAAGGAACTTATTAAAAATATGACATCATGAAATGGAATTGGGGTAAAGGAATTGTGTTAGGTATGCTAGCATTCATGGGGTTTATACTATACATGGTGATTACCATGAGCGTAGATAAAAATTACAGTCACGATCTTGTTACCGAAGAATATTATGCTAAAGAAATGGTTTATCAAACTGAAATAGATGCCGAGAAAAACTTAAATGGACTCAACGAGAAAATAAGTGGTCAAAAGACGGAAGATGGCTGGTTATTAAAATTTCCAACAGAGTTGACTAACGAAAACGCTACCGGTAAAATAGCTTTATATCGACCTTCTAACCAGAAATTGGATTTTGAAATACCTATGAATTTAATAAACTCTCAAGTAGTAATACCTAAAAAGAACCTTATTGAGGGTCGCTGGAATATTACCATAGACTTTCAATATGGAGGAAAGGACTATTTGTACAAAAAAGAAATAGTATATTAATGTTATACTCTGCCATCATATTAGGATTATTGGGTAGTTTCCATTGTGTGGGAATGTGCGGTCCTATTGCATTTATGCTTCCTCTGGATCGCGTAAATAGATGGAAGAGAACTTTACAATTAGTAAGCTATCATTTTGGCCGGATTCTCACCTATTCTTTGTTAGGTCTTTTATTTGGGATTGCTGGTAATACTTTTCACTTTTTTGGAATACAGCAGCAATTATCGATTGCCATAGGGATTATCATGATCTTAACTATTATTACACCTACGCATATCACTAGTAAATACAGTCTTACAAGACCTATTTATAAACTGGTTAGTAAAGTGAAGAGTGCTTTAGGAGCTGAACTTAAGAAGAAAGATCCAGAAACTTTTTTTATTATAGGTTTTCTTAATGGACTTCTTCCTTGCGGGCTAGTATATATGGCCGTTTTTGGAGCTATTGCCCTAGGTGAGCCGTTACAAAGTAGTTTATACATGGCGTTATTTGGTCTGGGAACAGTTCCCTTAATGACTACTGCCATCTATTTAGGTAATTTCTTAACAGGCAAAGTTAAACAACGTATTCTTAAAGCCGTACCGTATGTAGTAGTAGCTATAGGTATATTATTTATTTTGAGAGGTTTGGGATTAAACATTCCATATCTATCTCCTTCAAATATGGTAACGGTGGAACAAGTTTCATCACAATACGACTGTCATTAAAATCAACTTCTAAAATATAAAATTATGAATTTAACAACATCACTTCCTTTAGTAAACTGGGGCATGGGCGTTATAATAATCGGCGTGTTTGCAATAGTATGTATTGCAATGGCATGGATCGTTTATAATATGGCAAACAGCGATAAAGAAAAAGCAAAAGACAGCGAGTAAACTTTATACTAAAAACTCCATAACTATTTACTCCAATTGAGTAACAAAAAACCTCCTTGAAAGCTGCGCTTTCAAGGAGGTTTTTGTTGTTAATGATCGTGAATTCGATGTAAAAAAGTCTGCAATTATATATTAATCAATAAGATAATAAATAAGGAGTTGAGAGGTCAGTTTGAGCGCAGTCGAAAACGAGAAAATATAGTAAGTATATAAACAGTCTCGACTGCGCTCGACTTGACAATTCTGTTAATGTTTGAGGATCAGTAATTTATTTATGACCTTAGGTCGAACTCACGTTATTCTACAGGCTATCACATTCTTTAAACGGTCATTGAAAATAACTGAGTCTCTGGTTTATTGCGTTGTAATCTTAAATCAAAAGGCAAACAAACATTTCTAACGTAAGGACGTCCTTTTTCTGTTACTAAGAGTTGATTACTTTTTATTTCTATAAGCTCATCTTTTTCTAACTCGATAAGACTCAATAGCACGTCTGGCAGCTCATTAAAATATAGGTCATCATCTTGCCATGAAGTCTCAAACCTGCACATTAAGTTCAAAATATGTTTGCGTATGATTAAATCTTCTTCAGTTAATAAATGTCCTCGATAAACTGGTAACTCGCTTTTTTCTACTAGACTTTGATACTCATCAATGTTTTTTACGTTTTGGGCAAAACTATACCAGGAATCACTGATAGAAGAAACTCCTAGCCCTATCATCACCTGCGTATTGCTGGAATTATATCCCATAAAATTGCGGTGTATAGTTCCGTTTTGTTGGGCTTGATATAGAGAATCGGTTTTGAGCGCATAATGATCCATACCTATTTCTACATATCCAGCTTCATCAAGCAACTTCTTCCCTATCTCGTATTGCTGCCTTTTTACCGCAGCAGTAGGAAGGTCTTCATCTTTAAAACCTCGTTGCCCATTTCCTTTGATCCATGGCACATGCGCATAGCTGTAAAATGCAATACGATCTGGTAAAAGCTCTATAGTACGCTCAATCGTATGAATGACATTATCAATAGTCTGAAAAGGTAAACCGTAAATAATATCATGCCCTACAGATGTATATCCAGCCTTTCTTGCGTTATTAGTAGCAGCTTGCACCTTTTCAAAAGGTTGTACTCGATTAATAGCTATCTGTACCGATAAATTATAATCTTGAACACCATAACAAACTCGATTAAAACCTAGTTGATGTAATGTTTCTAGATGCTCGAGCGTCGTATTGTTAGGATGCCCTTCAAAGCTGAATTCTACGTTCTCAGCACGATCAGCTAATTTGAAAATCTCATTAATCAAATATTCTAAATTTGATGAAGAGAAAAACGTAGGTGTTCCTCCACCTAAGTGAATTTGCTTGATTCTAGGTTTGTCAGAAAAGAGCGCCACATATAGTCTGAGTTCTTTTATTACAGATTCTAGATAAGGAACTTCTACCTTATGATTTTTTGTGATGCGCTTATTACAACCGCAAAACGTACACATACTCTCACAAAAAGGCAAATGAATGTAAAGGCTTATTCCTTCTTTGGAATTACTTTCTTTAAAACTCTTTTGAAGAGAATCTTTCCAGCTAGAAACAGAAAAGCTATCCTGATCCCAATAAGGAACTGTAGGATAGCTTGTATATCGTGGTCCAGCTACATTATATTTAGAAATGAGCGAGTCACACATATATTTTAAAATATAAAATTAAAAATCGCTAAAACCGAACAAATACTCACACTTGCAATCACCGCTTTTAAAACTAAAGCAGGCTTTTGAACTGTTAAAATAGATGCGAGAACTGTGGTACATGATATTACAATTGCAAAAATTTGTATAAAATGTAAGATGCCGCTACCATTTTGAAAAACAGACATCACTGTTAATCCTCCTAGACAGGTGCAAACGATAATCGCGGTAGAAGCATAAAGCATAAAATGTTCTTGCCAGTCTTTTTCTAATTTTAAATATGCAGTACTCATAACTTATTGTTTTAATTATTATGGTACAAATTTAGAAGTACATGCAAGCTTCAAACGATGACTTTTGTCAGCTATTGATTTTAAATAAAAAATAAGATGTTGTTGATCTCGCTTTCGCGAAAGCGGGAATCATATCAATTTAAGTAAAGTACCTAAAATGGTTATCAGATCAAATACACAGCAAACGAGCCAAAAGGTGGTTGAATTTTCGAATTGCAGTATATTAGCCCAGTAAATTATATTTTATGAAATCTTGGTTAGCGGTTGTAGTGTGTTTAGTTTCTTTGATTTGTTGGGGTCAACAAGAAATGTATCACAGAGCAAAAATTTATTACAATTCTTACGAACAATTTTCTCAAATTCAGGAAGCTGGCGTAACACTAGATCATGGTTATCATAAAAAAAACACCTCTTTTGAATCAGACTTTTCTGTAAGTGAGTTGCAAATTTTATCTTCTTTAGGTATTTCCTATGATATCACTATAAATGATGTGAAACAGTTCTATCTAGATCAAAATGATCCTAATAGTCCTAGATATATTGGACCTAAAGCTACTTTAAAAAATGCACGATGTTCCAGCGCATCAGGACAAATAAATTATACAACTCCACAAAATTACAATCAAGGAAGTATGGGTGGCTTTCTTACCTATTCTGAGATGCTGCAAGAATTGGACGATATGTATGTTTATTCTCAAGCAAACAATCTGAACATTATCACTCCACGAGCAGATAATATAAATCCTAGTAATCCTAATGATTTAGTAACTAGTGAAGGCCGTTACCAGCAATGGGTGAAAATATCAGATAATCCAAGTGCCACAGAGATGGCTGAACCACAAATCCTTTATACCGCAATTCACCATGCTCGTGAGCCAGCATCTATGCAACAGCTTATCTTTTTTATGTGGTACCTATTAGAAAACTATAGCACCGATCCAGATATACAGGCGATAGTTAATAACACCGAATTATATTTTATACCTGTTCTCAATCCCGACGGATACGTGTATAATGAAACCATAAGCCCTAACGGCGGTGGCTTATGGCGCAAAAACAGACGTGGCGGCTACGGAGTAGATCCTAACAGAAATTACAGTTACATCACACCGCAAGGAAATGAAGTATGGAACACAGCAGGAACTTCGGCAAATCAAACTGGTGAAACCTATGCAGGAACAGCACCATTTAGTGAACCAGAGACGAGAGCAGTGCGTTATTTTGTAGAAAGTCATGATTTTAAAATGGCTCTCAATAATCATACGTTTAGTGAGTTGTTGTTGTATCCTTTTGGTTATGCAGACAACAGACCAACTAATGAAGACGCTTTATTTCAAAACATCTCTGAGGTCATGGTTTCTCAAAACGGCTATACCAACCAGATAAGTGCTGACTTGTATCCTGCCGCCGGTGATAGTGATGATTTTATGTATGGTATGCTCTCTACAACAACAGGCGCAACTAGAGAAAAGGTCTATGCAATGACGCCAGAGATAGGCTCTTCTTTTTGGCCTGCCGCAAGTCAAATAGAAGGAATTTGTAAAGAAATGATGTTTCATAATATTACCGCAGCGCAACTAGTAGGTAATTATGGAAAATTAATTGATGAATCTCCTCAAAGAATAGCAACTACTGCTTTGAATATTCCCTTTAGTTTGACTCGACTGGGACTTGAAAATCAAGGAACTTTTACGGTAAGAATTCAACCCATAAGTACTAATATAACAAGTGTAGGGAATCCTAAAACCTTTAATAACTTGAGCCTTAACCAAGTGGTTACAGACGCTATAACAATGAACTTGAGTAGTACCATTCAATCTGGAGATATAGTAACCTATGAAATTATTTTGAATAATGGATTGTACGATACTACTCAAACTATCAACAAAGTATATGGAGACTTCAATTCTATATTTGAAGAAAATGTAGCAAATTCCAACAACTGGCAATTGAATGGTTGGGGAATTTCTACCACAGAGTTTGTTTCTCCTTCACAATCTTTTACAGATTCTCCAGCAGGAAACTACGGTAATAATCAGAATAAGTCTATTATTCTTAATAATGCTAATAGAATAGACTTGACTTCTAGCTCGCTGCTAGAGGCAAATCTTACTTTTCATGCAAAATGGAATATCGAGAATAATTATGATTATGTACAAGTAGAAGTCTCTATCGACAATGGATCTTCATGGATCCCACAATGTGGTAATTTTACTAATACTGGTGTGAGCACACAACCAGCAAACGGACAACCGCTTTATGATGGTATGCAATCTAGTTGGGTAGAAGAAAATATAAATTTAAGTGATTATTTGGGACAACAAATTCTGGTGAGATTTCAAATGGTAACCGATCAAAGTGTCACTGAAGATGGCTTCTATTTTGATGACCTTAAAATCGAAGTGATAGACACTACCGCAAGTGCAAGCGGTAATGATCTAGATAAATTAGTAAACATCTACCCTAATCCAGTACAAAACACTCTTTTTGTGCGCACATCTTTAGAGCGATTTAATGTTAGTATTTATAACGTTCAAGGTCAGCAACTCTATTCTAACTTCTCAAACAAGCCTAATTTAGAACTAGATTATTCCAGCTATACTTCTGGTATTTATTTTTTGAATATCTCTACAGATGATTCTTCAAAGACATTTAAGGTTTTGAAGGAGTAAATGTTAGTAAATTTCGCTTTCGCGAAAGCGAAATAATAAAACTAAACTTACCTCAAGAATATCTTTTGTTGTTTCATTAAATCCAACCCAGCACTCGTACCCAAAACAGTTGCTCCTGCATTAATCAAATCACAAGCAAACTGATAATTTTTGATACCGCCGCTAGCTTTAATACCTAAATCAACACCGCAAACCGATTTTATTATTTGAATATCTTGCATAGAAACGCCGCGTGGCCCATAACCTGTGCAGGTTTTGATACAATCTGCTTGAGTTTTTAAGACTATTTCTGTTGCTTGTTTTAATTGATCTTCATTGAGGTAACCAGTTTCTACGATCACTCTTAATTGTACCTCGCTCGCCAAATCTCGAACTGCTTTGATTTGATCTAAAACAGCTTTCGTCCTACCACTATGAAAAGAATGTAAATCCATGACCATATCTATATGAGACACATAATCAACTACATATTTCACTTCTTCTAATAAAGAAGTAGTATTAGTAGCTCCAAAAGGAAATCCTACCACCGTAGCAATGGATTCTTTAGCACGAGTCGTAAACTCTTCAGCACAAGCAAAAACGTTACCTGGTCGTACACAAACCCCATAAAAACTATGATCGCGTACTTCTTGACATAAATCACCTATTTGACGGTCAGAAAATGTGGGATCAAGATTAGTATGTTCTATGTGTTTGTTGATTTTCATAGCTATATTAGATTATATACTCCATAAAGTCTCTTACAAATATATGATTGAAGCAGCTGAATACCCTATATTGATTGGTATGGGTTTTGATAAAAACTAATTCTGATAGATGACAACTTGAGATCTATTGCATTGCAAATGCAGCTCAAGAACACATGCATTCAAAATGAGCGCGGTGTGGAAAATTTCATAAAATATTGTGATACAATATTCGTAATCTAATTTTCTATGATCTTTTTGACCTATGCTGTGTAGAGCACGAGCGAGACGCTCGCACCAACTGGGAAGAGGTTAATATAAAATTTTAAAACACAAATTTATTCAGCATCCAGTATGTATTTTTAGTTTAAAAACGTATCTCAATCTTCTTTATACTCTTCAATTTCCTTTTCGGTATACCATTCTTTAGCTAAGTCTAACCATTCAGGATTATGTTGCTGTATGAGATTTACTTTCCATTCTCTTTTCCAAGTTTTTAATTGCTTTTCTCTTGCGATACCTTTATCAGCATATTGAAAGAACTCTTTGTAAACTAATCGATCTAGTTCATACTTAGAAGTAAACTTACCGCCTTTTCCAGCCTTGTGCAGTAAAATACGTTGACCTAAATTTCCAGTAAAACCGATGTATATGGTTCCGTTTTTAAAATTAGTCATGATATAAACGTGGAATGCATAATCTCTGGGCATGACCTATAAATTGAGAATCCAAGTTAATGATAAAAATCTCGATCCAAAATGGATTCCAGACAAATCTGGAACTGTCTTCTTTCTTATTATCATAAAACTTTAACCAGATTTTCTGGAATGACAAACTGGGTGAGATTTATTGCGCGTGAGAGCGATTGCATTAATAAAAAGCCCGTTAACTAGGTTTGTCATGCTGAAAAATTTGTGTGACAAAAATTTGTAATGATTTTAAAGCTTAAAACGCAAATTTATTCAGCATCCCGTATCTATTCTCGATTCTTTTAGAGTTCTCGACGCAAATTGGATTACAAACAAATCTGGAACTATCTTCTTTCTTATTATCATAAAACTTTAACCAGATTTTCTGGAATGACAAACTGGGTGAATTTCTTTGCGCATGAGAATGATCACATTAATAAAAAGCCTGTTAACTAAATCTGTCATGCTGGAAAATTTGTGTGACAAAAATTTGTAATGATCTAAAAGCTTAAAACGCAAATTTATTCAGCATCCAGTAAGTATTCTCAATTCTTTTGAAGATCTCGATCCAAAATGAATTCCAGACAAATGTTGAACCGTAATCTTACCTTCTATCAAACCTTTTAACCAGATGTTCTGGAATGACAAACTGGATGAATTTCTTTGCGCATGAGAATGATCGCATTAATAAAAAGCCTATTAACTAAATCTGTCATACTGAAATATTTGTGTGACAAAAATTTGTAATGACCTTAAAGCTTAAAACGCAAATTTATTCAGCATCCAGTAAGTATTCTCGATTCTTTAGGAGTTCTCGATCCATTCCATCAAGTCTTCTGCTTTTTCTTTCTTGCAGCAGGAAACAATACATTATTTAAAATCAAACGGTAACCTGGCGAATTAGGATGCAAGCTCAACTCTGTAGGTGGATCTCCTACTCTATGCTGGTAATCTTCTGGATCGTGACCGCCGTAGAAAGTAAAAAATCCTTTACCGCGTATGCCGTGAATGTATTTAGCTTCTTTGTTGGATCTATTCTCTCCTAAAACCAATACATTTTTCTTTACTTCAGGTCTGTAAAAACTAGTGGTCTGTCCCATAAAACCTTTTACCAGACTGGTATGATTTTGATTGAGCATGGTAGGAATAGGATCCCACTTGGCACTGAAATCCATTAAAGAAAAGTAATCCAATTCTCTGTTGATCTTACGCTTTGTGGTCATATCTATAGAACTGAATTCGTACACCATCGGTGAGCGTTCTAGTGTATAATCTGTAAAGGCAAAAGTCTTAGAATAATCTATTTTATTCTGGTAACCAGGATCACTGGCATCACCGTCAAACATAGGCTCTGCGATATCAACTCCTTCAGCACTTAATGCGATGTCAAAACTGTCTGTCGCACTACACATCGCAAACATAAAACCACCACCTACTACATAATCTCTAATTTTGAGTGCCACATCACGTTTGGCTTCGCTTACCTTACTGTAACCTAGTTTTTGCGCCAGTTCTTCGGCTTCTTTTTTTTCTTGAATATACCACGGTGCAGCTCTAAAACTGCGGTAAAACTTCCCGTATTGACCTGTAAAATCTTCATGATGCAGGTGCAACCAGTCGTATAATAAAAGCTGATCGGTGAGCACCTCTTCGTCGTAGACTTTCGTATAAGGGATTTCGGCATAGGTGAGTACCATGGTTACCGCGTCGTCCCAAGGTAATTTTCCCGTAGGTGTATAAACTGCAATTTTAGGCGCTTTTTCTAGCAATACTTCTTGCATATTTTGTGATGGACTGGCTACTAACTCTAGTATCGTACTTACTTCGCCTTCGGTCATTTCCTCAAAGCTCACACCTCTTACTATCAATTCTTTCTTGATTTCTTCTACGTTAGGTAGGAGAAATGAGCCGCCGCGATAATTGAGCAACCACTTGACTTTAGTACCTTTTTCCAGCACCCAATAAGAGATTCCGTATGCTTTTAAATGGTCTGCCTGAGTCTCAGCATCCATGGGTATGAATAAATATTGAGCTTGTGCAAATAGCCCACTTGCACAAAATAAGAAGAGTAAAATATATCTTTTTAGCATTCTTTAAATTTTTGGAGTTCTCGCTATCGCGAAAGCGGAATAACAACCAACCGCTACATACAACTAGCAATGCACTAATATAAGGATTGGGTGCGAGATGAGAAACAATAATCAAACCAAGTTTTCTATGGGAAATAGAGTCTCAAATGTTTAAAGAAATAGGAAAAGTCGCTACTTAAAATGGCATATCATCATTAGGGATACCAAAAGCGTCGCCAGGATTTCCTGCTTTAGGAGTGTCAAATGGATCTGGTTTAAGCGTGTCGTCGTTTGCAGCATTCATCTTAGAACCAAATTCTTCTGGAGTGCCAAAAAACTGATCAAGATTATCAAACTTACCGAATTGCCCCATGAACTTCAATCGTATGGAATCGGTCGCACCATTACGGTGTTTGGCAACTATAAATTCTCCTTGTCCAGCGGTAGGACTGCGGTCGTCGTCATCCCATTCTTCAAGACCGTAATACTCTGGTCTATAGATAAATGAAACAATATCTGCATCCTGCTCAATCGCTCCAGATTCACGCAGGTCAGACAGTAAAGGTCGCTTAGATCCTCCACGAGATTCTACGGCACGAGATAACTGTGAAAGTGCGATAACTGGTACTTCAAGTTCTTTTGCAAGCGCTTTTAAGTTACGTGAGATAGTAGAAATTTCCTGTTCACGATTTCCTCCTTTATTACCTGTTTGCGCAGTCATCAATTGAAGGTAATCGATCATGATTAATTTGATACCATATTGCGAGGCAAGACGTCTACATTTTGCACGTAAATCAAAAATCGATAGCGATGGCGTGTCGTCTATAAAAATAGGAGCTTGCTCTAGGTCTTTTACTTTTACGTTAAGCTGTTCCCATTCATGTGCTTCTAATTTACCAGTACGCAATTTTTCAGAACTCAATCCAGTCTCAGACGAAATCAAACGAGTAATTAATTGTACCGAACTCATCTCCAGCGAGAAAAATGCAACAGGAATATTACTTCCTACGGCAATATTACGAGCCATACTCAATGTAAAGGCGGTTTTTCCCATACCAGGACGAGCAGCTATAATGATCAAGTCAGATGGCTGCCATCCACTAGTTAAACGATCGAGATCTGTAAAGCCAGATGGTATTCCTGACAGTCCATCACGGTTTGCAATTTCTTCAATACGTTCCTTTGCCTGGCGTACGAGATCCATCGCCGTTTCTGTACTTTTACGTATGTTACCTTGAGTAACTTCATACAGCTTGGATTCTGCTTTATCAAGTAAGTCAAAAACATCAGTAGATTCTTCATAGGAATCATTGATAATTTCTGTAGAGATTTTAATCAAACTACGCTGAATAAACTTTTGCAAAATGATTCTTGCATGAAATTCAATGTGCGCGGTAGAACTTACTAATTGTGATAATTGAACCAGGTAATGGTCTCCACCAGAGGACTCTAATTTTTCCATTTTACGCAATTGCGCGCTTACGGTTAATAAGTCTACTGGTTTCCCTTCTTTAAACAGAATATCTATGGCTTCAAAAATGAATTGATGGCTTTTCTGGTAAAAAACGTCTGGAGATAAAAGGTCTATTACCTCATCAACTCCTTTACCATCAATCATCAACGCTCCTATTACAACTTTCTCTAAATCAACAGCTTGAGGCGGTATTTTACCTTTTTCAAGTGTAACGACAGAGGTATTTCCAGTTACAATATTAGGGCGTTGTTGTACTTTTTCCATAGAGTTCAAAAATAGGGTTTTAATGTTATCTTAACGTTGTCAGTTTATGATAAGGTAATGAACATTACCTTAAAAAAACAAGTTTATAACCTGTTAATAACGATAAGTTTTTTACAAATGATACTGACCATCACTAGTGACAAAAATGCCAGCTAATTTGAGATTAGTTTTAATTAAGTTGATAAGTACTTAAAATGACTGAGTTTTAAAAATAAGGGGTCAAAAAAGCTACAAGTAGAACAGGTCTTTCTTGTAGCTTTTTTTAATTTATGTAGCGCAATTATTATCCTTTAAAGACTCCCATATTACAATACTTGTCCATGCGCTGATCCACTAGATCTTTTGATGATAAATCTTTAAGATCATCATACTGTCTTAAAATACAATCTTTAACTAGTTTAAAAGTAGTCTCTCGATCTTTATGAGCGCCACCTTCTGGTTCTCTTAAGATTTCATCTACTAATTTTAATTTCTTCATGTCGGTAGAAGTCAGCTTTAGGGCGTCTGCAGCTTGCTCTTTGTATTCCCAGCTTCTCCATAAAATTGAAGAACAAGATTCTGGTGAAATAACGGAATACCAAGTGTTTTCTAACATGACTACTCGATCTCCTACTCCTATACCTAATGCGCCACCACTCGCTCCTTCTCCTATAATCATAACAATAATAGGCACTTTAAGACGAGTCATTTCAAGAATATTTCTTGCAATTGCTTCTCCTTGACCACGCTCTTCGGCTTCAAGACCTGGATATGCACCTGGAGTATCAATTAAGGCAACAACTGGCACTCCAAATTTCTCTGCGCTTTTCATTAAGCGTAATGCTTTGCGGTAACCTTCTGGATTTGCCATACCAAAGTTGCGGTACTGACGCGTTTTGGTATTAAATCCTTTTTGTTGACCTATAAACATAAAGCTCTGGTCTCCTATTTTACCTAATCCACCTATCATCGCCTTGTCATCTTTAACATTACGATCACCGTGTAATTCTAACCAAGTATCACCACATATAGCTTTGATATAATCTAAAGTGTATGGACGACTCGGATGACGTGACATTTGTACACGTTGCCATGCGGTTAAGTTGGCATATATTTCTTTACGAGTAGCTTTAAGCTTTTTCTCTATTTGTTTGATGGTAGCACTTACATCTACATCACTTTCTTCACCTAGGGTAAGGGTTTGCTGGTACTTTTCTTCCAGCTCCTTGATCGGTAATTCAAATTCTAAATACTCCATATAAGGGAAATTCATTTTTTGGGTAGAACAAATATAGTAATACAAGTTGAAGTATAGGTAGAATTGAAATTGAAGTTGTGAACGAGGAGCAAAATCAAAAACAAAATCAAAATCAAAAGCAAAAGCAAAAGCAAAAGCAAAAGCAAAAGTAAAAGCAAGAATTAAACTCCACAAATACTGTTATCCTGAACTTTCTTATATTATTTGCACGAAGAATAAACTAACATAACTCCTACTGCGCACTGCAACTGAGACTGAGACCCTAACTGAGACTACTTCTTAGAAAATCGCGTTTTTAAAATCCCATTTGCCATGATAACTATCAAAATTAAAATAGCTCCAAAATAAAAATCTGGCGTCATCTCTTCAGAATCGCCTAAGATTAGAAAAGCAAGAAAAATACCATAAACAGGCTCTAAATTTATAGTAAGCATTACGGTATAAGCACTCAAAAATTTCATGACTTTTACACTTGCAATAAAGGCATAAGCGGTACAAACCGATGCCAAAATCCCTATCCATAACCAGTCCATAGAAGTTAATTGAGATGGCATTACAAAATCAACAGGTAGAAAAATGAAGAATAGTGATAGTAAAGCTACACCGCTCAATAATTCATAAAAAGAAATTAACGATGGCGGATTCTCCTTAGCCCATCTCACATTCATGATGGAAAAGATGGCGCTTAATAATGCACTTACGAGTCCTAATATCATTCCGGTAACGTACTCAGTTTCTACTTTAAAAATGTAGTATAAAGCTGCGATTATAATTGCACCGAAGAGCAACTCATACCACACAAATTTCTTAGAAGTAAACAATGGCTCCAGCAAAGCGGTAAAAAAAGCGCCCATACTCATCATTGCTAATGTGACTGAAACGTTAGATTCTTTTATAGCTCCAAAAAAGGTTACCCAATGCAATGCAATCACAACTCCAGCAAGTAAGAAGCCTAGAATACGCTTTCGCGAAAGCGCATCTCTACCATACAACTGCAACGGAATTTTCTTCCATTTCATATAAATAAATATGAGAACGACGGCTATACCCATGCGCCACCATACTAACGGAATAGAATCAATACTGATTAACGCACCTAAAACGGCAGTAAAACCCCATATAAATACAATAAAATGTAAATGAAGGTAATTAAGTAGCTTATCGTCTTGCATTTCTCAAAAGGAAAATAGCCACTACAGCAAAGAAAATATTAGGAAACCAAACTGCAATCCAAGGATTAAAAGTACTTTTCTCTGCAATCGTACCAAAGACTTTATCAAGAAAAACATAAGTCATCGCGATCACGATACCTATGGCGAGATTCATTCCCATACCACCACGTTTTTTTACTGAGGATACTGCAACAGCTATTAGCGTAAAAATAAATGCGCTTACTGGTATAGAGGTACGTTTGTATTTTTCTACGTAATAAATATTCATGTTTGCGTTACCTCTCTTCTCTTCTAACTCAATAAAATCGTTTAGTTCTGAAAACTGAAGTGTTTCCGCTATGTATTCTGATGGAGTAAGCTCGTCAATGTCAAAACTAAATAAGGTATCCTTTTTTTGTTCTTTTTCGATGATTTCTCCATCTTCAAGGATCGTACGCTTTTTATAACCACTTAATGCGTATGTAGAATCCTGAAACTTTATACGATTTGCATAAATCTTGTATTTCAATTCATTTTCTTCAAAATGCTCTAAAGTAAAATCAAAACCTGTCTGAGATGATTTTTGATAATTACTCACGTAGATGTAGTCGTTATCATTAATCTGCCTAAAGACGTTTGTTGTATTAACACCGCCGCCACGTTTGAAATATTTGTTTTGAAATTCATTAAAACCAGAAGAAGCATTAGGAACAAAAATCGCACTAAAAATTAAAGCTGCTATACATACTATCGTTGCTCCTATTATATAAGGACGCAAGAATCTATTAAAAGATACTCCAGAACTTAAAAAGGCTATCACCTCTGTATTCATCGCGAGCTTTGATGTAAAAAACATCGTAGAAATAAATAAAAACAGCGGAAATAAGAAGTTAGAAAAATACACTGTAAAATCAAGTAGGTAAAGAAATACCTCACCAGCAGGAACATCTTTTGAAATGATCTTACCTATTTTTTCGGCGATATGCACCGTTACCATAATAGGTAAAAATAAGGTGAGCAATAAAGCAAATGCACCTAGATATCGTTTTAATATGTATTTATCTAATATGCTTAACACTAGAGTCTGTTATCCATTTGTTTTACCATTTGATCTTTCCACGTTCTAAAATCTCCTGCGAGAATATGTTTACGTGCCTCTCTCATTAACCATAAATAAAACGAAAGATTGTGTATGGTACAAATTTGTCTACCTAGCATTTCATTTACCGTAAATAAATGACGTACATAAGCCTTAGTATAAGCGGTATCAACCCAAGCATAATTTGCTGGATCTAGTGGTGTAAAATCTTCAGCCCATTTAAGGTTTTTCATATTCATGGTACCATGAGCGGTAAAAATCATACCATTACGACCATTACGAGTAGGCATCACACAATCAAACATATCTACTCCTAAAGCGACATTTTCAAGTAGATTAATAGGAGTACCTACACCCATAAGATAACGTGGTTTTTCTTTAGGAAGAACTGCGGTTACCACTTCAGTCATCGCATACATCTCTTCGGCAGGTTCTCCTACAGATAGTCCACCTATTGCGTTACCGAATTGATCTGTCGCAGCAATTGCTTCAGCACTTTGCTTTCTAAGGTCTTTATAAGTACTTCCTTGAACAATAGGAAAAAGTGTTTGTTTATGCCCGTATAAATCTGGAGTATTGTCAAAATGAGTGATACATCTCTTCAACCATCGATGTGTCATATGCATACTACGGCGAGCATAATTGTAATCACATGGATATGGTGTACATTCATCAAAAGCCATGATGATATCTGCACCTATACTGCGCTGTATATCCATCGCACGCTCTGGTGTAAAAGTATGGTAAGAGCCATCTATGTGTGATTTAAATTTCACACCTTCTTCTTTTATTTTCCTATTAGAACTTAAAGAATATACTTGGTAACCACCAGAATCGGTAAGAATCGGTCTATCCCAATTCATAAATTTGTGTAGGCCACCAGCTTTTTCTAGAATATCAGTTCCTGGTCTCAAGTATAAATGGTAGGTATTCCCTAAAATTATATCAGGATTAACTTCTTCTTCTAGTTCGCGTTGATGAACTCCTTTAACAGTACCTATTGTACCAACTGGCATAAAAATAGGCGTCTCAATTTTACCATGGTCAGTATGGATAACTCCAGCTCTTGCCTGACTCTGTGGATCGTTTTGTAATAAATCAAATTTCATGGACGGCAAAGATACTTATATGAACTTGAAATTGAAGTCGATTTTGAATTTGAAAGTATTCGAAGTTAGCAGTTCAGAGTTTTTAAAGTTTACCGCTTTCGCGAAAGCGAGATCAAAACAGTCTTAGTTGAAATAGTCATCCCAAAAAAATTGGCTCTAAAAAACTTTACGCAAATCGAAAAGATGTTTCTAAATTTATCAGGGATCGGTTGATACTTTCTCAAAATTATTTTTTTATCCTTTTGATTTTGATTTTGTTTTTTAAATGTATTGTTCACAAAAACATAGGATATCGTTAATAACTGACTGAGATAATTATTTAATGAGTTATTCAATAAGAGTATTTTTGAAAAGATCATTAAAAAACCCTAAAATGGCTGATACACAGCACTTAAAAGATTTAGTAACGCAAGTAAGACGTGATATCGTTAGACAAGTTCACGCAGTAAGCAGTGGCCATCCTGGTGGATCACTAGGTTGCACAGAATTTCTAGTAACCTTATACAATGAGGTTATGGATCATGATCCATCCTTTCAAATGGACGGTGTAAATGAAGATTTATTCTTCCTTTCTAACGGTCATATTTCTCCAGTTTTCTATAGTGTTCTTGCAAGAGCAGGATATTTTCCTGTAGAAGAATTGAGTACTTTTAGAAAATTGAATACTAGACTTCAAGGTCACCCTACCACTCATGAAGGTTTACCTGGAGTGCGTATTGCAAGTGGTTCTTTAGGTCAAGGAATGAGCGTTGCTATAGGTGCCGCAGCTGTTAAGAAATTAAACGGCGATGATAAAATGGTATATACACTTCATGGTGATGGTGAACTTCAAGAAGGTCAAATCTGGGAAGCTGCGATGTATGCTGCTGCAAATAAAGTAGATAACCTAATTGCAACAGTAGATGTGAATGGCCAGCAAATCGACGGAAGTACAGATCAAGTTCTTGCTTTAGGAGATTTAAGTAATAAGTTCACGGCTTTTGGTTGGGATGTGGTTACCATTGAAAAAGGGAATGATGTAGATGCCATTCTTGATGGAATTAACAAAGCAAAATCCTTAAGCGGTAAAGGAAAACCTGTTTGTATCCTTCTTCATACTGAAATGGGTAATGGGGTAGATTTTATGATGGGATCTCACGCCTGGCATGGAATCGCTCCTAACGACGAGCAACTCGCTGAGGCATTGAGCCAAAATCCAGAAACTTTAGGAGACTATTAATTAAAACAACATCTGCCCAGCAGATTTTAGATATGAAAATTTACGAAAACACAGGAAATAAAGACACGAGATCAGGTTTTGGTGATGGCTTAACTGAACTAGGTCAAACTAATAAAGATGTTGTAGCACTTTGTGCAGATCTTACTGGCTCGCTTAAAATGAATGCTTTTGCAAACAATCATCCAGATCGTTTCTTTCAAGTAGGGATTGCCGAAGCAAACATGATGGGAATGGCAGCAGGAATGACCATAGGAGGAAAAATTCCTTTTACGGGAACTTTTGCAAACTTTTCTACAGGGCGTGTTTATGACCAGATAAGACAAAGTATCGCTTACTCAGACAAGAATGTAAAAATATGTGCTTCTCACTCTGGATTAACTCTAGGTGAAGATGGTGCAACACACCAGATTCTTGAAGATATAGGGTTAATGAAAATGTTACCTGGAATGACTGTAATCAACACTTGTGATTACAATCAGACTAAAGCAGCAACACTAGCTATCGCAAAGCATCACGGACCAGTTTATTTAAGATTCGGACGTCCTAAAGTAGCTAATTTCACTCCAGAAAATGGAACTTTTGAAATAGGTAAAGCGGTACAACTTCAAGAAGGAACTGATGTTACCATCGTAGCAACAGGACATTTAGTTTGGGAAGCACTAGAAGCTGCCAAAACTCTTCATGAAAAAGGCATCAGTGCAGAGGTGATTAATATTCACACCATCAAACCTCTAGATGAGGAAGCGATCATTAAATCAGTTCAAAAAACTGGTTGCATCGTTACTGCTGAAGAGCATAATTATCTAGGCGGTTTAGGTGAAAGTGTGGCGAGAACTCTTTCTCTTCATCATCCTACTCCACAGGAGTTTGTTGCCACTAATGATACTTTTGGTGAAAGTGGTACTCCAGCACAGTTATTAGAAAAATACGGTCTTAATGCCGAAAACATAGCTCTTAAAGCTGAAAAAGTGATCAAAAGAAAATAATTGATCGCTTTTTATGATATTTAAGTCCTCATCGATTGATGAGGACTTTTTTATTTCATTTCAAAATGTCAAACTGAGCTTTTCGAAGTTCAAGTCTATTGGTTTCAAAACGATTTTGACAAGTTCCATGTATCAATTTTAGAGAGGACCAGTTTTCAGACATCTTTTTATACTTCTCAAAACCTATAAGACAACTTAGGCAACAAAGTAAACGAACTCAAATCTTTTGTTACTGCTCGTTCCATTTTAAAAGGTGTGTATTGCACATCAAATGAAAATTGGAACATTGAGTTATCCTTGAGCGTAACATCATAAGTTAATCCTGGTGCAACTAGAACTGAGTTGATACTATCGTAATCTAAGGCTTGTGCTCCACTACTTTCTACAGGATCCACAAAAATGGCCGCTATACCGAGTGAAATTCCTAGACCTAATCTTCCCTTAGGCTTTTGCACAACATACTTATTCAATTTAATGAAACCGTTAACGATTGAAGTCGCTTCAATGTCAAAGGTATTGCCATTATCTTGCAGAATAAAAAACCTACGCTGCTCTGGAACACCTAGTTGAACTCCAATTTCAAAAGAGCGATTTTTCTTAGATTCTGGTATCACAAAAGCGAGCTCAAATAATGGGGAGTTGTCAATAAAGTTTGATAAATCACCTTTAGGCAACCAGTAACCTATTCCTATTTTAACATATGGATTTTCAAAGGAGGAAGTTTGCGATGGAAGTGAATCCTTTTGATGTTTGCATGCAAAAAGATCCTGCGCGTTTAAAAAATTTAAAAAAAGTAGCGCAACGGTACTAACAAATAATTTTCTCATAATAATTTGATTTGATAATCCAAAACTATATGGAGAAACCTTTTATTCGTTTATAAAAATCAATCTTTGAATGGATTGATTTTTGTACAAATCACAAAATGAGAGGTATTTAAAGAGCAATTTTGTAAAAAGGTCAAATCACCTTTTAAATATTAATCTTTTGGTATCTAGCATTTTACACTTAATAATTAATTGTTTTGGTTCCGCTTTCGCGAAAGCGGAATTACTTCTAAGAATTTATCCTACTTTTATAATTACTATCTAATAAGACATTATGAATCAAAACAATCTGGATACCATTATAGGTTTTTTAAATGAAATAGGTATAGAGGTAAAGCAGACTAAATTATCAAAGGAGACTTTTCTTCCTGGGCTGAGTCTTTTAGGAAATCGTGTTTTAGTAGATCATGACCTTCTCAAATTTCCTGGAGACCTTCTTCATGAAGCTGGACACATTGCTGTGACTCAAGAAAGCGAGAGATCGCTCATCGGTTCAGAAAATATGAATGAAGAATGGCCTACAGATGCTGATGAAATAACAGCCATCTGTTGGTCTTATGCAGCATGCAAACATTTAAATTTAGATCTCAAAGTTGTTTTTCACCCTAATGGTTACAAAAAGCAATCACAATGGTTGATAGATCAATTTGAGAATAAAAATTATTTAGGATTGCCCATGTTAGAATGGATGAGCATGACTACCACGGCTCAGTTTCCAAAAATGACAAAGTGGCTGCGATAAATATATCATGCCTTTTTATCAAAACATTTCATATAACGCGGTAGAAATAATCCCTTTGTGATTTTTGAGTTGCGTTTGTTCTAGAATACTGGATTTTTTAACTTTTAAATTAAACGGCTCTGCCAAAAGATCGACACCACTTTTCTTCTTAATTCTAATGCCTTGTCCCGATATGATATCTAGATTAGGAACAAAAGCGCCTTCTGGTAAATGCTCTGTTAAAATAATATACCTATATGTAGGCAGTTTATTGACAATTTGCTTTATTTCATTATTAGATAAATGTTGCAATACTTGTCTTATGATGACGCAATCTGCTTTAGGAAGTTGATCCTTAGCAATATCTATACATTGAAAAGACAAATTAGCTTCTTTAAAATATTTTTTATTCCGCGATATGAGTTCTGGAACTATATCTACCGCAGTGTAAGATTTACATAAATCGACAAACTCTTTACCTATATTAAAATCTCCACAACCTAAATCGCAAATACTAATAGGCTCTTCAAAAGAATTTAAAAATTGAGATACACATTTTATATATGGTGCAATGATATAAGGATTATGAGAACCTTCTCCAGAATAAAATTCACCTCCATTTTCTCCCCATAAATTTAGTTCATAAACTTGTTGCATCGCATCACGAGTAGGCCAAGGTTTTTTATTCTTTTTAATTTTAATCATTCAAATGGATTACTCGGTATAAAAATAAACAGTTCAATTTTAATATTACAAAGGTTCTATTTCTACTTTACCGTCTACAAATTAAGCAGATATTTAATACAACTTGCAACTTTTACTTACTTTAGCCTCTTAAAATTATAATACTACAACAATCAGCCCTTTCATAAAATTAATCAGTTTGAACTATAGAAGCATAATGCTTTTGATAGTAAATATGGTTTGGTGTTCTAATTATTCTATAGCACAAGAATCTAATTCAAAAAATTTTATCTCTAGCATAGGCTTACATTTAGGCACTTCTTCTCAAGAAAGCTTTTTAGGAAATGATCCTGATTATTCTCACGATAACAAATTCATAAACATCCAGCTTACCCATGTAGTAAAAACTAGTGGCAACTGGAGTTTTGAACTACTGGCGCAGCCTACCTATTATCAGACCACACATCAATTGCTCAATCTCTTTTACATTAAACCAGAGGATTTTGATAATTTTGAAGAATTAAGGGAACGCTTTTTACAATCTAACGATTATGAGGAATTCACCTTACACTTAGGATTACAAGCTAGGTATAACCTTACTGATAGCTGGAGTCTATATGCTATAGGAGCCGTAGGTCCTCAAATCTCAACAGAAAGTACAGAGCGACTAAGACAAGGCTTTACATTTTCTGACGTAATCGGTTTAGGAACATCTTATCGTTTTAATAAATTACGTTGGGATTTTAGAGCAAGCTTGAGACATACGTCTAACGCACAACTTGCAAGTCCCAACTCAGGCCACAATAGCTTCTCTATAGAAACTGGTGTGTCGTTCTTACTTAATGAATAACTAAATGATTAAAAACTAACTATCAGTCCTTTAAGAATTGTACATTTAACACCAAACCACCATATGAAAACATACCTTACTTTCAGCTTATTTGTTTGTTTATTGCTCAGCATGAATGAATCAAAATCTCAAAATGATGTAGAGAATGTACTAACTGATATTCTTTTTATTCTTGATGGTTTCAATGAACCTGCGACCGAAGCTAGCGTCATGCAAACTGGTGCAGGATGGTTTCATACCGCAAAGTCGTTAGATAAATTTAAAGTAAATGTTTCTGTAGGAATCAGCGGCTTGCCTTTTTCTAGTAATAAAAAGAACTTTACGGTTAGAGACACTGACTTTCTTAATGTAGATATTAGAGAAGGTGACCAGGCTAGCATACCTACTACTTTAGGAGGAAGAGGTTTGGACTTTTTTGACTTTACAATTGAAGGTGAAACCTATGAATTTCAAGCTTTTTCTGGTTTGGATACCGATTTTTTTGCACTTCCTTACGTACAAGGTCAGATAGGCTTATGGAAAGAAACGGAAGCCACTATACGTTTAGTCCCACAAATAAAATTTGATAATTCTTATTATGCGGTATATGGATTAGGCCTCAAGCATAACTTATCACAGTATTTCTTTAAAGAAAATAGATCGGTTGAGATTGCATTTTACGCAAATTATAATCTGACTGATTTGAACCTCGATTATAATGAGCCATTAGACCTTGCGCCTACTGATGGAGGAGATAACCTTGCAACCATTACTGGTTCTTTAATTGATTTTCATTCCATCAATACAGGTATCGTGGTAAGTAAAGATTTTAACAAGTGGACTTTATCCAGTGCTGTGAATTATAATAGCAGCTGGGTAGATTATAGTCTTGTAGGAGAACGCAGCTTGTTTTTTGACCTTTTCAACGATGTACTCACCACTTTAAGTGAGACTAGGAATTCTTTTAAAGTAGACCTAGGTGCCGCTTATCAATGGACTCCTAAGTGGAATCTCAACACACAAATAAGTGCTGGACAGTTCGTGAACCTTAATATAAGTGGTATTTATAACATCAATTAATAAAGCTTGTGTAAAGTTGTTTTTAATTCTGCTTTCGCGAAAGCGGGATCTTAATCCAACTCAGCATTTAAATTAATTTTTGAGATAGAAATTTACCATTGCGGTGTTTCTAAAACTAAGAGCTCAAAAGCCTTAATCGTTAAATGATTAAGGCTTTATAAATGTATTAAATAAAAACAACTGGTCTAAAAACCACTAGCTAATTGTACTAATTGTTCTAGTTCTGATTTATAACCATGAGGATCATTCATGGAAGCTTGCTGAAGTAAAGAACTACTCATCAAATAAGTTGCGTTACCCCTATATTGTGAATCTCTCATAACCAATGTAAATGCTGCAATTCCAGCACTAAATCGATGCGCGTCTGTTCCTAAATCAAAAGAAAGGTTCTCGTCTATAATTTCATGGATAAGCAAATTGCTGCTTGTTCCTGTAGCTTCTTTATACCTCGCATTAACCTTAAGACTAGGCAATGCCTGGTTACTCGCTGTGGAAGAAGGTACTATTTCATAAAGAGCGGTTATGGACTGACCTCTTCCTATTTCGCCAGCATCCTCTGTATCGTCATTAAAATCTTCAGTACCTAGTATTCTATTCTCATAACCTATTAATCGATAAGACTCTACCTCATCTGGGCTAAATTCGATTTGGATTTTTACATCTTTTGCTGCTGTATAGAATTTATTGCGTTCATGAATAAAGACTTTTTCTAGTTGCGCTACCTTATCGATGTATTCATAAGTACCATTTCCTTTATTTGCAATTTGTTCTAAAGTTCCTTCATTTAGATTTCCGTAGCCTACACCTAAAACAGTTAAATAAACGCCACTTTCTCGCTTATCTTCTATTAATGATATCAAGGAATCTTGATCGCTTATTCCTATATTAAAGTCACCGTCAGTTCCTAGAATAATACGATTGTTCCCATTTGGAATAAAATTGTTTTGCGCTATTTCATAAGCTGTAATGATTCCGCTAGCTCCTGCTGTTCCACCACCAGAACCTAGATATTGTATGGCATTTTTTATAGTAGTATGTTGGTCACCAGAAACACCAGATAAAACAACACTATTACTTCCTGCATAGGTAACAATTGAAATCCTATCATTTGCTGTTAATTGATCGGTAAGCAATTCAAATCCTTGTTTGAGAATATCTAATTTATTAACACTAGACATACTTCCCGAAACGTCTATCAAAAAAACATAATTTGTAGCTGGTGCATTATCTAAATCTATATCACGTCCTTTTACACCTATTCTAGCTAATCTATGATCTGTATTCCATGGACAAGAGGTGACCTCACCGTTTAATGTAATAGGTCTCGTAGAAGAGTCATCATCATATTGCATATCAAAATAATTGATGAATTCTTCGATTCTTATAGCATTTGCAATAGGGATTCTATTCTCCGTTTGGAGAATCCTTCTACTGTTAGCATAAGATCCGCCGTCTGCATCAATAGAAAAAGTAGAGATAGCTTCTTCTGAAGTTAAAATAAATGGATTCTCTCCTGTATCATTATATTGATTCCCTTGAAATTCGTTGTCAAAACCTGCGTTTAAAGAACTCATTGTCCCATCTGTATCACAAGAAAGAAAAACAGCTGTAATAAATACAATAAATATTGATTTTTTCATGATTGTCTTTATTAATAGATGCTATTCTATTGAAAAGGTTGCGTGATGAGATTGGACAAAATCAGAAATAAAAAAATCCCCATCATTACTGATGAGGATTTTTAATTTGCGAGAGGTTTTTACACCAAATTATTTTACTTTGTTTACTACTGCTTCAAAAGCTTCTGGGTGATTCATTGCAAGATCTGCAAGAACTTTACGATTTAACTCGATGTTGTTCTTCTTCACTGCTCCCATAAACTGTGAGTAGCTCATTCCATGCATACGAGCACCAGCGTTGATACGCGTGATCCATAATCTACGGAATGTTCTTTTCTTGTTTCTTCTATCACGGTAAGAGTAAGACATTGCTTTCTCTACTGCGTTCTTTGCTACTGTCCATACGTTTTTACGACGTCCGAAGTAACCTTTTGCCTGCTTGAGGACTTTTTTTCTGCGAGCTCTACGAGCTACGGCGTTTACTGATCTAGGCATAATTTTAATTTTTTAACAGCAGGCGATCCATTTCTAGATACTTTTATTGTGCGCTACTATTGGGTTATTGTGATAATTAATAAACCATCAAGGTTTACAAGTTTCCTTATTTAAGGTTTAACTGTAACTTGATATTAGGCTCGTCTGCTTTGTGCACTAATGTAGAGTGCGTTAAAGCAAGCTTACGTTTCTTACTTTTCTTAGTCAGGATGTGACTTTTAAAAGCGTGTTTTCTTTTGATCTTTCCAGAGCCAGTAAGCTTAAAACGCTTCTTAGCACTAGATTTTGTTTTCATCTTAGGCATAATTTCCTTTTTTAAATTCTCGCAACCTCAATTTAACTGATCTAACAACCTCAAAACAAAAAGATTATAAATTTGATAATCAAAATTAAATCCATTTAAATCAAGACATAAAAAAACAGTCCTCAATTGAGGACTGCAAAAGTAATTTTTTTCTCTGTAAAGACCTCACATTAATTGTGAAATCTCAAGAAATTATTTATTTTTTCTTTGGAGCGATAAACATATTCATACGCTTACCTTCCATTTTAGGCATTTGTTCTACTTTACCTAGTTCTTCTAAATCTTGTGCTAATCTTAAAAGTAAAATCTCACCTTGATCTTTATAAATTATAGAACGTCCTTTGAAGAAAACGTATGCTTTTAATTTAGCTCCTTCTTTAAGAAACTTTTCAGCGTGCTTTCTTTTAAATTCATAATCATGGTCGTCTGTGTTAGGACCAAAACGAATTTCCTTGATTACTACCTTACTAGCATTTTGCTTGATAGCTTTCTCGCGCTTCTTTTGCTCATAGACAAACTTTTTGTAGTCCATGATTTTTGCTACAGGTGGATCTGCATTAGGAGAGATCTCGACTAAGTCCAGTTCTTTCTCTTGTGCTTCTTTTAAGGCATCTCTAGTATCCATGATACGAGGTTCTCCTTCACCTACTAATCGTAATTTTCTCGCACGAATCTTTTCATTGATTGCGTGCTTGTCTTCTTTGATAATTCGAGCCGGACCACGGCTTCTGCGTCTACGTATTGCTATGACTTTATAATTTTAATTAAACTTCAAATGTTTTTATAGTTTCAGAGATTTCTTTTTTCACTAATTCAGTAAAAGATGTTACTGTCATAGCTCCTAAATCTTCTCCACCATGCTTTCTTACAGAAATAGTGCCATCTTTTTCTTCCTGCTCACCTACGATAAGCATATAGGGCAATTTATTCATCTCTGCCTCACGGATTTTCTTACCCATGGTTTCAGCACGATTATCAACTGTAGTGCGAATTTCGTTAATTTCTAGGGAATTTGCTACCTCTTTAGCATAATTTTCATATTTCTCACTGAGTGACAGTATGGTACATTGCTCTGGCATCAACCATAGCGGGAAATTACCGCCAGTATGCTCCAATAAAATAGCTATAAATCTTTCCATAGATCCAAATGGCGCTCTGTGAATCATGACAGGTCTATGCGACTCATTGTCAGCTCCTTTATACCATAAATCAAAACGTTCTGGTAAATTGTAATCTACTTGTATGGTTCCTAACTGCCAGCTTCTACCTAATGCATCCTTCACCATAAAGTCTAATTTAGGACCATAAAAGGCAGCTTCACCTTCTTCAATCACATAATTAAGACCTTTATCTTTTGCTGCACTGATGATCGCATTTTCTGCTATTTCCCAGTTTGCAGTGTCACCTATATACTTTTCTGGTTTCTTAGGATCGCGTATGCTTACCTGAGCTGTAAAATTCTCAAAACCTAAAGAACCAAATACATAAAGAACCAGATCTATAACTGCTTTGAACTCAGCATCGAGCTGCTCTGGCATACAAAAAATGTGCGCATCATCTTGAGTAAATCCTCTTACACGAGTTAAACCGTGCAACTCACCGCTTTGTTCATAACGATAAACCGTACCGAACTCAGCAAATCGTTTTGGTAGATCTCTATAAGACCATTGCGCACTTTTATATATCTCGCAGTGATGCGGACAGTTCATAGGTTTTAATAAAAACTCTTCATCTTCATTAGGAGTTTTTATCGGCTGGAAAGAGTCTGCTCCATACTTCTCGTAGTGACCAGAAGTTACATATAATTCTTTAGAACCTATGTGTGGACTCACCACCATTTCATAACCTGCCTTCTTCTGTGCTTTTTTAAGAAAATCTTCTAATCGCTCTCTTAATGCAGCTCCTTTAGGCAACCACAATGGTAAACCTTGACCTACACGTTGAGAAAAAGTAAATAATTGTAATTCTTTACCTAATTTTCTATGATCACGCTTTTTAGCTTCTTCTAGTAACTCTAAGTATTCTTTTAAGTCCTTTTGTTTAGGAAAGGACGTTCCATACATACGAGTCAACTGCGGATTGTTTTCATCACCACGCCAGTAAGCGCCAGCGATACTCATAATCTTTACCGCTTTTATAATTCCTGTATTGGGAACGTGTCCACCTCTACACAAATCTGTAAACGTATCGTGATCACAAAAAGTAATCTCTCCATCAGTCAAGTTTTCTATAAGCTCAACTTTGTACGGATTATTCTGATCTTTATAGAATTTTAAAGCATCGGCTTTAGAAACACTACGCATCTTAAACTCATGTTTACCACGAGCAATTTCTAACATGCGAGCTTCTATTTTAGGAATATCATTTTCTGATATAGCGTGTTCTTTGAAATCAATATCGTAATAAAAACCATTATCGATTGCTGGTCCTATTGTTAGGCTTACTCCAGGATATAACTCTTCAATAGCTTGCGCCATTATGTGAGAAGTAGAATGCCAAAACGCTTCTTTTCCCTCGGGATTACTGAAGGTAAATAGAACTAAGCTACCATCTTCAGTAAGTGGGGTTTTAGTCTCTACTTTAGTGCCGTTAAAACTAGCACTTATTACGTTGCGAGCAAGTCCTTGTGAGATGCTCATTGCGACATCCATAGGTGTCGTGCCGCTTTCCATTTCTTTAATACTGCCGTCTGGCAAAGTAATATTAATCATAACTACAAAATATGAACGGTAAAGGTAATGTCTTTATAGAAAAGCACAATTGAAATAAGAAACAGATTTTTGATAATTTTTGTTTTGAGTTTTGCCGTGTTTCCTTTCATTAATCCTGATAAGTTCAAAAACCTTTGTCATACCTCTGTCACTTGGAAACAGGTTCAAACATCATGTTTTTTCAAGTATAAATGTGAACTACCTTCAAGTTTCAAAATAAAAACTGGAACGCGGTTTGATAGGTCTATAAAAACATTGGTTATGAAAAAACTACTACTTCTAGCATTTACGTCTTTATTATTAGTGAGCTGTGATCCTTGGACAGACTGTATTATTGATAATAGACCTCAATTAAATCAGCGTGTATTTACTACGGGCTTCACAAATTCTTACTATGAAGACAGCCTGAATGCCGAAATTAATAACGATCCTCGAGATAACAATTATTACTATTATTTTTCTGTAAGAGGATTGCCGCGAGGCATGGATTATGAGTCTTACGGTCGTGAGCTGATTATTTTTGGAACACCTCAACAGGCTGGTCGCTATAATTTAGAAGTATTTCTAACCGTAGAACCTGTTATTTTAGAGTTTAATGATGGTGACGGTGCTTTTGAAGATGGCGATTCACTTTGTGAAGACAGTACTAGCAGAGTCTACTCATTAACCATTCAATAGTTTTAAACTGTGTAATTTGATGGTTGTGATCCCGCTTTCGCGAAAGCGGACTAAACAACAGACTCAAAACCTATTTGATACTTAATAGAAGTCACAAATACCGTGTTATTATTTGATCAATAGTTAACTATATCATAGTTTTAATTAGGAACCATTGCAATAGCTTACCTTTGCAGCTTAATACAATACATGACATTTAAAGAATTAGGGTTAGTTGAACCCATCTTGCGAGCTTTGCAAGACCAAGGATATGAACGTCCTACACCTATTCAAGCACAAGCCATTCCAGTTTTATTAGAAGGAAAAGATTTACTAGGCTGTGCACAGACTGGAACAGGTAAAACTGCCGCATTTTCCATTCCCATCGTTCAAGATTTATACAATCGCACACCGCCTAAGGGTAAAAGACGCATCAAAACATTAGTGGTTACTCCTACCAGAGAACTGGCTATACAAATAGGTGAGAACTTTACCGCTTATACTAAGTATACCGATATTAAAAATACGGTCATCTTTGGTGGAGTGAAGCAAACTTCTCAAGTTTATGCTTTACATCAAGGAATAGACGTACTAGTTGCTACACCTGGAAGATTATTAGATTTAATCAACCAGCGCTACATAACACTTGATCATATTGAGCATTTTGTACTGGACGAAGCAGACCAAATGCTAGACATGGGTTTTATCCATGACATCAAGAAGTTATTAAAACTTTTACCTCAAAAGAGACAGTCATTGTTCTTTAGTGCAACCATGCCTAGTGCGATCGTAAAACTTTCTAATGAAATTTTAGGAAATCCGGCAAGAGTCACTATTGAACCAGAAAAAACTACTGCCGAAAAAGTAGAACAGCGCATTTACCATGTAAATAAAAAGAATAAGACCAAACTCTTGATCGATTTATTGAGCAATGAGCTCAATGACTCGACACTTGTTTTTTCTAGAACTAAACATGGAGCTAATAAAATAGTGAAGGATCTGGATAAAGCTGGTATTAAAAGTGCCGCTATACACGGTAATAAATCTCAAGCTGCAAGGCAAAGAGCTTTACAACAGTTTAAAGATGGAGATTTACAAGCACTTATCGCAACAGATATTGCTGCTCGTGGAATCGATATTGATGAATTGAGCTACGTAGTTAACTATGACTTACCTAATGTACCAGAATCTTATGTACATAGAATAGGTAGAACTGGTAGAGCTGGCGCAAGCGGTCTTGCTGTTTCTTTCTGTATGCTAGAAGAACGTCCTTTCTTAAAAGACATTGAAAAACTGATCAGAACCTCTATTCCTACAGTAGATGATCATGATTTTGAATTTAAAATGGAAGACGCGGCAGAACCTAGTCTAAAAAAGCAAGGTGGTGGCCGTGGTCGCTCTCAGGGAAGAAATAACAATCGATCTAAAAGTAAAAGTTCCTCTTCAAAAAGTGGAGGCAATCGCAACCGCAGCCGAAACTCTAGGTAGATTCTACAACTAGAACAAAATTTAAAAGCTCTTTATGTAACGATAAAGAGCTTTTTTATTACTGGAAATCTAAAGAAGTTCTTAGAATAATTCTTAAACCGTAGCCCCATTGTCCTAGCGGACATCATGCATTCCTCTCGCAAAAAAGCTCGTCGGATGCAAGAAAGGGAAAATTGAAAAAGGTGGTAGAACCTTTCCAGTATTATTTACTAGGTCTAAAAATAATAATTTACCAAATTCCCAACATTAATAACATTTTAAAATGCAGGAACAATGTATCATCATAAAGGAATGGTATTTTATAAAGTAAGTGTTTAAACGAACCATCTTTGTACTCTAATTAAAACACTAAATAATATGAATACTCCAAACACCTCCATTTTTAATCTTATTGAAATTTTCACAACGGGAAAAAATAAAATCAAAGAAATGATTCAACCTAAGAAATATTGTGAAACACATCTTTTAGAAGATTACTATTGTGATCAAAGTCAAATCGGCAACTAGATTTTATTCTTATCCTTTGATAATAGATAACAATTGCATGCTAATTTAATCGCTTTTCAAAAAGACTGTTTAAGGAAAGTTTCATTTGCTTCTCTCCTACTTCGGTAAAACCTTGATCTAGATAATATTGGCATAGACCTAAATTTGCAGCATTACAATCTAGTCTTAGTAACCTAACATCGTTTTCTAAAGCTGATTTTTCAATTTGCTTAATGATATAGCTACCTATTTCAAGTCCTTTATATTGTGGATGAATTACCAAAGAATGAATGTAGTAAGCTAGCTCTTGTTGTTTGCCCCAGTATAATAGATCTTCCTCACAAAGTCGGTACATGCCTATTATCTCGTTATTGAAAATGATGAAATAGAATTCACCATTGATAAATCCTTCTCGCGCCCATTCCAGTCGTTCTTTAGGCGGATCAAGCCAATAATCCCATTGGTCAATACCGCGATCTTTTAAAGTTTGAGCGGCAGTTTTTAGTAAATGAAGAATTTGATTAAAGTCATTGCTGCCTGCTTTTTTGATAATGATCTGATGATGTTTAAATTTCATAACGTTTTGAAGGTATACTTTTGCGCTACGTATTTGCAACAAGGTCATTTGATAGCCTATTATTAAACTAACGATTAAGAATAACCACCAAAGCATTACAGATTATCTGAATTCCATTCTTCGTTCTTATCAAGAATTGCCAGTTTTGCTGCGACAGAAGAAGACCTCCAAAAATCTAATTGATTTTCAAATTGATAACCGCTAGTTCTAAAAGTCATTTTATAATTTTTACTGTAAATAATTAAATCCATAGGATCAATCCGGTAGAATCTATAAGGGAATAGGTAACGCGCATACCGCAATGACAAACCTATTTTATGAAAAACACCACCTAGTGAAAATGTACTTAAATGATTAATTTCATCTCCTTTTATCAACTGAATTTTTGAAATCTCGTTAAGTGGTAAAGCCACCATCATTTGCACATTTGAATTGTTAGACCTCAGCAAAATTCCGTTTACTCTATTTTCAAAGCTGCATTTAGAATTAATCGATAGCGTTTTTTCTGGATTTTTATAATTAATAAAGGATTTTAAAAATAGTCCAGAAGAACCAGAGGCTTTCATTTTTCTTAAATTAAAAGGAATAGCACTTCCTACAACTTTGCGCAGTTCATGTTCTTGAGCTTCTCGTGCGTTTAAAATCAACTTTGCTTTTTATATAACACTCTAATAACTCAAATATAAGAGAATGTGATTTACAAAATCAATCAAGATTAATTTCATTTTCAATAGTTACTCTATTTTTAGCAAGATGTGCTCCATCGTTTAATTCTGCCACAAATTTTATCAGTTCTTCTCTAAGCCTGCAATGTAAATCCCAGGCTGTAGTGGCGTCTTTTGCACTACATAATGCTCTTATGCCTATAGCTTTTTCTGTCACCTCTGTGACTTGAACTACAGGAGGATTTTCTTCGTCATAGTCGTCCGAAGCTTTGAGAAGCTCACTAAACTTTTCTCTTACCAAATTGACGTCTGTTTTATAATCTGCATAGATGGTGATAGGTCTTAGTTGATGCGCGTTAGTCATTGACCAATTTTGAAACGGTTTAGATATCAAATCTTTCAATGGCACAACTAAGCGACGTGAATCCCATGTTCTTACTACCATGTAGGTAAAACGTATATCTTCAACGTAGCCCCATTCATCATGTATATAAAGAGTATCTCCTATTTTGGCAGGTCTTGTTAAGGCAATTTGAATTCCAGCAATAATATTTCCTAAAGTGTTTTGTGCGGCTACACCTAGAATTATTGTTATTAAACCTGCTGATGCTAAAAGCGAAATACCCAATTTCTCTAAAGATCTAAATTGTGACAGAATAACTGAAATGGCTACAATGATAATGACCACAGTTAGTATCCTTCTAGCGACTGATATATAGGTCATCATCATTCTAGCATGAGAGTTTTCTTCCATTGAAGAGTCACCTATTCTATGATCTGCGATATAAGTCATAAACGCATCAATGAATTTCATTAAGAACCAGGCAATACACGAGATGACTATCATTAAAAGGACTGCATAAATAGTACTAGCTAACTGTCCAGAAAAGGAAATAAGTTTATTAAGTGTGATATAGAAAAACAAAACACCTAAAGCCAGCCCAGCAGGTTTTGCCATTTTGTTAGCAATGGTTCTCATCCAAGCCCGATCAGATTTGAGCAATAATTTTTTTGTGACATAACTAAATCCTTTACCTAAAAAATAAGCCACAAATAACAGGAACAAAGTACCTACTACTTTCCACAATGGTAAATTTAACACGGTGACACGAGCCCATTGAGGCATGATACGATCTAATTTACGTGGTCCATAAACAGCGTAAAGTGGTTCTACATTTTCTACCGTATTAGAAGAAATCATCCAAAACGCCCCAAATTCATTCAGTTTTACACGTTGTAATCGTAAAACGACATCTCGTCCATCAAGATCTACCTCACCAAAAACAACACTACGCCTTGGGTTTCCTGCAATCGCTCCATTAGTAGATGTGGTAATATCAACCTGTCCATCTGGTCTATCTGAAATATTATCCCAATCTATCCCTACACGCTGATTGATAACAAAATATAATTTTTCTGCTAAAATTGCCGCTTCTTGAATGGTTACTTCCTTTGGGAAAAGGTTCAAATTAAGAGCGTAAGCAGCATCTTCAAAATTTTTCTCTCGACAACTTAAAATAAAATGCTCTAGAGTTGATTGAGGAGATTGAAAATTGAATTTACTAGGTGGCAAACCTATGTTTTCATTCAGTCGATCTAGAATATAAAACGCTTTGTTGTATTCACCTATCGGATTATTTTGATAAGTTCCTTTATTAGAAATCGTGTCACTAAGTTTAGGGAAATTGTTACCAGAGTTTTCTTGCGATTTCTTTTGTCCAGAAACTGACGAAAAAATGAATAATAAAAATATATAAACTATGGTGTAACGTTGATAGGAAGTCATAATTTGAAATTTACAACGATCATGAAGTTTTTATTATTAGAGAACCGTTAAAAGTTATGAATCGATTAATGAGTTTAATTTTCGCTTTCGCGAAAGCGAATCTAATATCAAACCATATATAGTAAAATGAACTATTTGAATAAAATCTTATATATTCGCAGCATCATGAAAAACAATAGCATATATAACAACACACGTCAGGAAGTACCTTCTTGGACAGATCTAGGAGGATTTTTATCTTCCAGATCAAGTAGTTATCGATTTGTTTTTGAACCTTAGAACTATTTTAAAGAGGTAAAACATAAAGAAAAACGCTTGATCTTATACATCAAGCGTTTTTTTTGTGGGTTATTTAATTTTTTTTTCAAAATAAATATGAGCGAACAAATAAATGAGTCCATATCCTAATTCCATCACTATCAATACGATAGCAAAAAGGATCTTTATCTGCAACTAGCGGACAGACCAACTCATGCTTAAATTAAGATATAACTATTTGATTTTCAATTAATTAATTTCAGTTTTATTTGGAAATTAAAAAAATACACCATTATATTTGCATCGCATTTAAGAACAATGCACCATTATTAATTAAAACAAGAAGTTGATGTTATACAATCAAATACTTAAAGGATTCTCGTCTTTAGAAGACCAGTTTCCTACAGCTCTAGGGCTGGCAGGACTTCAGCATTCTTTTTACTGAATAAACACTATTCCATAAAATGAATCCGAAGCAAATGAAAAAAAGTAAAAAATCATGTTTCGGATTTTTTTATGCGATCAATTCAAATAAAAAATTCACATAGAAAAATCCGTAACTCAACATTGAGGTAAAATCTACCTCATAACAAAACAGTTATGGACAATATCACACATAATACCTATTTGATCAAAGCCTTAAACTGGTTCAATTGGGATTTAGAACAAACCGTAGAGTCATTAAACTATGCGCTCGCTTATGATCCTGAAGATGCTTACACACTGTATACAATGGCACGTTTACAAGCTGAGCATTTAAAGAATTATCCAGCAGCCAAAGACTTTTATGCGCAAGCACTATCTAAAAATCTAAATCTAGTAACGGCTTATCCCGGCTACGTTAAGGTTCTTATTTTAAATGAAGAATATCATGAAGCATTGCGATTGATTGATTTTGCGCTGGGAATTCAAGGAACTAACAAAGCTTTCTTATACATGCAATTAGGACAAGTTCTAGAACATCTAGGCAAGTACAGACTGGCTGTAAAAGTTCTGGAGCAAGCCTACTTAAGAGCAACTGATGAACTCAACTGGGAAATAGACCAAGAATTAAACCGTGTAAAGGAGAAGATTAAAAGAATTAAGGCCAATTCTAAAAAAACGAAGGGTAAAAAGAAAAGTAAAGGCAAAAAGAAGAAGAAATAGACTTTTAATTATTCCGCTTTCGCCTTGAGCTTCCTTAGGATAAACTTCAATTTTTTCAAAAATGAAAAAAGAAAGCGAAACAGCCTTAAAAACATCATTCCAACTTAGAACCTGTGTTTCTGTATAGCACGGTAGTATCATTTCCTGCGCAGTAGCGTATAGGAATTTTGATATCCTGTTGGGAGATAGGTTGATAGTAACCTTAAAACTATCGCAAACTGAAGACGTTGGTTCGAATCCAACACTTGCGAGAGCAAGTTAGCTAAGAGGATAAAGCAGCAGTACACTTGCAGGTTCGAATCCTGTCAAATCCTTTAATGATTTGCGGCCCGATTGGTAGAGGCACTACAATTAGGATGTAGCGTGTATGAAGAAAGGGACACTTCTCAAAATGTCCCACCAGAGCCGATGACCTTAGGCGTTAAAAAGGTACACCAGCAGTAAAATCGCTGTTATTGTGACTAGAAGTTACTTCTTGAAGTAAAAGAAAGACACCTCAATTGTTGAGCGAGAGCAAATCTCGTAAAGAGTGAGTGATATGATTATCAATTCTTTGTTGACCAGAGAAATATAAAAAGAACATCACGAACTCTTCATGCGTTTTGCACTTCCTCGGTGATTTTGAAATAGGATTTTACTGTTTTTAAAACAACAACCAGCTCCATTAAAAAGAGCACAATAATTAGAACTAATGAAAAGAATAAGAATTAGAGAAGGTAACAGAGGTATCGTCTTGAAAAATGGAAATTTTGAAAGAGTATTGATCGCAGGCGTGCACTGGCTCGGTTTTAACGAGAGAGTTGTCGTTAGAGATATGTCCGTTAAACAAGTAGGACCAGTTGCGATGGATTTGATGTTGAAGAACAAAGAATTTTGCGATATGGTAAACGTGATCGAAGTAGGAATCACAGAGATTTTGATGGTTACTGTTAACGGTATGCTTCAAGAAGTACTTACAGCAGGTAGGTACGTGTTCTGGAAAGGTTTGGTGGACTTCGCTTTCGTGAAAGCGGATACCACATCCATCTACATCGATAACAATGTGCCAGTCGCTTTTTACGATTCCTTGAAAAACTTGGGGTTTTTGCGCAGCGTAGAAATCGCAACCGGTTGCAAAGGACTCTTGATGGCAGAAGGAACTCGTGTGAAAGAGCTGAATGCTGGAACACACCACTTCTGGAGAAATGCTGTGAAAATTGAAACCATTGCTACCGATATGAGATGGAGACAACTAGAATTGAACGGTCAGGAATTGCTTTCTAAAGATAAAGCTACCATAAGAATGACGCTCAATGCCAGCTTTAAAGTGACCGATGTGTACAAAGCATTATTGAGCAATAAGGACTTTGAAAAGCAATTGTATGCTACATTGCAAATGGCATTGAGAGCTTTTGTAGGTAACTACACGCTCGACGAATTGCTAGAAAACAAGCAAGAAATCGCAGTTGCAGTAGAGACTGATGTCGAAACAGTTGCCAGCAGACTAGGTGTAGAAGTGAGCAATTGTGGTATCAAGGACATTATCCTTACCGGAGAAATGAGGGCAATTATGAACAAAGTAATTGTAGCCGAAAAAGAAGCGCAAGCAAATATCATTCTAAGGCGTGAACAAACGGCGGAAACAAGAACGATGCTCAACGCAGCAAAATTGATGGAGGAGAATAAAACCTTGTTCCAACTTAAAGAAATGGAATACGTAGAAAAAATAGCCGATAAAGTAGGTCAAATCACGATCTCTGGTAACGGAGGAATGATCAAACAACTAAAGGATATTTTTGCACTAGGTAAATGATAAAAGACTCTTTCTATGTGGAAAGGGTCTTTTTTGATATTAAAAAAGGGGTTAAATGCTAGAAACTTTGAGTTTCTATTTTATAAGCTTATTCAATTCAGACCAACTTAAATCAATTACTTTACCGCTATCTTTCGTAACTAAAAATCCAGGAGCACCGCCAAACATTAAGTTTTCTTCGTTGTTCTTTAATTCAAATTCATAATCAAAATAAAATCCTGAAAGATACTCTTTAGCTTCAGTTAAAATATAATTCATTTTATCTGCATATGGATTCTCTTTATTTATTAGATTTATATGATCGTTTGCTATTTTTAATACCTCTTTTTCTGTCATTCTATTATCTCTGTAAATTTCAAGTCCAACTCTTTCATCACTTGATCTACATCAAATTCAAAGAACTCTGGAATATTGATTGTAAGAATACCGCCAAAATCCACTTGCCAAAATCCACCTTGTTTAATAAGCTCTTCTCCTAGAAATCTATAATCTGATTCTTTATAAGTTGGTGACAATAAAAAACGTCTGGTTGTAAATTCAGAATCTTTCAGAATTTTGATAATCTCATGATCACCGTTGCTATTGATTCTGGTTCTAAATTCAGTTCCTTTGGTTAATCGGCAATTAAGAAGATCGTTATCGGACATTCTGAATTCATTTTCTGAAAGTGGCTCCACATAAAGATTCCCTCTAGATTTTTCTCTCTTATCAAATACCCAAATTTCCATTTCTTTAAATTCCATATTATATTGGGATTATTTTCTTTTTAAAGATAAAAAGTGGATTCTTATTATCTTTGAAAAATGTACCTACACGAAGAAAATTTCAGAAATCCTTTAGTAATTTATATTTTCTGCGGTTTAGGAATGTGCTTACGTTTTCTTTTCTATAAACCTATATATTTAATTATAGGAAAAAAGCAAAAGAGTTTCAAAGCCTATTCTCATGGATTTCAACAAATAGTTTATAATCTACTACTGAGCTTATTTTTAATTATGGCTGTTGTTTTTACCATTATAATTCAATCAGTTTATCAATAAGCTCCACTTACCTCAACACCTCGTGACCTTCTAAATTTGTAATTCCCCAATTCTTAAGTTCTTCTTCTGTCCATAGATCTGGAAAGAAAATTCGTTTTTGATATCTAGGGTGCATGTATTTTTGCCAGTTGCTGCCACCTGTTGCTTCTACTTCTGTATTACCACTATTCAAATATTTTGCTGCAGCATTAAAATGCGCCATTACCCAAAGTACATTTACAGTATGATCATAATGCCTCATGGCATTGCGTAATTTTAAATCTTTTTGATCATCATCTGGTAGTGATTTGAACTTTGTCCACAAGTTGCTGGTGTTGTAGGTTTTCATAAACACAATAAAATCGTCCATGTACTTATCTTCAAATAATTGAAGAAGCGTCGACTTCTTACCGGTTTTATGATCTTTACCTGCTGCTTGCCAGTACAAATGATCAAAGGCATGGCTAAAAGGTGTATTGCGATCTATAGTATCTCTAAAGCGTACATCTATTAAATTAATCAACTCGGTAGAGGCAAATTCTATCTTTCTATACTGCGCACTTTGAAAACCACTTGCTGGTGTCAATGTATCTCTAAATTTCATGTACTGCTCTACTTCCATTCCATCTCCCATGATTTGAAAAGAAGAAGAAAGCATATCAAAATAACGGCTGATTCGGTCCAGTCGCTCAGCAAAAAAAGCTGTTTTTAAATCGTGATGGCTAGCTATTTGATCAATTTCCCACAAGATCATCTTAAACAACAATTCATTGATTTGATGGTACATTATAAATACCATTTCGTCAGGTAAATTAGTGCGTTGCACCTGTAAATTGAGCAACGCCTCTGGCTGGATATAATCCCAATAGGTAATAGGCTTAGAATACAATAAACCACTCAAATGTGTATTAACATCTTGACCTATAGCGTCGTATTTTGTTTTTAAATCTTTAAATAGTTGGTCTTCTTTCATGATGATTTTAAATAAACGAGGCTTTTAAAATGAGCCATTTTGATAATTAGCGCAATTAAAAACTAAGTGTAACTCCTATCCAACATCTTTGATTAGATAATTATCGCAGGAGATGAATATTATTAAGATAGGAAAATTAAAAGATTCCTTTTTAAATATTACACAAAGTAATTTTCGTAAACTAATAAGTACATTTTCAATTCTTCAACAATAGATTTAGACGCACTCACATCGCTTAATTCTAGTTTGCTAATTCTTTCTTGTAAGGGCAATAAATAATTGTGTAATTGATCGTGCGCTTCGCCTTTCATCGTGCACTTTTTGAAAATCGTGGCCAGTTCAGATTCTAGTTGTGTCTTCAACATTCTATAAGAAGCTATGTCATCAGTATGTTGAAAGGATTGGGTTAATTGCACCATAGCCTTAATTCCTGCGGTAGTTTCATTATTAGCTATCCAGCGTTCTTTTCCATTTAACACCAACAAATTATCTCTCTTTTCAACTTCTATATTGGTTTCTATAGTAGTCATAGCATCTTGATTTTCTTTTTTACTTTGATTACAAGAAGCTATAAATAGGAATAAAAAACCGATTAGAATAAGTTTAGAATAATGTTTCATTGGAGGCAAAATTTATGGATGGTTAAATTTAGTGAATTGCAATTTAGTAAATGAACAAATTGCTTAAACCCATTTCATTTTTCAGGATACCGAAATTTGTAAATGGATAACAAAGTAATAATAAGTTAGAGAAAGCAATTACTCTCGGCGCATCTCATGGAAACCGTTTATTTCTGCCAATGCTTCAAATACATCGTCTTGATCTGTTTTTTTCTTCCAACCTTTAAGAGCGAGCGCCGCTCTTACTTCACTTTCTGACTTTTCCATTTCAAAAAGATACATGGTGTATTCTATCACCTGTCCTGGAATTTTATCAATAATATACTTGGCAATAAGTAATGAAATCTTAAACATAGCAATGTGGTAGATAAAAAATAACTGAATCGCCCAGCTTAAAACAAGACCTATCCATCCTGTTTCTAAATTTTCTATGGTCAAGCCACTTTCCCATCTCGCTTTCATAAATTTAAGAAAATCCAATTCTAGATAATTATAGTCAGCTAGTATCAATTGAAATTGTATGTATTGATTGGTTAGAAATAATACAGCCACCATTCCTATAATGACTTTTTGAATGAATTCAAAGTCTGTGCAATTGGCTTTCTTCAATACCTGACCAAAAATATATCCCATACCTATTCCTGCACCTACTTCATAAATTATAATAACATGAGTGAATTGTACCGTTAAATAAGCCATAAGGACTCCAAATAAAATGGCAATAACAAAAGCACTTATTGAAATAAGAGTCATGTTAGGTGGCGCGGTTGCTTTAGGTTTAGGAAGTTCTAATGGGATTTCGTAATCGTCCCAATTATTTTCTTTTTCAAATTCAGTTTGTAGTTCTGTAAGTTGACCGCTAGATTGATATTCTATAGCCAGCTTTTTAAAAACGGCAATAAACAAACCAGTTCTTTTAGAATTTTTACCAAAATCAATAAAGTTCCCTTCTATACTTTTACTGTAGACCTCAATTTTACCAAAAGCATTTTTTGTAACCGTAATTTTTTCTGTCAGTTTATTCCAATCGCCTTTTCTTTTTGCCTCTACAGATTGATCATCTCTATAAACAACAGGCCATTCTAATTGCTCAAAAACTTCTAAAATAAGCGGAATGATCTCACTATCTTTAATTTCAGTTTTAAAAGATTCAGAAAATTCTGGTCGGAATTTAAAGCTGTATTTCCTCTTAATATTTCTTTGCAGATTTTCAAATTCGATTTTCATTAAAGGTATTTGAGTTTACAGCTTATATTTTAGTTTCCGAATTGAGTAACTGTTCAAGATTTTCGTTGACGTCTTTCAAGAATGATTCTTTATAAAAATTTAAAGGTTCTAAGAGTTTGTTCAATGCCTCAATGTTCCAATGTGAATATTCAGACTCTATTGGATATTTAATAAATTCACTTTCATAACCTATCGCAAGACTAATATTGATAAAAGAATACTTCAACTCTTCTTTTTGCTCTAAATAGATATCCCTTAATTTGTGTGATGCTAAAACCATTTCTATAGCACCAGTGTTGATTTTTTTAAATAATACAATAGTTCTCCATCTCTCAAAATCTTCCCAATCAAAACATTTCTTCACCAAAGATTTAATGTAAGAACTCAGAAAAGTACTTTTAAAATTATAAGATAATAAATCATTATGATGATCTATACCTAAAATCCTTTCCAATTCTTCATTCTCAAACACCCAATTTTTAAATTGTTCTATTGTAAGATCCTCGTTTAGAAATTGATAAAATTTAATTTTATGAATGTTTAAAGAAGTCATACCTAAATAAAACAAAAATTCATAAATATATATATTCAAAAGACTTCACTATTTAGTCTTTATTTACTAACTCCACTTTATCATCAGAAATCGTGATAATTTTATCTTTATATAATTTACCTAGTGCTCTTTTGTAGGCTTTTTTGCTCATTTCTAGATGGTAACGTATATGATCTGCCGGGCTTTTATCGGTAAGTAGAAGATAACCGTTGGGACTTTCATGCAACTCGCTTAACACTCGATCTACATCTTTATCTATTACATTAAGAAAACCTTGTGGACGTAGAGAAACATCTATTAAACCGTCTTCTCTTATGTTTTTTATGTAACCAGTTACCTCTTCATTTTCAGTAAGTTCTGTAAACACTTCGTCGTGGTACAACAATCCTTCTTCTCCATTTTCTATGAGTACTGTATAACCTAGTGGCGTCTCTTTTTCGATGATTATCTGCACTTTTTCTCCTACTTTTAAATCCATCTTTGCATTGTTTTTATATATTTTATGAGCAACAAAATATCATTATTTTCTTTACTGATTCTTACTTTAGAATTGGGTTGGTTCTTAATTCCGCTTTCGCGAAAGCGGTAACAACATCCACCTACAAATTAAGGAACAGTTATTTCTTTTACCAAATAGAATTGAGTTTCTATTCTAATGGCGTGAAGATAATATTTCAATTATTTCAAAGATACCATCAAGAATGCCACTAAACGGAATAAGCCTTCAAAATTTATTGTAAGTTCAATCATATATGGTTCACTCCAATGACAAATAATTAGGCGAGTGATTTTTCAAAAATTTCTTTAAACCATTCATTTACTTTACAATCCAATATAAGATGAATCCTAGGCTCATCGCTTTTATTGTGAACCTCGTGGACTTTATGAAAATTACAGTACCAGCACTCACCTGCGTGCATGACAACAGGCTCCTTATCAATTATTAGTTGGACTTTTTTATGAGTTTGAATAGGTATGTGAAGTCGTACCATTCCATTTTCCATACTATAACCATTATCACGATGCGGCTGGATACTGGCTCCTGGATCGAGCACGTGAATTCTAAAAGTCTCTACAGGACAAAGAAACGTCTCAAAAACAGACAACAAATAAGGACATTTTTTAAGTGTTGCATTAGGTAAAAAAACAGGTAACCCATTAGTATCATTAATAGGCTCTATTAAATGAATAAGCCATAAAGTCTCTAATGTTACAGACGAGTTATAGATATCGCGGTAATCTTCCTTTGAGAATTGAGAAAGTTCTTTTTTAATCAACTCTACATCAAATTTAAAAGGAAGTTGTATTGCGTTCATGCGATAAGTTGTTTTGTGTAGTTCTAGCTTTTATTTTTTTTAAGTATCTGGGCTATTAAAAAATAGAACTTAAATTTAAGTATTACAATTTTAACATTAACCCTAAGCGATGATTCTGTAGCACACAAAACTTTATGTGCTAGTTGTAATTTAAATTTCATTCGTGATTTCGCTTTTGCAAAAGCGAAATTGAAGGGAAAGTGTCTTTTTAAATGATAGTTTACTTCCTTAACCATCCCAAGATACGGTCGTGATCAATTCTCCATTTTCCATTTTTCTCAATTAATTTATAGTTTTCTCTTGAATTTCCAAAAGGTCCAGGATTCTGTTGAATGATCTCAATTCTATTTTCATTTACTTCAGAAACAATAGAAACATGTCCGTATTTATTGAATACAGAACTAGAATAGATGATGATATCATTTACTTGAGGTTTGCTAGTACTAGGATTAATATATTGCTTCAATCCTCGCTGGTTATTGAACGCTCCATCTTGTAAGTTTGAATTAAAGAAGTCTTTTGCATTTCCGTAGCTGTCAGGCATTTTATGGTGTAATTCTTTGAAGTAATATCGCTTTACAAATTCTACGCATTGGTATTTTAGACCAATGTTGTAACCATCTTTAGTTATCTCGCGTCCAGCCACATTTCCTACACCGCCATTATAATAGACTGCGATACCATTCAAACTGTCAATTTTTTGCCCTACTTTATAATTTGGATTCAGATTGACCTTTTTAGAAACAAAAATGCCAATCACAAGTAAAATGATTATTGTGGATAAGATGTAAAGTGATTTTTTCAATTGAATCGTAAAATTACTTTTGAACGTCTGGATAAACTTTCCTTAATCATTTGATTTCATATTTATTTTTCGAGACTAAAAAATTAGTAATGTCAAAAAATTTTAATAATTATTCTTCTAATCGTTTAGTGTTTTGGTAACAAGTTTATGCAATGAATAATTGAAATCTGTCATCTCAAATAGTAAAATCTTAAGTTAAATGAGTAAAAGTTCTTTATAAGCTATTTTGAATCTGATGAGATTAGATTATTATCTATCTGTAAGTCAATATCGGTCTAGTGTATGATTTCGTTGCGTGTTTAAGCACTAAAGTTAGCAAATAAAACACAGATAAAAAGTCCGCGAGGACTTTCGTAAACAGGCTCTAAATAGCAATGAATTATACACCTTGTTGGCAACAGTACTTTACGGATTCATATTTATAAATAAGTGATAAACTTCGATGTTTTTCAAGCTTCTATAATGATTCATTTTCGCAACTTTAAGGTTAGAATATTCTTCAATTCCGATTTCTGTTTCTAAACTTAAATGTTGATACTGTCCAAAATCAATTTGCGTAATGTAATTCAAATATTTATTCCAAGTATCTTCAAAGCTTTTAGTCTCGCAATATGAAATAACAAATAGAGGACTTATTCCAATCGGTTCATTTCTGAAAATTTTCACTAAATGTTCTTTGATTATTGTGTCAGACGATTCATCTTTAGGAATTGATTTTATTCGTAAACATTCTATTGCAGATAAATGATTGCCATCTTCGTTTTCAATTATTAAATCTCGAAATGCTATTCCAGAGGTATTACTCTCAACTTTTGGGTCAGTTGTTCCACCCATTGATTGGTCTTTAATACTCCATTTTCTATTATTAATTCGGTGCTTTAAAAAATCTCTTAATATAATATTGTATTTATTTTCACTTTGGGCTTTTTTGTATTCAAACACATTATCTAAAAAGGTCAAACAAACACTTGTAATTGAGTTTAATAAAAAATCTTTCTCTTCATTATTTAATTTTTCTCTCTTCTCGTTTATCCATTCATAAATTAGCTTTTCGTAAAGCTTATGGTCAGTTCTTGTGAAATTTTCTAATTGAGGCAGTATTCTAAACTCAATGTGATTAACGAATAAGTACTTGTCTTTTTTAAAAGAATTATAATGAAACTCTAAATAGGATTTTATTTCGCCTCTCGGTTTTATTTTATACATCGACCAAGTGAAATCACTATGATATCTATCCAAAAGGCGTTCTATATTGCCAAATTCTTCTGAAATATGTTCAGAGTCTTTGTATTTATCTAATTCGCTATACCAATCCTCGTGTAAATTTTTAACTTGAAACTTTCTTAATTTATATTTAGGATGGCTTTGAACATTATAGAAACCAGGAATATTGTTGGACTCAATAAACTCTTTATCGATTTGCTCTAACTCGTCTAAAATCGAGTAGTGAGGTGAATTTTTATCTATTGGCTCAATAGCTATCATTATTGAAATAAACTTTTCGGCTTCTTCATAAATCCCTGTAAGCAATCCAATTCTTTCAAAATCTATGTCACTATCATCTCCTCCAAATGATGCTTCGTGTCTTATCATTATATGATGAGCTTCGTTTACAGCATCATCTTTTACTTTATAAAACCAATGTATTAATTCATCTTTAGAAAATGTGACTTTTTTAACTTCGTCTAACATTTTCTGCAACTGAATTTTACCTTTTTTCTGATTTTCATAAATACGATTGAAATAAATATCTCTATCTATAATATTTATGTGTCTTAATGGTAGAATGTTCGTGAAAGAATATTCAGATTTTTCTTCGAGCAATGAAATGTCCGTAGTTTCTCTTAAATATATTTTCTTTTCTCTTGGTTTCACGGTTTCATTCGTATTGTTGCCAACTATTATTCATCTAATTCATTAATTGATTTCGCAATTATGCTTTGATCTCCAGTTTCGTGATTCCAGAAATATACCTTGTCAGTCAGAATACCGTTTCCGCTATGAGTCAGTATTATTAAATTTCCAAATCCGTCCGAACCAATTGCGATTCCATTTTCAGGAAATCCATTCCATTTACGAGCGTTTTTTGTTTCAAGTCCAATATGATTACAAGTCCGACTTATCCTCTTCTTGTCAGATTTGTCAAAAAAAGGATAAAGTTCAAATTCAAACTCGTCTGAAATCAATAATTCTCCACCATTTGATTTTATCATTCGGCTTTTAAATTCAGATGGGAACTTTACTTTCAATTCCGATTCAGTTTCTTCTATATATTTTTCGTCAATTGGAAATGGCATTTTGAGACTTTGTTAAATTATACACTAGTAGAATATAACTATCTACCTGCTACATCCTAAAACTAAACAAAAAATACGTATCAAATTTAAATTCTCTTCATTTCTTGAATTTTATAAGTATCATAGGCTTTTCAAAAATTACAATCACTTACAAACGTAAATAAACGTAAGCAAACGTTTAAAATACTATTGCGATTTGTATGCTGTCTCATATTTGCACCGTCATCAAAAACAAACGATGGCACTTAACTAATTTATAACCCATACAAACAAATTTATTATGAGTAATCTAAGCAACAAAGTACAGTTAATCGGTAACCTAGGACAAGATCCAGAAACTATCAATTTAAATGACGGTAAAACACTAGTGAAGTTCTCACTAGCTACAACAGATCGTTATACTAACAAGCAAGGTGAGCAGGTAACCGATACACAATGGCATCGTGTCGTAGCATTTAATGGTACTGCAGGTATTATATCTCAGTACGTTAAAAAAGGGAACAAGATAGGCGTTGAAGGAAAACTTGTCACTAGACAATGGGAAGACAAAGCTGGCGAAAAAAGATATACTACAGAAGTAGTTTGCGATCAAGTGCTTCTTTTAGGTGGTAAAGCTTAATAGATAAGATTAAGCATTCTTAACTTATGATCTCTTGAAACTGATTCAACGTTTCAAATAATCATTAAAAGGCAAAAAGGTTATTGATTCTATTATTCCAGAATCAATAACCTTTTTTTATCCAACTCTTTTCAAAATTGAATCAGATCTAATAATACAATATTCCTTAGACTAAGCAATATTGATGTGTGCGTCTTTACTTTTACTACTCACAGTGATTACTCTACCGTGCTGATTTTTGAACACAAAGTCTTTATCGTTATCACCTTTAAGTATTTCTGCTGGTGTGGTAATATTTCTAGATTTTAATTGGATGTTTCCTAAAGAGGCCACGTGATTTGAGTTAGCGTTAAAACTAGTCAAAAAACTGCTGTAACTAGCTACTTGCTTTTCATTTAAAATAAAGTGACTGTCGTCGTCCATAAGAACTAATAAGCTTTTCTCACTACCAGAAAATATCGTTTTCTTTACCACAGGAATAGCTCTACACTTCTCATTTAGCATAAAAGATTCTTCAAATAAAATGTCATACCTATTATTTTCTAGTTTCTTTAAAATAGATGGACTTAAACTGGAAGTGTCTAAATCAAGTATTTTATTTCCAAAAGAAAGATTTGCTGCTAATGGCGCACAAACGGCCGTAAGCCCAATATTTCTAAGAAAAGTTCTTCTTTGATAATTCATCGGTTAGGTGGTTTAGTTAGTTTTTAATCATTTTCTAAAGTTACTAAATTTAAATCAAACCCTAACCATCTATTTAATAGGGTCAAAAAACTGTTGTTGAATCCGTTACATCGATATAAATACTTACAAGAAACCTACTTTGGTTCTCACGTAAAAGAAATAATTTTTTATACTTAACTAGAAATAAGTAATTCCTCAAACTCCATTACACACTTCTCAGAGGCTGCTTCATTTTCTATGTCTAATGTAAGAGAAATACATTCGTAATATTTTTTACTTACTTCATTATGGGTAATAGCGCTCATCCATTCCAGTTCTTCCTTATAAAGACTGACTGAAATTTTGGAAGCAAAAATCATTTTATATTGTGCAAATCCAGACGAGTTCAAGTATTTGTAATCTATAGTTTTCATTTTCTCATAAGCTTCTTTATGCTTACCTATAGAGGAATTATAAATAGCTACATCTCTTTTATTTGCAGCTTTTTCAAGAGCAATCATCTCAGACCTGTTACTTCCATAGTTATTTCCATCTATGTATTCACCTATCATATCACTATAGGTAAAACCGGAGCTAACATTATAAAAATTGACGACCTGATAATCTCCATTGCGATCTTTATCTACATAGAAGATCAAGTAATTCACAACTCTCTCATCTTGATCCGTTACATAATAATTCAATCTGTAAACATTGTCTTTTTTATGAATGTCAAAAAGCAATACTTCTAGGTCTAATAATTCTACGCTTTCTACGTAGGAATCTATGCTTTGTTTATATAGCATATTAAACGCGCTATAAAAACCTTGACGCTCTGCCGCAGTATTTTTTGTTTTAAAGTCAGATCCCAGTCGCCATGAAAACAACACTGGACTAAAGTTACTCTTAATACTATCAGATCGATAAGTGTTGAAACCGTTTTCTATAACTTTAGCTAGATCTTCAACAGCAAATAATTCCGTATCAACTTCAGGCTTTTTATCATTGTCATTACAACTGGTTAAAGAAACAGATATCATTAAAACAACGATCAGAAAAATAGAATTGCGAGTAAAGGACATAAAAAATAAAAAACATTAGAGCTATTAAAGCTCTTATTAAAATATGTCCGAAAATACTTCTAATTACTTAAGAATAAAAATACCTATTAAACTATCAACAAATAACTCATGCTATTTTAAACTAAAAAAGCTTGCTCATAATTTAAAAAACTAATTTTCAAATTATGGGCAAGCTTAAGTAAAATTCAGCTCATAGATTGATCTAGGAAATTGACAGAGACACTTTAAATACCTTTAATAAAGTCGCTGTATAAATCATTGAACTGGTAACCTTCAGTAAAGCGTTTTTTACTCAGTTTATCAAATTCAACAAGAGACCAAAGAATAAATTCTTTCATAAAATTACGATCTTCCTTAGTTGTCTCTGGCTGGTATTTTTGCACAAGGTCTTCTAATGGTTCAATTTGATCAATCAGCACTTGATAATCATTGTCATTCAATTCGTCCAATAATTCTAGACCTTCATTATTGAAAAACCATTCTATGAGTTTGTCATAAGGAGTTTCCTCATCACCTTTTACCAGTTTTTTAATCTCTGGGAAATATTGTGGAAATAAAGTTTTAGTCGCCTCACCTATCAATTCATTTGCTACAAATGCTGCTCCTTCTTGTTCGCCTTCATAAACCAACTCTACTTTACCTGTAATTGCTGGAATAATTCCTGTAAAGTCAGAAAATCTAATACTTGTTTTCTCATCGCCATTCATCAATGAACGTCGCTCTGCAGTACTCAATAAATTTTCAAAAGCGGTAATACTCATACGCGCACTTACACCACTTTTTTCGTCCACATACTCACTGTCTCTCGCACAAAAACTGATTTGCTCTAGAACATCTTTTGCAAGCTCAGGCACATAAACCGCTTCTGCAGTTCTGGAATCGTTTTTGGCTTCTTGTTGAGTAATTGTTTTCGCAATAGCGATATTCTCAGGATAATGAGTTAAAATTTGTGATCCTATTCTGTCCTTCAACGGCGTCACGATGCTACCACGGTTTGTATAATCTTCAGGATTTGCAGTAAAAATAAACTGCATATCTAGCGATAAGCGCAGTTTAAAACCACGTATTTGAATATCACCTTCTTGTAAAATATTAAACAAAGCCACCTGAATACGAGCCTGTAAATCTGGTAATTCATTGATTACAAAAATACAGCGGTTAGCGCGCGGTATCATTCCATAATGGATCACGCGATCGTCAGCATAACTAAGTTTTAAATTAGCTGCTTTTATAGGATCTATATCTCCTATTAAATCGGCTACAGTAACATCTGGCGTTGCCAGTTTTTCATAAAAACGATCATCTCGATGTAACCATGAAATAGGTGTTTTATCACCGTGTTCTTTGATCAATTCTATAGCGCTCCTAGATATAGGCGCTAGTGGATCATCGTGAATTTCACTATCAGTCACATAAGGAATATACTCATCCAGCAAGCCTGTCATCAATCTTGCAAGACGTGTTTTTGCTTGACCTCGCAATCCTAACAAATTAATATTATGTCGCGATAATATGGCACGCTCCAGCTCTGGAATTACCGTATTTTCATAACCATGAATCCCAGTGAATGAATCGACATCATTTTTTATATTGTGAATTAAATTATCTCTTAATTCTTCCTTTATTGATTTTGATTTCCAGCCAGCTTTTTTAAGGTCACCTAGCGTTTGTATTTTATTGTATTCCATAGTTATTATTCGTAATCGTGTACAAATTACAACGCATGTCCTACTCTAGCAATCATTAAAGAGTTATTTAACGTTAGTGTTGAATTCTCATTTCATTCTACTGGATTTAATGAAACAAAACGGTTGTTATGGTCTCGCTTTCGCGAAAGCGGAATAATTAAAATCTAGAAATTACGTTTAATCTAACTTACTGTCAGACTGAGCCTGTCGAAGGCGGTTTTAACGCAAGAGGTTTTTATTCAAATTCAACTTAACTTATATATTTCCAGAGTCCTTTTTTATTTTGTAAAAATGTCATGACTCTTTTTACTCCAGCATGTTCTGGCAGTTCTATTTTAATATCTTTTGCGAGTAATTTTTGCGCAGCTTCTCTGGCCAATGCCAAAATCTGATTATCCTTCACAATGTCTGCCAGGCGCAAGTCCATTACACCGCTTTGTCGCGTTCCCATTATATCTCCAGGACCTCTTAGCTTAAGATCTACCTCAGCAATTTGAAAACCATCGGTAGTATCTACCATTGTCTTGAGTCTGGTTTTAGAGTCATTACTCAGTTTATGTCCAGTCATGAGAATGCAATAACTCTGTTCTGCGCCACGTCCTACTCTACCGCGTAGCTGGTGCAATTGGGAGAGGCCAAAACGCTCTGCACTTTCTATAATCATTACACTTGCATTAGGAACATTAACACCTACTTCAATTACCGTGGTTGCCACCATAATTTGTGTTTCCCCTTTTACAAATCGGTTCATTTCGTAGTCTTTGTCCTCTGGTTTCATACGGCCATGAACGATGCTTACATTATATTTAGGTAATGGGAATTCTCTTACGATACTTCCATAGCCATCTTGCAAGTCTTTATAATCGAGTGTTTCAGATTCCTCAATCAGCGGATACACCATATAAACTTGTCTCCCGAGATCAATTTCATCTCTTATAAATTTAAAAACAGCAAGTCTGTTTTTATCATATCGATGCACGGTTTTAATCTCTTTACGACCAGGCGGTAATTCATCAATCACTGATATATCTAGATCGCCATATAAACTCATTGCTAGTGTTCTAGGAATAGGTGTTGCTGTCATTACTAGTACGTGCGGTGGCAAATCGTTTTTCTTCCACAATTTAGCACGTTGAGCTACGCCAAAACGGTGTTGCTCGTCCACAATTGCAACTCCTAAGTTCTTAAACTTGACTTTGTCTTCTATGAGCGCGTGCGTACCAATAAGAATGTCCAAACTTCCATCCTCAAGACCTTCATGAATCACACGTCTATCTTTTGTTTTAACTGATCCTGTAAGAATAGAAACCGTAATATTTGTTCTTTCTAGCAATTCAGAAACACCAGCATAATGTTGTTGAGCAAGAATCTCCGTAGGTGCCATAATGCAGGCTTGAAAGCCGTTATCTAAAGCAAGTAATGCCGTAAGAACCGCAACAATAGTCTTTCCTGAGCCTACATCTCCTTGAAGCAGTCTGTTCATGTGAGCGCCGGTTCCCATATCCGCCCGGATTTCTTTGACTACTCGTTTTTGAGCTCCAGTCAATTGAAAAGGCAAATGATTATTATAGAAATCGGTAAATTTCTCTCCTACTAGATCAAAAACATAACCTTTGATTTTGGTTTTGCGGATTCTATTTTGAAGCAATAATTCCATTTGAATAAAGAACAGTTCTTCAAACTTTAACCTGTAAATAGAGGCACGCAACATCTCTGGCGAACTTGGAAAATGAGCATTGACCATCGCATCATTTTTCCCAACCAGTTTATAGTGCGCCCTCATATCTTCTGGCAAGGTCTCGACAAAGGAGCCATTGATCTCACTAAACAGCTTACGCATACACTTGACAATGTAAGTGTTTGTGACTTTACGTTTGGCGAGCATTTCTGTACTAGGGTAAACAGGTGTCATAGCACTTTGTTTGCGAGACTTATGATCCTTAAGTAACTCGAGATCTGGATGTGCTATACTATATTGAGAACCGTAACGCTGCACTTTACCAAAAGCCACGTAAGGCTCATTTATCTTTAAACTATCCCTAAAATGCTTCTGACTACGGAACCACACGAGCTCCATTCTTCCGGTTTCATCTGCAAAAGTGGCGACTAATCGTGTGGCTTTTCCTGCTCCTGCAGTTTTGACATTTACAATTTTACCTACTATTTGCACCTGAGCGCTTTCTGGAACCAGCTGATTGATCTTGTAATACTTGGTCTTATCGATATACCGATTAGGAAATAAATTTGCTAAATCTCCATAGGTTTCTACATGCAATTCACTACGCAATAACTTAGCTCTTTCTGGCCCAACGCCGCCGAGGTAATCTATAGGTGTAGAAAGAAAATTAAGTGGCAAGAGCTATTTATTTCTGTTACGTATTCAAAGGTAATTGAAAGATGTTTTAGATTCAAAAAACTACTTTGCCATTCTTTCTTGAATCAAATTTGGATGGCGTTTGTTGTGTAAAATTCCAAAAAGTACAATTTGAGAATCTATTTCGTTAACCATGTAGTATATGATATAAGGAAACTTTTTAAGGTTGATAATTCTCAAATTCCTATAACGTCGTTGGAAATACTCTGGATTCTGAATTAAATATTCTAATTGTAAATTTAGGTCTTCCCTGAAATTGGACAATAACTCTACATTGATAGCTGTATACCAATCTCTCACCTTTTGTAAATCTAACTTTACTTCTGGCATGTAATAAATAGTATATTTATTTACCACTGGTTTTTCAAATCATTCCATTCAAATATTTGACTGGTATTTTTTGAATAGGAATCTAATCGAGCATCTATAATTTCTATATGATGTTCTGGAATTGAAAAGTCGTTTTCAGTTAGGTTTAAAATCTTGCTTAGATTATAAATAGTTACTTCATCATTAACTTCCATTAATTTTTCAATGATCTTATATTTTCTTTTTTCTAGATTCATCTATAGTATCAATTTAAGTAAATTTAATAAAATTTATCGATTTGAAGGATCAAGCAGTAAATATGTAATGATCCCGCTTTCGCGAAAGCGGGATAAAAACCATCACAACTCAAATTATTTACTCTACCACATCTAGCTTTGCAAAACGCAACAACAACTTTTTTAATCCACCTACTTGAAAATTGATTTCGGCTTTTTTCTCGCCGCCTATTCCTTCAAGGTTAACGACAGTTCCACGACCAAAACGCGCATGCTCCACAGTCATTCCTGGCTTCAGCTTTCCTTCAAATCCAGCAGGTTTACTGCTTTGTGAAGTACTGCTCACTGGTTTCATTTTACGCAGTTTTCTTATTTGCTCTGGATTAGGTTGGTTCACACTAGGTGGCGTACCGTTTTTAGGTTTGCTCTGGCGCAGTTTAGACTTATCTGGTTCATCCCAAAGATCGCTATCTAGCAATGGTTTATATCGGTAATTATCTGGTGGCGTAGTATACTCTAGGTATTGATCGTCTATCTCTGTGATAAAACGACTCGGTTCTGCATCGACTAGTTTTCCCCATCGGTAACGACTTAAAGTGTAGGTAAGATAAGCTTGATGCTCAGCTCTTGTGAGTGCTACATAAAATAAACGTCTCTCTTCTTCAAGATCTTCTCGAGTATTCATTGCCATACCACTAGGAAAAAGATCTTCTTCCATACCAACTATGTATAAGTATGGGAATTCAAGCCCTTTAGACAGGTGAATAGTCATTAAGGAAACACGATCATCGTCTCCTTTATCATTATCAAGATCTGTTGCAAGGGCGACGTCTTCTAAAAATTCTGATAGTGCACCGCGAGCATCGGCCACTTCTTTTTGACCTTCTACAAAATCTCGCATACCGTTAAGTAATTCTTCAATATTTTCAATACGAGAAATCCCTTCTTGAGTACCGTCTTTTTTAAGTTCTGTAATTAAAGCACTTTTCTTTAAAACGTACTCGGTGAGTTCAAAGACATTTTGAGTTTCTTCTAGCGCTTGAAAACTCTTGATCATGGTAACAAAGTTTTTCAGCTTTGTTTTTGTAGAACTATTAATTTGGATTTCTACTCGATCGATATTTTCAATGACTTCAAAAATTGATCTGTCGTATTGTTTTGCCGCTACGATCAATCGGTCCATGGTCGTTGCACCTATTCCACGAGCCGGATAATTGATGACTCTTTTAAGAGCTTCTTCATCCTTAGGATTTACAATTAGTCTAAGATAGGAAAGCACGTCTTTTACTTCTTTACGCTGGTAGAAACTCAATCCACCATAAATGCGGTAAGGAATATCTTTTTTACGCAGTGCATCTTCCATAGCTCTGGATTGCGCATTTGTTCTATAAAGAATCGCAAACTGATCATTGCCTAGCTGGTGCTGCATTTTGTTCTCAAAAATGGAACTGGCGACATAACGACCTTCTTCGGCATCACTCATTAGTCGGTGCACGATGATTTTAGGACCGTCATCATTTGCTGTCCAAACCACTTTATCAAGCTTTGTTTTATTGTGCTCGATAATAGAGTTTGCCGCTTCTACAATATTTTTAGTAGAGCGGTAATTTTGCTCCAGTCGGTAAGCTTTTACATCATCATAATCCCGCTGGAAGTTCAAAATGTTATTGATATTTGCTCCTCTAAAAGCATAAATAGATTGTGCATCATCACCTACCACACAAATATTTTGAAATTTATCTGACAGCGCTTTTACAATCAAATACTGAGAATGGTTGGTATCCTGATACTCATCTACTAAGATGTATTGAAATCTATTTTGATATTTGGCCAGTACATCAGGAAAACGGTTGAGCAGCTCGTTAGTCTTAAGCAATAAATCATCAAAATCCATCGCGCCAGCTTTAAAACAGCGCTCTACATATTCTTTATAAATCTCGCCAAAACGAGGTCTGCGCGCCATTTCGTCTGCCTCTCTCAATTCTGGATCATTATAATAAGCTCTTACTGTGATCAAACTGTTTTTAAGAGAAGAGATCCTGGAAAAAATCTGTTTGTATTTATACACATCTTTATCCAGTCCCATTTCTTTAATGATAGCGCTGGTAAGCCTTTGAGAGTCTTGCGAATCGTAAATCGTAAAATTAGACGGATATCCTAATTTATCTGCCTCAACACGCAATAAACGAGCAAAAACCGAGTGAAAAGTTCCCATCCATAGGTTTTTTGCCTGGCTCGCACCTACAATGTCACCGATACGTTTTTTCATCTCTCGCGCCGCCTTATTGGTAAAAGTGAGCGATAGGATATTAAAAGGATCTACACCTTGCTGCATCAAGTAAGCGATGCGTAATGTAAGTACACGCGTCTTTCCAGATCCAGCTCCAGCAATGACTATCATCGGTCCTTCCTTCTGTAAAACTGGTTCTTTTTGGGCGTCGTTAAGTTGAGAAATATAATCTTGCAATGTTCTTCTTTTTCTAATGGATAAAGATAAGGATTGTAGGTGTTTCGCTTTCTATTTTTACTCATAAAAATGGAAGTATATCCTGAGGCAGCTCAGGGCGAAAGCGCAAGTTTAACCAGCTTTTTTTTAACAAGAATTGGATAATTGAGAAGAGTCGATGAAATACTTCATTAAAATTAATTTTCGTATTCTTGAAGCATCCTGCTTATAATATTAAAATCAAGTTAAGAAAGCAAATTTCATTTACCATAAATCAACTTATTAAATTTCTTATCTATGAAAACACCTATTCTATTTATACTTCTTTTTTTCAGTTATATAGGGTTTTCTCAAGATTGTGAACGTTTTACAAAACAAATTGAACTAGACTATAAAAATAATAAATTAACACTCAAAACATTAGACAGCATCATCAATGTTTGTAATAATATTGAAAAATATCCTGAGCTAACTTATTACCGAGGGATGCTAGCTTTTGATCAAGAAAACTTTTCACTTGGTATATATGAATTAAAAAGAGTTTTGCCCTTCATAAGCGATTACAACTTCAAGTACAGCGCTACTACCAACCTAGGAATTTTATATGCTATTCAACAAGACTTTGAAAATGCAAAGACGACCTTTCAAAAATCTTATGATCTAGCTAAAGTAAATAACGACGAGGAGAATATGGATTACTCGATGGAAAGTTTGCTTGCTCTAGCGCTAGATAGTGGCGATATTTCTTACTTATCAAAGTATGAAACTTTCTTTTCTAATAAGGATTTTAACAATGACTTTTGCGCACAATTACACTCCTTGTCATTCTTAGCAGAATTTTGTTATCAGTTTGGAAAATTTGAAAAAGCCGAAGAGATTATTAAAAATAATTTTATTTCAAATACAGATTATAGTGGTTGCGAACTTGAGTTAGCAACTTTTAATGTATTACGATCCAAGCTAGCTTTAGAAAACAAAAAATATAAAAAAGGTATACAAATTTTAGATTCGATTTCGTTCTCAAAAATTGAAGTGATAGATAGAGTTCCTGCGTATAAGTTATACAAAAAACTATACAATGGATTAGACGATAAAGTGAATGCTTTAAGGTATTCAGACTCGATAACTAACATTTTAGAACTAAATAAAATCAACATAGATAAAAGCAATAAAACAACTCTGAATGTTTTGAAAGAAAAGGAAGGTGATTATAAAAGTAAGATATATTCATTATCTGGTTATATTTTAGGTTTTATATTACTGATTTTAGTTTTAATCTATATCGTCTATTACGTTAATAAGTCAAGAAAAGCGATCAAAGAGAAAAGTAAAATATACAAAGATAATTACAATAAACTTTGGGGGAATTATCAACTTACTAATCAAAAATTAGAATTATTAAAGAAAGAGTTAATCAACCAAAAAATAGATGGTAACAAAAACTTTTATAACAATTTGATCAATGAAATAAACATTCACATAGATTCCAGTTCAGAAGATCCACATAAACATTTGAATATGGTGGAAGATGCCTTTGTCAATGATTTGAAAAAAGTGGCGCCATATCTAACAGATAAAGAAGTTCAAATCTGTTTCTTTTTTAAACTAGGCTTGAGTCATAAAAAAATTGCTGAAATACTAAATAAAACTGAGAAAAGTATCGATTCCTACAAGTATAGAATCAATAAAAAAGTAAGAGAAAACCAGCAAATTGAACTAAATGAACTTTTGCAAAAATTTGACTAACAATCATTTATATTTTTGAGTAGTAATTGAGTACCATCTTAAAATTGAGATTCAAGAATCGGATTATATTTTAGCGACAAATTCAAAAAAAATGTTAAAGTCAATTTTATGAAAAACAAAATATTACTAATTATAATAGGTGCAATTGCATTTATTGGACAAGCTCAGGTTTCTCAAAACTATAAACAAATAGCCAAAGAGTCTGAAGCAAATTATTACACAATTGTAACTCAAGCAAGACAAGAATTTTCAGAAATGGATCTTTCTATCAGAAAAAATAGTCAAGCTAAAAAACAATTTGAAAGATGGGTTTTTTACTGGCAACCTAGAGTAAATGCAGATGGGACTTTTCCTAATGAGCTTCAAGGTTATTACAATGCTGGAATCTTATCTAATACTGGTGAATTACAAAAACCTTTTATCGCTAAAAGCACTCAATCTAATGAAAGTTGGACTAATGTAGGACCAGCACAAGCGGACTTAAATAACAATGGATATACAAACTATCCACAAATGGGACGTCTGAATACTTTATTACGTATTAAGCATCCTACAACAAGAAGTCAAGATGTGCTTTTAGTAGGTGCTCCTGATGGCGGAATCTGGAAATCTAATGATGGTGGCGCTACTTGGGCACCTAAGTTAGATTTTGCAGCAGGTATAGGTGTTACAGATATTAGAACCGTACCTGGTACTACTACTGCAAATTATTTAACACGACCAATTTATGTTTCTACAGGAGATTATGATGGTCAACAGTCTAAATCCATAGGTGTCCTGAAATCCACAGATGGTGGTGAAACTTTTTCCTCCACAGGTTTGACTTACACTCCAGATCAACAAATGACAATGGGGGATATTATAGTCATAGACGCAAACACGGTTTTCGTTGCTGAAAAACAATTTATTAAAAAGACGTTAGATGGTGGTGCTACTTGGACTAATGCTTATGATTCTCAATTTGCTAACTCCTTAATAGGTAGAGCCGCATTTAATGGTACTGAAATAATGTTTACATCAGGACAAGAAGTTTATTATACTGATAATTATAACAATGATGTGAATTGGGATGCTTACGATTTTACTAGCAACGTTAATAAAAAGTCAGTTACAACTGATGCTAATGGGGATTTCTATACTCAGGACCAATCTGGTAGAATTAGAAAATTTAATAAAACAAGTAGAACTTTTGTAGATTTCGGAACTATTCCACCAGGATATGACTCGCAAAGTGGTTATAATCAGGCTTTGGTAATCAACAACAGTCTTTTTCTTACTGGAGCAGTAAGAGGTGCATCTTCTACAAATAATGGGGCGACATGGACTAATACGCTTAATGAAGCGTGGACTGGCCCTACGGACTCTGGCGTTTATGTACATTCAGATCATCATAGAATGGGGCAATTAGACACTGATCTAGAGTTCTGGAGTGTGAATGATGGAGGATTAAATTATGTTACTTACGCATCAACAACAGACATTAAACCTACAACTACTTATCTATCTTCTAATGTAATCGTTACACAATCGTACTCTATTGCTATTAATCCATCTGCAAATGATGATTCTTACTTGATGTCTAATCAAGATAATGATGCATTCAGTAAGAGAAATGGATCGTGGTATGCAGTAAACTTAGGTGATGGAATACAGTCTGCTATTAATTATAATAATGCTGATATTAGATATGCTTCAGATCAAAATGGAGGAATTGTACAAACAAATACTGGTTTTCAAGGACAATTGAATGGTAATGGGAATTTTGTTTCTGTTCCTTCGGCTAGTTTTTACTTCCCACTTGAAATGAATAAAACAAACCCTAATTTCTTGTATGCAGGTAGTAATGATGTTTATAAAATTGACGCTACTAACGCGATGAATTTGACTATTAGCCCTACTAACTCTGGTCTTACAGATTTAATATCCATTGCTACTCATGGTAATGCAATTATGGCTGCTTCATTCTCGTCTATTAAGTTTTCAAGCAATGGAGGAACCACTTGGACTAGCATAGGTTTACCAACGGGAACTTCTGGGGAAATAAGTTCTGTCGATTTTGATGGTACTAACAATAATAATATGTACGTAACTTACAGTGGTTATAATAACAATAGTAAAGTCTTTAAGACTACTAATGGTGGAACTAGCTGGACTAATATTTCTAGTAATTTACCTAACATTGTAACCTATGAAGTAATGTTAAAACAAAACCAGTCGTCTGAATATTTATTTTTGGCTACTGAATTAGGCGTCTATTTCACTAATAATTCAGGAACTTCTTGGAGTAGATTAGGCCAAGGCTTACCTAATGTAAATATAAGAGATATTGAAATTCATTATACTGCAGATAAGTTAGTTGCTGGTTCTTTTGGTAGAGGTTTATGGGAAATCAATATTGCAAACTCTACACTTAGCTCAGATTCCATAGATGCTCCAACGGTAGAGGTAACCGTATACCCTAATCCTACAAGTGATCTTCTAAACGTTAAAATAGCTGACAGTAAACAGTATAATTATGTAATGTATAACGTAGTAGGTGGAATCGTTAAGAAAGGTACTATTTCTGATAAAGGAATTGATGTAAGTGAATTAGCACAAAACATGTATTTACTGCGTGTTTATAATGATGCAACAAGTGTTACCAAAAAAGTAATTATAGAATAGTCCAATTGAAACTTAAACCATTCAGATTATTGATCGTTGTAATGGCTGCTCTTTGCTTAAACTCTTGCAAAGAAGTAGCCATTAATGATGTCGTTAAAAAAAAATATATAGCGGGACTACCATCTCAAAGTAACTATATATTATACGAGTTTAATGCAGACGTAAAAGCTTCATTTTCTATAAACAATATAACCCTTATCAGTGGAAATGAGAAAACGGTTGTTGAACAATTCAGCTTCATAAACTCTCAAACTATGAGTGGCCATAAGGTTACTGATTTTAATAAAAAGTTTGATAGAGGGATTTATGAATTTACCTTTAGAATTGATTCTGATATAAATTACCCTTTGGAAGAATTTATTAATATTGATTACACCATCGATGGTAAAGAATACCATCTTAATAATCTAAATGTTAAAAAAGGTGGACAGTTCAATAAGAGGTAATTAATAATTGTATTAAAACTAAAACTTAGGAGCTTCGTAATCTAATACGGAGCTCTTTTTTTATTGATTTTTTCTAATTGCTTGTATGAGATTATTAAAGTTCAATTAGAATTCCGCTTTCGCGAAAGCGGAATATTAAGAACCATTTTTTCAACTTATTATATAACGATATTTAAACTTAGAACTGAAACTAGAACACCTTCTTCTTGTAGTCAAACTATTGTATTTTTGATTTCTAATTTACTTTCATGGAACAGATTTGGGAATTTCTTGTCGACATCGCTTGGTACTGGTATGTGCTAGCGTTTTTAATAGTCGTTGCTCTTTATGATATTTTCAATAAGAAACACATCATTTTGCGCAACTTCCCAGTCGTGGGACACATACGTTACTGGCTAGAAAGTATAGGTCCAGAATTACGTCAATACATCGTTGCCAACAATGGAGAAGAACTTCCTTTTAATAGAATTGAGCGCGGCTGGATTTATGCCAGTGCAAAGAATGAAAATAATTACGAAGGCTTTGGAACTGATCGAGATATTTACTCACACCAGTATATCTTTATTAATAATGCCATGATGCCATACAAAGTGGAGAAAGATCATGTCACTCAAAAAGAACCTGCTTTCCTTCCTTGTGCCAAAGTCATAGGCGCCTCAAAAAATAGAAAAAGACCCTTTAGACCAGCAAGTGTCATCAACATAAGCGCGATGAGTTATGGTTCTCTAAGTGCTAAGGCTGTAGATGCCATGAACAATGGCGCAAAGCAAGTGCACGCTTATCACAATACTGGTGAAGGTGGATTATCTCCTTACCATAAACGCGGTGCAGATGTGGTTTTTCACATAGGTACAGGATACTTTGGAGTGCGTGATAAAGACGGAAGCTTCTCGATGGATATGCTTAAAAAACTAGTTCAAGAGCATCCGCAAGTGCGTGCGATCGAATTAAAATTATCTCAAGGAGCTAAACCTGGTAAAGGCGGCGTGCTGCCAGGTTCAAAAATCACAAAAGAAATTAGTGAGATACGCAATGTTCCTATGGGCGAAGATGTACTCTCTCCACCTACGCACAGCGCCTTTGAAGGAATTCAAGGTTTAGTAGATTTTGTAGAAGAAATAGCACAAGAAACAGGTTTACCTACTGGAATTAAAGCTGCGATAGGAAAGTTAGAACAATGGGAAGAACTGGCAGACATTATGAAAACCACTGGCAAGGGACCTGATTTTATAACAGTCGATGGTGGCGAAGGCGGAACAGGCGCAGCACCACCGAGTTTTGCAGACCATGTTTCTCTACCTTGGGTTTATGGGTTCAAAGATTTGTATCAAGTTTTTCAAAAGCGAGATCTAACCGAACATATTGTTTTTATTGCTTCTGGGAAATTAGGCTTTCCTGCAAAAGCTGCCATGGCATTCTCCATGGGAGCAGATGTTATTAATGTCGCTAGAGAAGCAATGATATCCATAGGTTGTATTCAAGCGCAAGCCTGTCATAATAATACCTGTCCTACCGGTATCGCAACTCAAAATAAATGGCTGCAACGAGGCATAGTCGTTCCAGAAAAAGCAGGAAGACTCGCTAGCTACTTTAAAAAATTTAACAAAGAATTGCTAGAGATTACGCACGCGGCTGGATACGAGCATCCATGTCAGTTTGATATGCGCGATGTAGATGTAAGCGTAGGCGATAGTAACATGACCCAAACGCTAGAACATACGTATAAGTATCAAAAAACGCCTGTACCTTTTCAGGGAATGCAGGCCTTAAAGGATTGTGTGCATTTAGGAGGGAAATGAATTTAAAAATTGTTAGTCTGCGACAAAATATCAACTTATTTTTGAGCGTTTCAAAAACTAAACTATTACTATGCAAGATGCCGTTTTTTCTTTGTTCCAAACCTTATTACCAGCTTTTCTAGTAGCTGTTATTGCCTTTTATTTTCTTTCTTCTTACATGAAAAATGAAGAAAGAAGAAGAAGATTTATAACCGTACGCGAGTCACAAGCAAAAACGCTCCCTACTCGCATGGCTGCTTATGAACGTCTGGTGCTTTTTCTAGAAAGAATTAAACCTGCCAGTCTGGTAGTGCGTACAAAGTCTGGAAAGATGAATAAAACAGAATATGAGCAGAGTCTTATATCTGCCATAGAAGTTGAATTTGAGCACAATATTGCACAACAAGTTTATGTAAGTGAAGAATGCTGGAACATCATACGCGCAGCAAAAAACACAACTATTCAAAAAATACGTCAGGTATCTATGAGTGATAAAGTAACGACTGCTGACGGTTTAAGACAAGCTATCCTAAATGACTTAATGGATAAAAGAGCTCCTAGCGCAACGGCAATAAGCTTTTTAAAGTCTGAAGTGAACGATTTATTTTAGGAAGAAAAACCTGCTAAAAATAAATCCTTCTTCATAAGAGCACCTTTACTAGTTGATTCCTAAAATCTTTTTCAACTTTTCTTGATTTATGGTATCAAAGCTATCCATGGATTGGTTAATGAAGAACTTTCCGTTTTCCTTTTTATATTGAGCCTTTAATATATCTCTAGCATTTTCATAAAAACGCCAGACGTGATGCAAACTAGCCTCCATTAAATCTTTATAATTTTGCTGACTCATAGCATTGAGATTTATAAGGTAATCAAAGGCAGCGGTTCTTATCTCTGTGCTGTATTTAGTACTGGAATAAGATTGTAAACGTATCAATAGTGGCTTCAATTCTTCGTTAGAATATCCGCTAGAGTTAAGTGCCAAAACTATCCATGACATATCTAGACTAGGATTGATCTCTTCCCATGATGCTCTAGCTTTTTCAAGTAAAGCACGTTTATCTTTTGCATCATTCCATAAAAGAAACAATGCCGACTCTCTAGTAACATATGAGGGATCATTTATTAAATTAGTAACTAATTCCCTATTCTGATCGTTAAGCTCTTGTGTGCTTAACACAAACAACTGGTTGATCTCTAGATTATTTAAAGCAAGAGCTTTTTTTATTAAATCATACTTTCTAGGGTCATCGTGAATACTTAACTGCGCGACCATTTCCTTCACCATTTCTACCTCAATAGGATCTTGTAAAGTTTCTTTATAAGAATTATAGGACTCATCAAAACTAGAAATACGCCTGGCAGATAATTGTAAATACTTTTCCATTTGAGCATCCTTTCTCAAAATACGCAAAGCTTCGGCTGTAGGGAAAGTCGTAGAGGTCAACCAAAATGTTTTAAAATTTGATAAATCTACCATTGAAATACGTTCTACAGCATCAAGAAAGTCTTCTGTAGTTACATTTTTATATTGATTACTCTTAAGGTATTCTTTGATACTAGCTCGTAAGTTATCTGTTCCTACTTCATCCTTTAAAGCGTGTAATGCCCAAGCACCATGCTGATAAAAAGTAAGTGAATTTGCCTTAGGATCAAGAAGAGCTGTGCTTTTTCCGTTAGAAGATTGTTCATGTAAAGCCTCAGCATAATCAAATAGTTGCTTCTGGAAATAAAAATCTCCGTAGATATTTCTTTCCGCTAGTAATGCATAATAACTCGCAAATCCTTCATGCAACCAGTGGTGCTTGCTATCAGTTTCTGTCACTAGATTGCCAAACCATTGATGCGCTAGTTCATGTGCATTAACATTTACATAACTGCGGTCATTTGCTCCCAAAGAATCTGCAAAAAACTGATCGTTAAATATGGTTGTACCAGTATTTTCCATTCCCGAATACAAAAAGTCTTTTACAGGAATTTGCTTGTAATTTTGCCATGGATACGCCACTCCTATCTCGCTCTCTAGAAAATTAAAAATTTGCTTAGAGTATTTGTAAGTAGACGCTACTTTATCTTCTTGACCAGTGTAATAGTAAAATTCTAAAGGAGTACCTCCGTTACTACTGTCTCTTTTTACCTCATAATCACCAGCCACAATCGCAACAAGATAACTGGACATAGGTTTTTTCATATCATAAGTCCAAGTCTTAAAATCACTGCTAGCCGCAACATCTTTTAAAGAACCATTTGCAATGACAGTTTTGTTTTGCGGTGCGGTGATTTTAAAATCCCAAACCATTTTGTCATTCATATCATCAATGCTTGGCAGCCAGTTACTCGTGTATTTACCTTGACCTTGCGTCCATACTTGCTCCCACTTTCGGTCGTTATCCTCATCAATATGGTACATTGCTTTAGAAGGAAAGCTGGTAAATGAGATTTTAATTTTTTTAGTCTCGCTTTCGCGAAAGCGAGATTCTACAACTAACTTCTCACCATCATAAATAGTCTTGACCTCTTTGCCGTTTATAGTCGCTTTGTAGTTGACTAAGTTTTTGGCATCTAGAAAAACAGAATTGGTATTTTTCAAAACGTCTAGTTCAAAGATTACTTCTCCAGAGACTTCGTTAGAAAAAGCATCGAGCTGAATTGCTGCTGAAGCCTTCTTAAAGTCAACAAATTCCAGCTGGCTCGTTGTGTTTTGAGAAAATCCTAAAGCGGATACAATTAATGCAATAAAAAAAGTCCATTTCATAGAGGCGAAAAATACAAAAGATGTACCGTTTTTACTCGTTGTATAAAATGCTTAACTCTTATTAACTATTGCTTGCACGCAATCTTTTACATTTTTACAAAAGTCGCTCGACACAAAGAAGAGAAACCTTTATTTTCGTATTTCAAATAAGAGCCTACATTGTACGAAAAAAACTTTCCTCATAAGCGATTTCAAATTACACTAGAATTTCTAGAAAAACATATTCCTAAGTCGGATAGGATCTTAGATTTAGGAGTAGCAAATCCGTTTTCTAGAATTATGAAAGACGCTGGATATGACGTTAAAAATACCTCAGGAATTGACCTGGACGATGACGTGCATGAAATCGAGAGTTTTGATGGCGAGGTAGTTACCGCTTTTGAGATATTTGAACACCTTGTTTCTCCCTATACTTCTCTTAAGGCCATTCCATGTGGTAAATGCGTTATAAGCGTTCCTTTAAAGTTATGGTTTGCGAGTGCTTATCGCAATAAAAACGACATCAGAGACCAGCATTATCATGAATTTGAACCGTGGCAGCTGGATTATGTATTAGAAAAAGCGGGCTGGAAAGTTGTAGATCGAGTGAAATTTACAAATCCTGTAAAAAAACTAGGAATACGTCCATTACTTAGAAATTTTACAGATCGTTATTATTTGGTGTATTGTGAACGGAATTCTAGCAAATAGTGAAAATCGCAATCGTCATACCAGCTCATAATGAAGAACAGTATATACAACTTACTTTAGAAAGTCTTGTACAACAGTCTCATGGGCCAGCAAAAATTATTGTAGTCGATGATAATTCAACAGACAGAACTCGTGAGATAGCATTATTCTATTCTAAAAAACTACCATTGCAAGTAGTTTCAACGACATCTAAAGCAATAAATATCCCTGGATCAAAGGTGATACAAGCGTTCAACTTGGGGCTTTCCCACATCAATATAGAAGATTACGACATCATCTGTAAATTTGATGCTGATCTTATTTTTCCCAAAAATTATTTAGAGGTTTTGGTATCTCGCTTTCGCGAAAGCGAGACAATAGGAATGGTAGCTGGACATTGTACTATCGCTAAAAACGGGAAATGGGAAATTGAAAACCAGAACAATCCTGATCACATACGAGGTGCTTTAAAGGCATATAGAAAAGAATGTTTTAAACAAATAGGTGGTTTAAAAGCTTCCATAGGTTGGGACACCATTGATGAAATGCTCGCACGATTTTACGGTTGGCAAGTTATAACCGTTCCAGATTTACACGTAAAACATTTAAAACCTACTGGAGCAGCTTATAATTCAAAGTCTAAATACTTGCAGGGCGAGGCTTTCTTTAAAATGCGTTATGGATGGTGGCTCACTTTTATTACTGCGGCAAAAATGGCTTGGAATAAAAAGCAAATACAACTGTTGTACGATTATCTAAGAGGATACCAAATAGCAAAAAGTAAAAACCTTGCTCCGCTAGTGACAGAAGAGCAAGGTCATTATATTAGAAACTACCGTTGGAACGGTATTAAGTCTAAATTAGGTGTGAAGCCTAGAAGTTAAACGCTAGTCCTAATGTAAAATTGAACTGATTATACAATTCTTCTGAAGGTGTTAAATCTTCTGTTTTATACTTCGCTAGTGGAAAAGCCGCTTCAGAAAAGATTCCAAAACCATCAGTAAAAAAATATCTTGCTCCTAAGTGACCACCAAAATTTTTGGTGCTAAAATGAAGTCCCGGATATACATCAAACATAGGATCTACATTGATTACGTCTCCTATATTAGCATTAAATCGTAAATTTAACGTGGCTCTTTCATCAAAATCTGCATCGATATTATCATCGAGACCCAAGGCATAATTTACACCTAATCCTATAGAAAAGTTTTGTGCGATTCCATAATCGTATGTTCCTTGAATACCAGTAGCTCCATCTTGAAAGTCTGCTCCTATTTGAACTTTTTGATCTCCTTTACCAGAATAAATTTGCGCATTTGCCGTCACACTACATATGATAGCTGCTATAAGTAATATTTTTTTCATGTTTTAGTTTTTTAATTATCTATACAAATATAAGATTATCAAGTGTAAAGCAAGTTAATTGATTTCTCTCAAAACACTTTTTAGATATCATTTATAATTTATCATGAGAATTGTGATAGCATCCTAAAGAATTGAAAAGGCTTCAATCATTGGAAAATAATCTCTTTCTGAATTCTAGATTAGTTTTTAAGCACTTCTTTAATAGGGTTTCCTGTGGCACCGTTAGGAAAACTAATACCTAACAAACTTGAAATGGTAGGAGCTATATCAATAATTTCTGTACGCTGGTTACTTGATCCTTTTTGGATTCCGTTTCCGTAAAATAAAAGTGGGACGTGTGTATCATAGCTTTGAGAACTTCCATGGGTAGAACCTGTTTTAGAATAAGAAATCACCGCTGGTTCTAGTACATAAATGACGTCACCACTACGTTTATGATGAAAACCATTTTGTATAAGTTTTCCCGTGCCATCCTGCATAGCTCCTGCCATAAGTGCATTTCTCGTATACACTTTGTCAATATGCTTATAGTCGATGATGGTATATGCAATAAAATCTTCCACCGCAGCAGCATCTAAATTATTATCTACTAAAGTCTTACGATCTAGAAAAATCTGTCCGTTAGAGATATTTGAAATAAGATCTATTGCTCCATATTTTGATTGTAAATCGTTTTCCAATTGAGATTGAAAAGCAGATCTTTCAAAATAACCTGCGTTTATCTTATTGCTTTGAAGGTATGCGGGATTATTTACCGCTCCATGATCTGCAGTAAGGAAAACTGTATAATTATTCTTGCCTACTTCCTGATCTAAAGCTTTTAATAATCTTTCTATTTCTAAATCAAGTCTCAAATACGTATCTTCTATTTCGATGGAATTGACACCGTATTGATGACCTATATAATCTGTACTAGAAAAACTCACTGCAAGAAAGTCAGTGATATTATCCTTACCTAAAGCTTCCTTTTTTAAAGCCTCTATCGCAAAGTCTGCCACTATTGTATTTCCAAAAGGAGTTGCTTTTAAAAGATTGAAATTACCATTGCGTTGTCTCAGTAAATTTAAGTCATATGGAAAGGTTGCATTTTCTTTCCCTCTAGGCGGTTTTTCAAATTCATTTAGATCGTTACCACTAGCCACATAAGAGTTGATAGGATAAAGGGTATTCCATGTTTTAAGGTAACTGTTTGCCTTTTTTGAAACATTGAAATCATTTACCCATTGCGGTAATGCGTCCATATAAAAAGTACTAGAAATAAAATTACCTGCATCTCCACCTTCAAACCAGTAAGCAGCATCTGCAGCGTGCCCTGCAGGCAGTATCGCACCTCTATCTTTTATAGAGATACCTATCACTTTAGACCTTCCTTGAGTATGCAATTCTAATTGATCTGTAACTGTTGTGGTCAACATCCTGCGAGGCGACATTTTTCCATCGTCACTTTTTGAACCTACACTTTCATAATCATTATCGCTAGCGTTGTAAATAACTTCTTCTTCAAACTTGTCGTACCAATTGTTACCTATAATCCCATGATTCATAGGAGATGTACCAGTATATATGGAGGCATGACCAGGCGCAGTGTAAGTAGGCACAAAATTATAATGGTTATTAGTAAGTTGATATCCATCGTTGATCAACCTATTGAATCCGCCATTTGTGTACCTGCTAGAAAATCGTGTTAAATAGTCAAAACGCATTTGATCGACTACAATTCCTACGACTAATCTTGGTGCTTCTTCATTAGTTGACTCTTGTAAATCTGATATTTGTTCTGTTGCTGGTGTAGAATTTTGCTTTCGCGAAAGCGTGCTACAAGAAGTTAATAATACAAAAGACAGTATGAAGAGAAGACAATTTTTCATCTATTAAAATTTGATGCAAAAGTAACCTAAGAAAAAAAGAACAAGTTTAAGAAAGCATTAAATTGTGTAGCATTTTTTTTATATACTTTTACCGTCAATGAGATTTTTGAAACATATAGGTCGCTACATGATCATGCTCTTTGGAGTATTTAGAAGACCCACCAAAGCCATTGTGCTTAAAGAATTGATTCTTAAAGAAATAGATGACTTAATTATAGGTTCTCTAGGGATCACCGCTTTTATCTCACTCTTTATGGGTGCGGTAGTGGCATTACAAACGGCGTTAAATCTAGATAACCCTTTAATTCCTAAATCTCTTATAGGATTTGCTACACGGCAATCGATTCTCTTAGAATTTGCTCCTACTTTTATTTCTGTTATTATGGCTGGTAAAGTAGGTTCTTACATAACTTCTAGTATAGGCTCCATGAGAGTTACAGAGCAAATTGATGCTCTTGAGGTTATGGGCATAAATCCACTAAATTATCTGGTATTTCCTAAAATCATTGCGCTACTGTTCTATCCGTTTTTGATAGCGATTATCATGTTTGTAGGTATATTAGGTGGTTATCTAGCTAGTGTTTATGGTGGTTTAACCAGTTTTGAAGATTTTATAGTAGGCTTACAAGATAATTTCATTCCATGGCACGTCATGTATGCTTTTATAAAAACTATGGTTTTTGGAATACTTCTAGCAACGATACCTAGTTATCATGGATATTATATGGAAGGTGGCGCACTAGAAGTAGGAAAAGCGAGTACAACGAGTTTTGTATGGACTTGTGTTGCGATTATCATTGCAAATTATATTTTAACTCAACTATTACTAAGCTAATGATACAGGTAAATAACTTAAAGAAAAGCTTTAATGGTGAGGAAATCCTAAAAGGAATTACAGCCACTTTTGAGAAAGGTAAAACTAATATGATTATAGGTGCCAGTGGATCTGGTAAATCTGTTTTTTTGAAAAATATGTTAGGCCTATTTGTTCCAGATGATGGTGAAATCGTCTATGATGGCGTTGCACTAAATGAGATGGAAATAGAAGAGAAAAGTAAATTGCGCACTGAAATGGGAATGTTATTTCAGCACAGTGCCTTGTTTGACTCTTTGAATGTAGAAGAAAATATCATGTTTCCTTTACGTATGTTTAATAGGATGCGTAAAAAAGAAAGGCGTGAAAAAGCAAACGAAATTCTAGAACGAGTAAACCTCGTCAATTTAAATAAAAAGATGCCCAGCGAGATTTCTGGTGGGCAACAAAAACGCGTAGCCTTAGCACGTGCCATTGCAAATAATCCAAGATTTCTTTTTTGTGATGAGCCTAACTCTGGTCTAGATCCTAAAACAGCCACAGTTATTGATAATCTTATTCAAGAAATCACTCATGAACGTAACATAACCACAGTTATCATATCACACGATATGAACTCGGTTATGGAAATAGGGGAAACAATTGTTTTCTTAAAAGACGGTAAACTTGCATGGAAAGGAACAAATAACGAAATCTTTAAAACAGACAATGAAGCTGTAACTGATTTTGTTTACAGCTCTAATCTTTTCAAAAAAGTACGTATCGCACAAAATGAAGGATTCTAAATCCATCATCTTGGTCTAGAAAATTTTACTTACCACTTCCTTTAAACTGCTGGTCTTTGCTTGCAAAAAGCACATTAAACGTTGTAAGACTTCCATATATACGTGTGATGTACTGTTGCAGGTCGATTTTAAGTTGATCATCAAGATCATTAGAACTATTGATTTTTTGTTCCATTACTCTCAAGCGGTCTCGTAACATGACAATCTTATGCCAGAAAGTATTGATAGGAATTTCTTTATCAGCAAGATTAGAGTCTGCTGGTCTTAGGATCATAGTTCCATTTTTATATTTATCTGCAAGCGCAACTACTTGAGTCACATCGCTAAATCGTTCCAGAATCTCTCGCAAGGATTTTTCTACATCATAGAAACTTATGGTATCAACATCATCAACGCAAGCTTCAATAACTTCAAATTCTTCATCAAGCGGTATAGTTTCTAGCCCATCTTTTTGAAAAGTAACCCAATACATCTTTGCAGTAACATTAGTTACTACTCCAAAACCATATTCTGGATGATTAATCCTTGATCCTATTCCTAATATTTTCATCTTTATTCTAATTAATTGTTTTGTTTATTACCATTTTTTAATCTAAAATGGTCTTCGATAACTTTATGCTGAATATATCGAAGTGCTCAGACTGACAAAGAAATTGCAGTAACAATGACATAAGTTTATCTTTGCCTAAAATCATAAATTTCCATCACATTGAAAAAGATATTTCGTTTTTTATTAAAATTATTTTTGGGGCTTTTGGGCTTTCTTTTGGCAGCCTTTTTAATCTTAAAACTTATTTATAACGAAGATATTCCTCAAGGAACTTCAGGAAAACCGGCAGATGAATTGGCTTTCAAAATACTAGATGCTATCAATCATAAAGAGTTCACCGAGGCGCAAGAGATTCACTGGACTTTTAGAGGTGTAAACCGCTATGAATGGAAATTACAGCAAAACATGGTAGATGTGTACTGGGACGATTATCGCGTGTCTTACCAGACTCAGTATCCTAAAATCAGTATTGCTTTTAAGGATGGTGTGCGTCTAGAAAGAGGAAAAGAACGCGATGAAGCCGTAGCTTATGCCGCACAAAACTTTAATAATGATAGCTTTTGGGTTATTGCTCCACATAAAATAATGGATCCAGGCACGATTAGAGAATTGATCGAAGAAGATGGTAAACAAAAACTTCTAGTTACTTACACTTCTGGTGGCTCCACTCCTGGTGATTCTTATTTATGGGAAGTAGATGAAAATTACCAACCTATCGCATTTAAAATGTGGGTGCAAATTATTCCATTAGACGGCATTGAGGCTAAATGGAGTGACTGGCAAATGACAGCTGGTGGGTTTCCGCTTTCGCGAAAGCGTACCTTTTTCGGACTTGAAATACCAGTTACAGACCTTGAAGTGATTCCCTAATCTTTTGTTTTCTCTTTTTTATCTCTTGCAACCTTAATCGCTCTTCCTTGAATTTGAAGGCATTCCAAAGGTTATAATAGTCTGCTGAATATTTATTGTAATACAAACTGTAAAATAAACCTACCTTGAGAATGAGCGTATAACTGTGAACGAGCGCTGTTTCTGTATCTCCTAAATAATGAAAAAGTGAAGTAAAGAATACGCCTATTACAATCGCCCAAATCAGGCTTATTCTCGCGTACAAACCTAAAAGTATCATTAGAGCAATAAAAAATTCTACGAGTGGTACCAATGGTGTCAACTGAGCAAGAAATTCTAGCGGACTATCAGTAGGAATGTAGCCCATTGATAATTCTATAAAGGTTTCAAAATTGGCCAAATTGTATATAGCATGAACCAATAAATAGCTACCAAGCGCTACTCTAATCACGGCATATAAAAACGTTTTCCAGTTGTTCTTTGAAGAGTATAAATGTGACATAAGTTATAAGTTTAGTACAATAGTTACGTCTGCAAAAAAAGCAGAGATGTTAATAAAAAGTTAACCGCTTTGTTATTAGATAATCTGTATTTTTTATCGGTTAAATAACCTAGAAACCCTTGATAATTCAATCGTTTTCATCCAGTTGAAATATCTCTTCTACGTTTACTTTAAACAATCGAGCAATTTTTAAGGCAAGAACAGTAGATGGTACGTACCTGTTTTTCTCGATAGAACTAATGGTTTGCCTAGAAACACCTATTGCCTCAGAAAGATCTGCTTGAGTCATTTTATGAATGGCGCGTTGCACGTGGACGGTGTTTTTCATTACAATTCTTGTTTAAAACGCCAGTAATTGATCAAATACACGATTTGAAAGAAGAAAACACCTATCGCACCAAATCCATCAAAATAAGTAACCAATCCTACCTTCAATAAACTGCTAAAAAAGAAATTAATTAGTGGAATCAAAATGACAACTAACATACCCTGCATAAAAGCATAAGCCATAGCCTTGTGTCTCAAGTTTAATAAACGCTCATCAGGATATTTATCTTTACTCAAGATAAGTATTAAAAAGCCTAAAAGTACCAGATGACCTGTTACAGCAGCAACAATTTTATCATTCAGTATTCCTGTCTTGTCGTTTGTAAAAAACAAAACTACACCTACTAAAACAGGAAGGATCGAGAACCATTTCATATAATGAGGTAAAAGTAAAAAATTACCTTTCCTAACTTTTTCTAATTGTTTATCGTTCATTACAAATCCCTCTTAAATATGTAAAAATAAATCAGATGAGCTATGTTAATGAAAATTATGAAAATTGGTAAACCATCGTAGATTCCGTTTTCATAATTTAAATCGGTAAAAAATAAATCGCTAAGCATTGTTATTAATGGTATGGTAACAAATAAAATGGCTACCCAACCCAGAGAAAAACTAAGTGACCGAAATCTTAAATTAGCTATTCGTTCATCTTCAAATTTATCTTTTGAAAATGAGATCATTATCAATCCTAAAAGAATACAACTGTAAAAGATTTTATTAAGAAGCGCGATTCTATCGAGCTCTGTCAGTAGGATATGTAGGATTAGCATTGAGGAAAATCCTGCGATCGCTATGACTATTCCTATTATTTTACCGTAATACGGTAATAGAAAGAAAAAATGCTTTTCGTTTCTAAGCCTCCAAAAGGTTGATTTATTTTGCTGTGACATATTTGATTATTTTAATTTTGAGATTTTAGGAATTTGAATTAATTATAAGAAAGAGATAGTTTTATTATAACTGCCTTTTAAAAATCTTAAAATACATTAGATAATAAAACAAGTAAGAAGACATGATAAAAAAGAAACTTTGAAATTCCCATTCTAGAGATTTACCTCTTAGACCATCCCGAAAGATCACGATAAAAGGCAATAGCAACAACATGGCAGATCCTAAAACAAATGCAAATGCAAACGCTCTATATCTTAATTGATTGGTTCGTTCATCTTCATTTTTATCACGAGAAAGTACCAGTATAAATAAACCTATAAGAATCATATGCATCAGAAGGTCTTTGAAAAAAACTATGTCGTCGCCACCTTTATAAGCGGTTAACATTAGACCAAGTATTGCAAGGACTGCTATTCCTATCCCTATCCATTTAAAAGAAACGGGCAGCAGTGGAAAAACACCACCTTTTCTCTCAAACTCACAAAACTTTTTTAAAGCTGAACTTTTCATAACGTAAAGTATTTTTATTATAATGACAAATATACTTTACATTTAGGAAAGTTTGCTTGTTTTTGTTATATTTTTTATAAAAATTGATTGATAAAGAAGGAAACACTTTTATTTAAAGACCTATTGGATTTAAAAAGTAAAAACTCCTTTCCTTAAAAAGGAAAGGTGGGCAAATTGGAGTTTACGGAAATTTGGTCGGAAAGGTTGAGAAGTCTTCGATAGGATTCTTACAAAGAATATTGCTCTATATTCCTTCACCTCGATTAGTAAATCGTTCTCGACTCTCGCTCGAACTAGCACATCCGTTTGTTTTGTAAAGAATCAACTACTTATTCAACATCGAGCGAAAGTCGAGATGTGGTATAGCATCTCGATATAAAATCGTTCTCGATACTTCGATAAACTCAGCCCAGCGCTATCGCTCGAACTAGCACATCCGTTTGTTTTAAAAAGAATCAACTACTTATGTAACATCGAGCGAAAGTCGAGATGTGGTATAGCATCTCGATATAAAACCGTTCTCGACTGCGCTCGAACTGACATATAACTTTGATTTTATTTTTATTTGTGATTTTGATTTAAGTTTTTTAAGTAACCTTTAATTCTATTTCTAGTGCTTTAGAAGTAACTTCGCAGGATTGCAAAAATTCTATGGCATATACTGACGAAATCATTGAAGTAAAAGGAGCGAGAGTCCACAATTTAAAGAACATTGATGTTAACATCCCACGTGAGAAATTAGTGGTGATCACCGGTCTTTCCGGTTCTGGAAAATCATCGCTTGCTTTTGATACCATTTATGCCGAAGGACAGCGTCGCTACATCGAGACTTTTAGCGCTTATGCGAGGCAGTTTTTGGGAGGTATGGAACGTCCAGATGTAGATAAAATTGACGGTCTTTCTCCAGTTATTGCCATTGAGCAGAAAACAACCAGTAAAAGTCCGCGTAGTACGGTTGGGACAATTACCGAAATTTATGATTTCCTAAGGTTGCTCTACGCTCGTGCTAGCGATGCCTATTCTTACAATACAGGTAAGAAAATGGTGAGCTACAGCGATGAGCAAATCCGTGATTTAATCATAGAAGAATATAAAGGACAGCGCATTAATATTCTAGCGCCAGTTGTGCGAGGAAGAAAAGGTCATTACCGAGAGCTTTTTGAACAAATTGCTAAACAAGGTTTCGTCAAAGTGCGTACTGATAATGTCATTGTAGATATCATGAAAGGTATGAAGCTGGACCGTTATAAAGTTCATGATATAGAGATCGTAATCGACCGTTTGCAAGTGGGCGATACTGAAGAAGACATCAAACGTCTAGACGAATCTATAAAAACGGCGATGTACCATGGTAACGATATCACGATGGTAGTTCCTCATGGAGAGAAAGAAGGTCGTTTTTTCTCTCGAACTTTGATGTGTCCAGAAACTGGAATTTCTTATCCAGAACCAGAGCCTAATAATTTTTCTTTCAATAGTCCTAAAGGCGCCTGCCCTAATTGTAACGGTATCGGTACTTTGTATCAAGTAAACGAAAACAAAATTATTCCAGACCGCAGTCTCTCCATCACAAAAGGTGGACTTGCTCCCTATCCAGATAATAAAAAGAACTGGATCTTTAAACAACTGGAATTGATCGCTCAAAGATTTGATTTCAAACTGACTGATCCACTGGAGAAAGTACCGGATGAAGCCATTCAAATGATTCTTTATGGCGGTAAAGAAAGTCTGGAAGTAGATAGCAAAAATCTAGGTGTAAAACGCAAATACAAAATTGATTTTGAAGGACTTGCTAATTTTATAGAACAAACCTACAATAATGCCGATAGCACAAGTCTAACCAGATGGGCAAAAGGCTTTATGGATAACGTCACTTGCCCAGTTTGTGAGGGATCGAGATTGCGCAAGGAATCTATGTACTTCCGTGTCAACGAGAAAAATATCCCTCAACTAGCTAACATGGATATCGCAGAGCTGGTAGAATGGTTTGAGGAGTTAAATGTCTCGCTTTCGCGAAAGCAACAACAAATAGCAACCGAATTATTAAAAGAAATCAGAGAACGATTACAGTTTTTACTAGATGTAGGTCTGGACTATTTATCCATCAACCGAAGTGCCAAATCACTTTCTGGTGGAGAAGCACAGCGCATAAGACTGGCAACACAAATAGGATCTCAGTTAGTAGGTGTTTTATACATTCTGGATGAACCTAGCATAGGATTGCACCAGCGCGATAATGAAAAACTGATTAACTCGCTAGAATCACTCAGAGACACAGGAAACTCTGTAATCGTGGTCGAGCATGATAAAGATATGATCGAGCGAGCAGATCATGTGATTGATATAGGTCCACGAGCAGGAAAATACGGTGGCGAAATCATCAGTGAAGGATCGCCTAAAGAGATTTTAAAACACGACACGCTTACTGCTCAATATTTGAATGGGAAACGTGAAATCGCAGTTCCTAAAAAGCGCCGCAAAGGAAACGGAAAGAAAATCTCGCTTAAAGGATGTACAGGAAATAACCTCAAAAATGTTTCTATCGATTTGCCTTTGGGTCAAATGATAGGAGTAACTGGTGTTTCTGGTAGTGGAAAATCTACTCTTATTAATGAGACGCTCTACCCTATTATGAATGCGCACTTTTTTAATGGTGTGAAAGTACCGATGCCGTATAAGAGCATCAAAGGATTGGATCATTGTGATAAGGTGATTGATATCAATCAAAGTCCTATAGGTAGAACACCTAGATCTAATCCTGCGACTTATACTAAAACCTTTGACGAAGTAAGATCGCTATTTGCTAAAACTCCAGAAGCATTGATACGTGGTTATAAGCCAGGTCGTTTTAGCTTTAATGTAACTGGTGGACGCTGTGAAACCTGCAAAGGTGGCGGACTAAGAGTTATAGAAATGAACTTCCTTCCAGATGTTTACGTGACTTGTGAAACTTGTCAAGGGAAACGATTTAATAGAGAAACGCTAGAAATACGTTACAAAGGAAAGTCGATAAGCGACGTGCTCAACATGACCATTAACGAGGCCACAGACTTTTTTGAACCTATTCCTAAGATTTATCGCAAATTAAAAACGATCAAAGACGTAGGTCTCGGTTACATTACTTTGGGACAACAATCCACTACACTATCTGGTGGAGAAGCACAACGTATCAAACTAGCCAGCGAGCTTTCTAAAAGAGATACTGGAAACACGTTTTACATCCTAGACGAACCAACCACAGGACTTCATTTTGAAGACGTACGTGTTCTTATGGATGTATTAAACAAACTAGTTGACAAAGGAAATACAGTGCTCGTCATAGAACACAACATGGACGTGATTAAAATATGCGATTACCTCATCGATGTAGGTCCAGAAGGTGGCCGCGGTGGTGGTACTATAGTCGCCAAAGGAACTCCTGAACAAGTTGCTAAGCATAAAACGAGTCATACGGCGAGGTTTTTGAAGAAGGAACTTTAAATCAGTAGGCAGTTTTTTAGTAGGTAGGTGGCAGTAAGTTTTTCTCATTTTATAAATAACTATTTAAACCATATAATAGAAGTTGTTTGTTATGAATCCTATTGCAATAGTTATTGATAAGAATAACAAATTGTTAGATAATGATTCTCTTTTTCTTATCAGTTTTATTCCAAAGTAAATATTGATCGCACAAACGAGAATGTTTACAAATAATACCCAATCTGGGTACATAAATGCAAAAGCTATATTTGTAAAATGGTATTGGTAATAGAGGACAATCATGTGATAAGACCAAAAGACGGATACAGTAGTCTGAATGGATCCTAACATGATCTTAATTTTATCTTTCACGTTTTGCATTATTCTAATTGATAAAATCTTCGTTTGAACGTTTCATGTTTATCTAAAGGTAATATTAATAATGAAGCGCTATATTTTAAAAATTTAAAACAATACTTATCAGGTGTTTAAAGTAACATTCTCTAACAAGGTTAGTAAGTTTTTACTCTAAATTCTAGCTTTTTAGAAAGTTTAAGCATCTTTCAACCTTTCCGACCAAAGCTCGCTATCGCTCACTTTGCCCACCTTTCATTATCCCAGTAATTTGCCTGAGCAAATTATCAGGGACTGAGGAAAGGAGTTTTTTTAAGCATTTTGAACAAGAGTTACCCTTGCTTTTGCAAGGTTTGCTTTATGGCTTCAAAGGTTCCTTCCCAGTTGACGTCGCCGTATTTTTCTCCTAATCGTACGATGATTAAATTGTCTGATGGACTAACGTATATGAATTGTCCCAGAATCCCTTCGGCAATGAAATCGCCTGTTGTGTTGGGAATCCACCATTGGTATTGATAGCCCCATCGACTTCCATTTAACGTATCAATTTTAGTAGAGTTTTTTACCCAATCTTTAGAAACAAGTTGTTTCCCGTTCCAGTTACCTTCGTTAAGGTACAAACGACCAAATTTTGCAAAATCAATCGCTCTCGCATTTAAACAGCAAAAGGTCTTTTCAATACCATTCTTCTTTTTATCAATGCTCCAGGAAGCATCGTATTCCATTCCAACTTCTTTCCATAATTTCTCTTCTAAGTATTGAGAAATGGTTTTCTCTTTCAAAACACGATCTAAGATAAGTCCTAACAATTGCGTGTTACCGCTTACATATTCAGTTCTCTCGCCAGGTTCTCTTTTTAAATCCAGTTTTAAACTGGACTTTTCTAGTCGTCTTCCATAGTAGAAAGTTGCTGCATCACCAAAGGGATTGTAATAGCTTTCATTAAAATCTAACCCAGATGTCATTTGTAGCAAATTCTCCACGGTTACCTCATCAAATCCGTTTTCTTTAAGCTCTGGAAGGTACTTAGTTACAGGATCATCTACCGAGCCAATTAAACCTTCTTCTAAAGCGCAACCTATCAAGAATGAGGTAAATGATTTTGCCATAGAAAAAGAAGCCACAATAGATGCTCGATCATAATCATTAAAATAGTTCTCGTATTTGATCGTGTCATTTTGAATGACTAAAAAAGCTACTGTTTTGTGTTTTTCAAGATAGTCTTCAAAGCTGCTGCCATCTTTTAATTTGACAACCAGTGGTTGTTCCACCTCTTTTTTAAAATAGAAAACATCAGTAGTATCATTTTTAATCTCTCGTTTAGGAAAGATTTTATGATCGGTAATGTTTGCAAAATTATAATAGGCAAATCGTCCTATTTTGCAGGAAGATGCGGTAATAACAACTAGTAGAAGGAGAACTATTTTTTTCATCGGTTAGAAACTTTAGCTTACTAAAATACAGTTTTTAGTAAAGCAATAAAAGTACTTATCACAACCATGACAGCTCCTAATTTATATTTGAAATGATCCAAGAACAATCAAATACCTCAGAAGACAGCTCAATCAATGTACTTTTTTTTATTCCGCTTTCGCGAAAGCGAAAACTTGAACCAGCATCAAACTCTTAAATCCATCCATAAAAAAATCCTCCATCGAGAAGATGGAGGATGTACAATTAAAAGTAGAATAGTATCTAAGCAAACTAGCCTTTTCTATAGATTGACTTTTATGTGAAAACGTAGTTCTCTACTAAGGATACTGTGATACACCTAAGTTTTTAGAATCTATTGTTATTTGCTGGCTCAATAGCTGGTTGTTATTGAGAACTCCTTCTAGATAGATCGTGAACGGCGTCAATGGCTTCTTAATTTTTATAGTATAATTACCTTGATCGTCTGGAGTAACCTGAGCTTTCCAGTCTAGAGTCCCATATTTTAAATAAAAATCGCTGTTGTAATTAGCATACTTAGGAGTGTAAAAAGACTTTTGCGAGGTAAAACGCAATGGTGGAGTATAACTTACACCTACTTTTTTATCCTTACTACCGTCATCTATTCTAAAAGGTCCCGTATAAATTCTTATAGCACCACCAGAGGTTCTAAAAGCTGATCCTGGCTGCGTACCTAACCCAGTTTGATTAATTTCTACGTAATCTACTTCGCTCATAAAAATAAATCTTGAAGGAATACTATAACCAAAAAACGCATCATCTATAAATATAGCCATTACATCTCGAGTACGAGACTTAAAGGTGAGATCCCTATTTCCTTCAACTCTTATACCGCTTTGTGCTCTTATATAATCTTCAAGCATGAAGTACATTTTTCTATCTGAGCTAGTCAAAACTTTTACTTCTCCAAATCTTCCTTTACTTAATTCTTCAGCTCGTGTAAGCGCTTCTTCTCTTTCGGTAACGATCACTATCTCGTCTAGATTCTGTACGCCTTCAATAGGTTGATTTAAAATAAAATCATATGCTTCCACCTGAGGTATTTCCTCAAATTTTGTATTTAATGCAACTGTTTCTGTATTGAAAACAGGAAACTCACTAGGGTAACTTTCTATATTTAATTTGGGTTTTCTAAATTTTTGATTTTTCAAGATATCTGTAATAAAAAGACTGTCTTGATCTTCTACGTATACATTTTCTAACCAAAAAGAATCCTTGGTGTCATCATAATCTAAAATAAGATGGGATTGTTCATTAGGAAGATCTACATAAAATCCATCCAGCCTTTTATTTTTATCAGATTTCAATGTCGCTTTAACAGTAAGACCATTTTCTGCTAGATGATAAGACTCCTTAATTTTAAATTTATTAAACCAGTTATAACTTCTCCATCCTTGAGTAAGCATTAAATTATCCAGATCGTATCGTTTTTTCCCATCTACATCAGTAAAATAATAGGATGCGTTTTCAATCGAACCTTTTAAATAAGATTGTAAATAATTTTGAGAAACAATTGATTGATGTTTGTTATAAGATAAAGTTTGAACTGGTAAGATACTCGCACTTATGCTACCTAAGCTTGATGCTTTTGAGGACTTCCCTTTAAAACTTATTTGAATAGAATCTGCTGTTTGCGATACTGCCACATCGTCAAATGCATGCTTTTCAAATCCTACAGAATTGAAAATGATACGCTCAGAGATAGGCTCTTTTAAATCATCAAACAGAGTAACTACATTTATCCCAGAAGGTAAAGTACTCAAGTCAAATGAAAAAAGCTGCTTACCTTCTTTCCTGAAAATAACGTCTGATAAAAGAATTCCTCTATCGTTGTGTACAGCAATTTGATACTTTTTATTTTTCACTTGTTTGTTAGTAGCCTCATTGAGTAAAACATTTACAAATAAATTTTTACTATCTGTCGCACAAGAAAGAACGGTTCCCAGAGGTTCAATTGTTATTTCTAACGGCACCTTGTAGTCTTCATCTTTATAGGAATAAGTAGCATAATAATTAGTAGATATACTAGGTTTCAAGTAAAAACGACCTATTCCAACTTGATTAGTACTGAAATTTGAAATAAAATTGTTCTCCCGATCATAGATTTTTCCTTTTAAATTGCCTATCCCATGACCGGTGTTGTCCTTTGCAATTATTCCTACAGCGTTTACCACTTCATCAACGAACTTACCACCTTCAGGTAGAAATTGAATATCTAAATCGGTAGCTGTAATTTCTTCTCTAATTACTTTTTCTAATTTTGGGTCTATAATTCTTATATGTTCTGAGTAATGATTTTGAGCATCAAAATTACGCATCCAGTTAGTATATGCTTTTATTACATAAGATCCTGAAGTAAAAGTACTATCCAACTCTATAACATTAGAAGCTGTGCCATTACGTAGACCTAATAATTGTTGCGATAAAACATCTCCAGACTTATTTTCAAGGGTAACATATAAATTGCTTGATATAGCAGACGGATTTTTAGACAGTTTATCTAGCACATATGCTGTAAAAGCAATCTGTTCTCCTTTAATATAAGTAGATTTATTAAGATGCAAATAAGCCACTTCCTGAGGAATATTATTAAACGTAGTATACGTTTTAGAAAGTACATCATCATTTTCATTTTGAGCGGAAAGACTCCAACAACACAACAGTAAAAAGCACAGTAAAAAGGAATGTAGCAACTTCATAATCTTAATTTTAAAGAATAAACTTCAATTGATTTCCTTATAAAGATATTACTCAAACTTCAATTCGTTCTATCATTTAACTTTTATTTGACATGAATTCAATTACAAAACTATCGATTACTTAATTAGAAGTCAGCCTTTTACTAAAATCACTTTTTCAGATTCAAAAAAACTATCAAAGTCTACACGCATCAAACTCTTAAATCCATCCATAAAAAAATCCTCCATCGAAATGATGGAGGATGTATAATTATCTAAGAAAAGAGATTATGAAAGCTCTTTTGCTCTGCGTTTACGTTCGTTTTCATCTAAGAAGATTTTACGTAATCTTAAATGATTAGGAGTTACCTCTACGTACTCATCTTTCTGAATGTATTCTAAAGCTTCTTCTAGTGTGAACTTTACTGGCGGAGCAATTTTTACTTTATCGTCGTTACCGGCACTACGCACGTTAGAAAGTTTCTTTGTTTTAGTAAGGTTAATCGCTAGATCATCTGGTCTAGAGTTCTCTCCTACTACCTGACCACCGTAAATCTCTTCACCTGGGTGAATAAAGAATTTACCACGATCTTGTAATTTATCCATAGAATAAGGAATAGAAGTTCCCTTTTCCATAGAAATCATAGAACCATTAATACGTCCTGCGATCTCACCTTTGTAAGGTTCAAAACCTACAAAACGGTGGTTCATAATCGCCTCACCAGCTGTAGCAGTGATCAATTGATTACGTAAACCTATGATACCACGAGATGGCATTTTAAATTCTATGACCATACGATCACCTTTAGGCGTCATACTCGTCATTTCTCCTTTTCTCAAAGTAACCATTTCTACAGCCTTACCACTTACATTTTCTGGCAAGTCAATAGTAAGCTCTTCAACAGGCTCACATTTAACACCATCGATTTCTTTGATAATTACTTGTGGCTGTCCTATCTGTAATTCATAACCTTCACGACGCATCGTTTCAATCAATACAGAAAGGTGCAATACTCCACGACCAAAAACCATGAATTTATCTGCAGCATCGGTATCGTGTACTTGTAGTGCTAGGTTTTTTTCTAATTCTTTAGTAAGACGATCTTTGATGTGACGTGATGTTACAAACTTTCCATCCTTACCAAAGAAAGGAGAATCGTTAATGGTAAACAACATACTCATCGTAGGCTCATCGATAGCAATGGTTTCCATCGCTTCTGGATTTTCAAAATCGGCAACACTGTCACCTATTTCAAAACCTTCTAGTCCTACAATCGCACAAATATCACCAGCCATTACTTCTTGAGCTTTGGCTTTTCCCATTCCATCAAAGACATAAACTTCTTTGACTTTGGTTTTTGTAATAGAACCGTCACGCTTACATAAAGAAACGTTTTGACCTTCTTTTATAGAACCTCTCTTAATACGACCTATTGCAATACGTCCCGTATAATTAGAGAAATCTAAAGATGTAATTAATAATTGAGTTGTTCCTTCTTCCACTTTAGGAGCAGGAACATGCTCGATCACCATATCAAGAAGCGGCTCGATGTCAGTCGTTTCATTCTTCCAGTCTTCGCTCATCCAGTTGTTTTTGGCACTACCATAAACAGTTGGAAAATCTAGTTGCCATTCTTCAGCACCTAGTTCAAACATTAAATCAAAAACAGATTCATGTACTTCATCTGGAGTACAGTTTTCTTTATCTACTTTATTGACAACCACACAAGGTTTTAAACCTAAGTCGATTGCTTTTTGTAGTACAAAACGCGTTTGTGGCATAGGACCTTCAAAGGCATCTACAAGAAGTAGTACACCGTCTGCCATGTTAAGAACACGTTCTACTTCACCACCAAAATCGGCGTGACCAGGAGTGTCAATGATATTGATTTTTGTTCCTTTATACATTACCGATACGTTCTTTGCAAGAATAGTAATCCCACGTTCCCGTTCAATATCGTTGTTATCAAGAATTAAATCTCCGGTAGCTTCATTCTCACGGAAGGTTTCACAATGGTGTAAAATCTTATCTACTAACGTAGTCTTACCGTGGTCTACGTGAGCAATAATCGCGATGTTTCTAATATCTTTCATAAAAAATAATGCTTCTAAGCGGCTGCAAAAGTAGTCTTATTTATTGGTTTTTAATTCATTGGTTGCGTTAAATGATGGTTATGAGTTATGTGTTGTCAGTCGTTGAGTTAGTGAGTCTGTGAGTTGATGAGGTTGTGAGTCGTTGAGATCGTGAGTTTTTGAGTTATTTGTTCTCATTAAGAGATCTTCAAATGTGGTGCTTTATTAATGATATCATAACTATTCCGCTTTCGCGAAAGCGAGCCAATTAACAAGCAGATTGATCATAATGCAACCTTCTAAAAAAGTGGTTTCCTTTTGTTTTTGAAAATGGTAAGGAGTATTTTTAAGAAGACAACTTTTTCACCTGCTTGATAATTATTGTTTTAAAAAAACGTTATCAAACTATAAATAAATCGTATATGAAAAAAATAAATCTATTAATACTCTCCTATTTCTTTTCTCTGTTTTGCATGAGTCAAAGTGGTGAATTTGAAATACAGAAAAACGGGCTCATTTATGATGAATCTACCATGAACAGCTTAAGTAATGTAGTAGATTCACTCAATTTGGAATTTAAATTGTGCGATAGTAATAAACTTTTTACTTCAAAATATCAGGCGATAGGTCATAAATTAGAACTTAAAAAGAACGATATTAAAAGTGCCAAAAAAGACCTTGAAAACAACATAAGTCTTGAAAAGTTTCTAAAAAAATATCCTGGAACAAAACTTACTAAAAATATTCTTATCGTACAGTTCAAATACAAGGACTATGAGGAGAATGACGTAATGCAATTCACTGAAATACGTTTAGATAATGATTATGGTTTAGAATTTAGATTTGATGAAAACCTGAACAAATACAATCCAAAGAATCTAGGAAATTGGATATTCAAGTATTCTGCAAAATCATCGTATTCTGACGAATATATAGATGCCTTTTACTTGCCAAATAAGATGGAAAGTAAAAAAATACCATTATACTACTCTAAAATGATAGGCTATGCAGATTGTTTAATCGATACAACTTCTACAAAATTTAAGAAAGATCTAGAAAGTGGTTGGGTTGAAATACCCCAAAACTGGAAAAGTCTACCTTCTACTAAACAAGCAGAATTACTCAACAAATTGAGAAGTACAAGAGTAGTAGGAAGTTGCAGTCAAGACAGCAGCCCTAGAAGACATGCTATTAACATTGCGATGCTATCTGCCCAGACTCAAAACTGGGAAGTGTTCCTCAAAGCACATCTAGATGTCATGAACGACAGGTTTGAAAGAATAAGTGATGGTAGCTATGCCTGGGCGGGAAGGAAAACCTATCTCAAAGAGTTAGAAGAGTTACATATCGATGTTTTGGATTTAATAATCGGGATTTCTTTAAGAATGGAAGACCCTGCAATAAACCACTATTATGGTAGTATAAGAAGAATCGGAAGGGCATTAACAGAAACAAATAACAAATCTAGAGTAGAACAGCAATTATTTTCGATTTTAACCGACACCGAATTAGATATTTACAATAGGGTTTTAGGATTTTATATTATTAACAACTATTATCACAATTTAGAAGACAAAAACGAAAAATTACGATTTCAAACTAAACTTGAAGAAGCAGTAAAGTCTTTACCTAAAGAGTTGTATTCTCAAATAGAATTTTAGATTCTTTTTGTTTTTAAATTATTCTTTTACAACTTCCTTTAAGGGTAATGGTATCACATTAATATATTGATTATCAGTTATAAATGTTGAAAAAAAATAAATAAGATTATTTTAAAAGAGCTCTATTTACAATGATTCTAGCATTTGACACTTTTTATTTTAACGATAAGGCAAGAACCATTGCTATACAGTTTGATGATTGGGAAGACGAAGAAGAAACCCTAGTCCATGAAGAATTGTATACAGGTATACAGGAGTATGTACCTGGAGCATTCTACAAAAGAGAATTACCTTGTATTTTAGATCTACTTAAAAAAATAAACCTTCAAGATTGTGAGGCCATAATAATAGATGGTTTTGTTATTTTAGACGATCAGGATAAATTAGGTTTAGGCGGCTATTTATATGAAAGCTTGGACAAGCAAATTCCGTTGATTGGAGTAGGCAAAAACAACTTTGTACCCATAAAACATAACAAAAGACTGGTCTACAGAGGTGAGAGTAAAAAACCACTTTATATTACCGCTTTGGGAATTGATTTAGATGTAGCAGCAGATTTTATTCATAAAATGCACGGAGATTATCGCATGCCTGATTTACTTAAAAAAGCAGATTCTTTAGGGAGACATTAGTAAGCACTGCTTATATACTGATTGAATAGAACCTTTGTTAGTTCCGCTTTCGCAAAAGCTAAACTTGTACAAAACACTTGTAATTAAAGAAGCTGAAATAAATTCTCTATGTATTTTTACTTACTTTTAAATAAACTCAAAAAATAAAGTAACAAGATTATGAGCAAATTAGCTTTCAGAATACTTGCATTTTTCTTTGGAGCCGGATCTTTAGGTGCAGTTTCTGAATCGTACAGAATCATGACGTCGTCTACTCCTGATATTGCATCACAAAGAGCCTATTTAACAGTGATGTCTGTCACGATGCTACTTTTGTTTATTTATTTAACCCAATACTTCTGGAAAAAAAGTAAATAATCAATCATTAGATACATTTATTTACTAGATCATGTAGAAGTGATTCTTAACGAACTATAGTTAGTTTAACAAGTATCATTGTACTCTATTAAGGCACAATTCCTTATTTTACAATAAGTATAAAACCTCAACAACGATCCCATGAACAAAAAAGCCACAAAACACTACAAAAGATGGAAATATCAAGCGCCAGCAGGATTAGTTCTTATAGGAGCAGGAATAAGTTGTATTACAGATGCAGCTTTTTACAGATATGATGGCGCTGAATGGTGGCAATGGATAGGTTATGGCACCATAGCATTAGTAATTTTTAATACCGGATTAAGTCTCTTTGTAGATGCAGCACTACACAGAATGCGCTATGAACAAGCAGATCAAGAGCTGGAAAAACTTAAATAATTTTTAGGGTAACGCAGCAACTTTTGAGTTGTTAAAAAGAAAATGAGTTATTCATCTCACGTCTAGTCGAAATAGAAATGACCTTTTACAATCATAAAATTAATTAAAGAGTTACAAATGGAGCTGTGTAACTGTGAAAATCATCCCAAAGCTGTTATGATTCAACTTCTTAACGACTATTTTTAAGTAATCGATGTAAGAGACAATAACATTCTTAGGTTTACTCTTGCTAGAATCAACCAACAGATGACCAAAATAACTAAGCTTATACCTATTCTTTTTGACAGATTTCTCTCTGAGAAAACCAGGAAAAAAACCGAAAGAATAATTCTTTTTATTGCATTGGTTAGTTTTTTCATACACCTAGCCGTAATTTATTTGATCGATTTTAACTTGCTGCCTTTTTCTCAAGATTTAGAATTATTAAAGAATCCTATATCGGCCATATACACGCCATTTTCTTTTATTTTAATTTATGAGGTGTATCTCTTAATTTACTATTTACCTAAATCTTTTACTACATACATCATTAAACAGTATGAGATCATCACTCTTATAATTATCCGTAAATTATTTAAAGATTTATCTGCTTTAGAGTTAACGTCTAACTGGTTTGAAATTAAAGGCGATTTGCAATTTACTTATGACATCGTCGCATCTTTGCTGTTATTCTTTTTGATTTATCTGTTTCAAAAACAAGGTAAACGTAAAATTGAGCTTCAGGATACGGCTCCTTCTTCCATAGACCGATTTGTAAAAAAGAAAAAAACAATCGCTGTGATTTTAGTGCCATTATTCTTTTTTATGGCGTTGTATACATTGATTAATTGGTCATTAGAAATTTCCTTTTCTACCAATGAATTGCCACCACTAGACACGATTAACAACCTATTTTTTGATGAGTTTTTTACTATTTTGATTTTAGTAGATGTGGTATTATTACTCATTTCGTTTTTCTACACCCATGAATTTCATAAAACCATAAGGAATTCAGGATTTATTATTTCTACCATCCTGATAAGAATTTCCTTTGGAGTCAGTGGACTAATAAGTACTATTTTGATAGTAGTAGCTGTCCTATTCGGTCTTGCGATCATTAGCATACATAATCAATATGAGCTACAAAAATTGCCCGATGACTTTAACAAAGAAGGTGATTGATACTACTGCCATCTCTTAGGTTACATTTCAAAACCAATTGTGGTTAAGGTGCTTTCTTATTCCAATTTTCATAAGTAGCTAGAACGTTATCTTATTCCGCTTTCGCGAAAGCGAGAAAACAAAACAACCCTACAATTCATCATTAAGCCACCTAAGTTGTTAAGTCTTTCTTAATATAGAGGATTAAAGCCGTCTCAATTTTGTTAGGTATTTGTAAATCATACCTTTGCAGCCGATACAAAAAATATCAATTTTATGAGTCAAGTGAAAGCAAATGACACTGTAAAAGTGCATTACACAGGAAAATTAAAAGCAAACGGACAAGTTTTTGACACGAGCGCCGAAAGAGAGCCACTAGAAGCTCAATTAGGTCAAGGTGCATTGATACCAGGTTTTGAAAAAGGTCTTGTGGACATGAAAGTGAACGAGAAAAAGACAATAGAAATACCTAAAGAAGAAGCTTATGGTGAGGTGATGAAAGAACTTTTTCACAAAGTTCCTAAAGACCAATTGCCAGGTGAGATCAAACCAGAGGTAGGAATGGGACTTATGGCTCAAAATCCTGATGGAACTGAACGCCAGTTAAGAGTAGCCCAAGTGGAAGATGACCATATTATCGTAGATGCAAATCACCCTCTAGCGGGACAAGATTTAGTATTTGAACTAGAAGTAGTAGGAATTAACTAGTTCCTTTTCTTCTCTAGAAAATGATAAAAGCCCATTGCAACAATTGCAATGGGCTTTTCTTATGCTTTCAAATTAACGACAACGTCAGAATATGCGTTAGGAATAGAAATTCTTAACCTGTAGCTAAAGAAGATTCTTTAATGATTTCTATGAGAATTCTATTTTGTTTTCAATTGAAAATAATTTTAAAAAAAAAGCTGGCTTTTTAAAAAGCCAGCTTTTACTATTTAGATTATAAACTCTTAAGCTTCAACTTTTTTTGAAGACGTAACAGCTAGACTATAAATAACTAGACCAAATCCAATTTTGTTGATTGCATCACCAATGTTGTAAACTACGTCCATTGCTTCTTGTGCTGCTTTAGGATCTTCAACTAGTTGTAAACCGAATAATCCACCTTCAGTACCAAGGATATATCCTAATGGATAGATGGCCCATCCTACTAGTACAAACCAACATAAGATGTTGTGCGCTTTAAGAACTGCTCCACCTGCTGATGTAGCGAGTTTCTTTGCCTCACCGAACCATATCATGTATACTATAATGAAGTAAGCGATTCCTGAAACAAGACCCCAAACCCATTGCATGGTAGGATTTCCTAATGCGATTACTTCTCCAAAGTAACCTGTTACTAGCATTACTACAGACCAGAAAATTAATTTCCACATCAGTCCTAGTTTTGCACCAGCTACTTTAAGGATTAAATAGAATTCCACACACATTAACGGTACTGTTAAAGTCCAGTCTACATATCTGAAGAAAGTTGGAGAGCTATCTGTTGCAGCATAATAATCTCTCATGTAAAAATAATGCACCGCTGCTATGAAAGTAATTAGTCCAGAGACTAATACAGAGGTACGCCATTTGTTGTCAAACTGACTCAATGACAAAAAGAAAAAAGCACTTGCAGCCATCATGGCCATGCTCCCGATGAAAAATGTAAAACCTACATAATCATCTGTGGCCATTTTAGCCACTTCAAGTGTTGAAAGTAAAAAGTTCATAATTTAAGTTTTTATGTTTAAGTAAAGATACGAAAGATTAAACATAATTGTTTAACTTTGAAGTGTTAATATTAAACAAAAAATATGTCTAGGAAATTTCAGTTATATAACCTTATTATGGTACTGAGTTTTTTCTTTTTATGGATATCCTTTCAAATACCTGAAGCAATGGAGTTTGCATTAGGCTATTTTTTAATTCTTACGATAGGTGTAGGACATGGCGCAAACGATTTAAAGATTTATTTCAATGCTAGAAAATTAAACTTAAAGAAGACTTTATTATTTCTAGGGCTTTATTCTTTAATAGTTCTTGCAGGTACTGGTTTATTTTTTATCGTCCCAGAATTTATTTTAACGCTGTTTATAGTGATCAGTGGTTACCATTTTGGACAAGAGCACTTTGAAAAATATGAAATTAAAACCACCTGGTATTACAACTTATTTGTAAGTGCTTACGGCTTAATGATTATACTTACCTTATTATACATTCATGCTCAAGAAAGTCTACTTATCATAAATGATCTACTAGGTAGCAATCTAGAAGTAGAAGTA